>NZ_LT629973.1:1844446-2151854 GCF_900097105.1 Neoakkermansia glycaniphila | reverse complement strand
TCTCCTGATTCGCCGGGAAACCCACCGACCTCGGATGGCAATCCTCCGATAAAAACCTCACATGCTTCTCCAGCCTCGCGGGCAAACCATCCTTCACCTCAAGCCTGCCGGCATGCTCCGGACCGCTGCATTGGGAAATCATGCAGCCCCCCACAACCAGAGCCGCACACAGCGGCAACACCACACGAACAAGCCAAAAACGCAAAACACGCATGCCCGACACTACCTGAAAAAAGAGCAACTCGTCAAGAGCAAACGCCGAATTGCCATCCATCGTACATTCAACGAGAAAAAAACCGGCTTCAACCAAAATAAAAAGATAAAAAAACACGCACATGTCACAATTTTGAAAAGAAAAATTTGCCTTGAAAAAACGCGAAAATGCGCCCGACTCTACTGCGCCCCCTTCGGATGGCTAAGAAAAATGATAAAAAATATTAATCTTTTACCATAAAATAATTATCATCATAAAAAGACAGAAAAAATATCGCAAAAAAAGGCACAAATGACCACGAAAAGGCAAAAAAAACGAGAAAAGCAATTTTTAAGATTGCATTACGGCCGATACTCATATAGAAATAAGGACGACCTGCTACGAATCTACTATTCATCTTACGCCATGTGGAGCAAAATAACCATCGGATCCATCGTCCTCTTCCTGTTTGGAACCTTTATTTACTGTAAAAATCACCAAGCTCTCGTCAACGGGGAAAGAAGCTACGAACGCCTGCAATGGGAAGCCGTCGAACGAGCGGCAAACAGCATTCCCCGCGAGGCTACGACAAAATCGTATGCCATTCTTCGTCAAACATACTTCGACGAAGAAACACAAAAATACATCGCGGAAACCAATCGTCTGGACGGCGAAACCGCCAAAACCAACGATGAAACGGCTCGCGTAAACACGCAGACCGAAGAAACCAAGGCCCAGTATCAGGAAATCAAGGATGCTCTCGCCACCCTGATGCTCAACGGCCAACAAGCCTCCATCCGGGACATGATCGAAGAAGTCGGCCGCTTGAAGCAGGAAAACGATCGCATCAAGAAGGAAAACGACTACGCCCGTGCTTTGGGCGACAAACTCTCCACCCGCAGCAAGCAACTCAACGAACGCATCCTTGCCGTTGAAAAGAAAGCCTCCGACCAGCGTTCCCGCATCTCCGAACCTGAAGTCGATGCTCGCGTACTCACCTCCGATCCCAGCCTGAACTTCGTCATCATCGACAGCGGAGCCAACAAAGGCATCGTATCGGGTTCCCGCCTTGCAGTCATGCGCGGCAATGAAAAAATCGCCGAGCTCAACGTCACCAGCGTCGAAAGCAACCGAGCCGGAGCCGACATCGTGTACGGCACCCTCCTCGCCGGTGAACGCATCCACGTCGGTGATCGCGTCGTCTCCGTCCGCAAGCAAAAGTAACTTACTCCCAAGATCACTTTACTTCCATGAAAATCTCACAACTCATCACGGTACTTCTTGTCTGCATTCTCGGCGGAGCGGCGATCTACTACTCGCTTGAACAACGCAAGGAATACGACCTCATCGTCGCCTCCCACGGCGGAGGCGAACAAGTGCTGGACGACCAGGCCGGCGGCCTCCGCTCCCTTCGCAAAGAACTCGAAGCCCAGCAGAACAAAGCGGCCGAAGAACGTAAAAAGAGCATCGATGCCAGCAAGGAAGCCAAACGCACGATGCAGGAAAACCGCACTCTTTGCCAAGCAGCCGCCCGCCGCCTCCAAGTCGCTGAAGGCAACCTGGAAGCCGCCAAGGAAGCATTGAAAGCCGAACTTGCCAAAATCAAAGCCATTCAGGACGAAATCGACAAGTACAACGACAAAATGCGCGAATACGGCATCGACATCTCCAGCACGACCAACGTCAAGGAAATGGTCGAACGCATCAAACTTGAAGTCGATCAGGTCAAGCAGGAAAACGCCAACCTCATTGCCGAAAAGGAAGAACTCGACACACTCGTCACCGCAGCCAAAACCAAAACGAGCCGCGAAGAAACCAACCTTTCCGATCTGCAGGACAAACAGGCCGACTACCGCGAAACCCTTCGCAAGAATGAAGACCTCTACTCCATCGCCGCCGTCAACAACCATTGGAACTACGTTGTCGTCAACGTCGGCCAGGACAGCCGCATCGGCCTCGGCCCGGATCACGTCCTCCTCGTCATCCGCGACGGCCAGCCCATTGCCACCCTCAAGGTAACGCGCATCGAAAACGGCCAGGTCATCGCCGACTTCGACCCGAAGAAAATCACACAGGGACTTCGCCTCGAAGTAGGCGACACCGTCATCCGCCGCAAACCTCACGGCTACTAAAGAACCAGGCTCAACCCAACCGCCGGACAAACCATGAAAACGACATTCGCCGCCCTCATCGCCGCCACGGGAATCCTCCTCTGCGCCTCCTGCCAGAGTACCCCGCGCACCGTACCGGACAACGGACGAGTCGTCGTGGAACCGAGAGGAACGGAAGGGAACACGAAACCCTGGAACACCATCCAGAAAGCCGAAGGCGACGCACAACTGGGCCCCTTGTCCAACATGCGCCGATAACGGCCAGAACCACCCAAAACGAAAGCCGCCTCCTCACGAGGCGGCTTTTTTGTCCGCACGACACCACTTGCCATGACCATCAAAGAACGGGCCTCCATCGTCTCAGCCACATTGGCGGAACTCTATCCCGCGCCGGACATCCCCCTGCAGCACAAAGACGCCTACACCCTGCTCATCGCCGTCATGCTCTCCGCCCAATGCACGGATGCACGCGTCAACCTGGTCACGCCCGCCCTCTTTGCCCGCGCATCCACCCCCCGGCAAATGGCGCAGCTCACCCCGGAAGAAGTCAGGCCCTACATTGCCACATGCGGCCTCTCCGAACGCAAAGCCGCCTCCATCGTCGAAACCTCGCGCATCATCGAAGAACGGCATGGCGGCATCGTCCCTTCCTCCTTTGAAGAACTGGAAGCCCTGCCGGGCGTCGGACACAAAACGGCCAGCGTCGTCATGAACCAGGCATACGGTCATCCGGCCTTCCCCGTGGACACGCACATCTATCGCCTTGCGCGGAAATGGAAACTCAGCAAAGGCACCAACGTCGAGCAAGTCGAACGCGACCTGAAAAAACTTTACCCCCGCCGGGAATGGGGAGCCCTTCACTTGCGCATCGTCCTCTACGGCAGGCAGTATTGTCCGGCAAGAGGCTGCGGCGGCACATGCCCGATCTGCTCCGCCCTTAATATTTCCCCATAAAACGCATCTTCACAAAAAATTGACAATAGAAGAAAAACACAGGCAACTCCTGCACATCTTCCATCGCCTTTCCTCCCGGAAACTGCACCATACGCTCCTTTCCTCCGCTTTCTGTCACAAAAGCGTCACAATTGGCTAGAAAAATCAAAAAGCCTGCAAAACATGCTTGTCATCCCGGAAAAATCTGATTAAATGGAATCCGTCATTTTTGCACAAGCAGCATTAAATAACATTATGAAAACAATCCGTCGTTACAGCCGCCGCGCAGTCGCTCTCACCGCAACCGCGACTCTCTTCCTCGCAAACTCCGCCTTTGCTGCAGAGAAAAGCGTCAAATCCAAAAACATGCTCGACCAATGGGTCATTGATGGTGGTTGGACCATGATTCCCCTCATCTTCCTCTTGGCGCTCGTGATTTTTCTGCTTATCTTCAATGCAACAAACCTCAAGCAGGAAAAATACTGCCCGGCCGAACTCAAGGCCAACCTCATGCAGCTGATGAGCGAATGCCGCGTTCGCTCCGCCATTGAAATGGCCGCCAGCAGCCCGACCTACCTCGGCCGCCTTGTCGCCTATGCCCTGCCGAACGTGGACGCCACGCGACCCGAAGACCTCGGCAAGGACGCCATCGAAGACTCCATCGCCGACTTCACCTCCAACGAGCGCAGCACCATGATGAAATACATCAACATGCTCGCCCTCTCCGGCCAGGTCGCTCCGATGCTCGGACTCTTCGGTACGGTGCAGGGGATGGTCGGCGCCTTCGCCATTCTCGCCGAATCCGGTCAGGCCGACCCGACCCAGCTCGCAGGCTCCATCTCCGTGGCGCTTCTCACGACCTTCTGGGGTCTGATCATCGCCATTATCGCCATTCCCTGCTTCTTCTTCCAGAAGGGTATTGCGAATGCCCGCGAAGCCGAATGCGTCAACACGTTGCAGGAAATGGTCAACACCTCCATCAACGTGGTCAACGCTGAAGCCCAGCTTGCCCGCATCCCCGAAGGTCTCGCCTAAATCTCCTCAGGAGGGTGAAAACCGCCACTCCTGTTCGACCTGAAAACCGGACAGGAGGAACACTAATAGGAACAAAACTATGGGAAAAAAAGCACTAAAGGCCGCTGACGATACAGAAGCCAGCGTCGACATGTCGCCCATGATTGACTGTTGTTTCCTTCTCCTCATCTTCTTCGTGGTCAATGCTACAGCCATCACCGTCAAAAAAGACAAGAATGTCAAGATGCCGACGGCAGTAGCCTCCGATGAACTCAAGAAAGCCAATGGCCTGATCGTTGTCAACGTCTTCAATCCGGACAAGATGAAAGACAGCAGCTATCCGGCAGGCACCATCTGGGCATCGGACGAACGCAAGGGATTCTCCAATGAAGCGGAACTTGAGGAATACCTCAAAACCCGCAAGGAAGAACTGGAAAAAAAGAAAAACGAGAAGGGACAGGAATTCGAAGAAGTCCGGCTCTACATTCGCGGTGACGCGACCGCCCCGTACAAATATACCAACAAGGTCATTACGGCGGCAGGCAAGAACGGTATCACCAACATCGTCTTCGGAGCTCTGCCCACCAAATAAACCGATCATCAATCATCATGGCAAGACATAAAAAATTCGAAGCTCCGCCCGAAGAGGATCCCGTGTTGGATATCTCCTCGCTGATTGACTGCTGTTTCCTTCTCCTCATCTACTTCCTCGTAGCAACGACCATCGTGCAGGAACGGAAGCTGGATATCGAAATACCGGCAACTCAACCAAACAGCGTAACGCCGCCCAAACTCCAGCCGGGCAACATCAAGATTCTGGCTGACGGCTCCATCGAATGGGGCAAGGGCGACACCAAGCTTCAGGTCGGGCCACCCGATCCCGGTTACGATCCCGAGAAACAAAAACAGCAATACTCGGAAATCCGCCGTTGTCCGCAACTCGTCGAACAGCTGAAGGAACTGAAATCCACGGCCGATGCTGCTGGCGGCGAAGCCAAGGCCATCGTCCTCCTGAATGCAGATCCGAATTCGAAACATCAACGTCTCATGGACGTCATGGCAGCTTTGACTGAAGCCGGCATCAAGTCGGTCGGCCTCAACAAAGTCGCCGACGAAGCTAACTAATGTAAAACAATGACACAGGGAGGGGAGGGTTTGATCCCTGATCAAGCTCTCCCCTTTCAGTCGAAACCTCCCGGCTACCTCTCCGAAATACCCTCTCCCCACCGAAACGCCCATTCATCTTCACTCCGGTCAAGACAACTTCCAACACGTCAACAACCATGACAGCTACTTCCCCTGCCATTCCGGTCTGCATGCTTCCGGCGGCTACTGCCGGAGCCGGGGAAAAAACAGCTTGCTTCCGCCATCCGTCCAACCTGCATGCAGATACGGCACCATGCCGGATTTTCGCCCGGCAGACGGAACTGCCCGTTTCCCGGATTTCCGGCACCGTTTCATCCTTCGAGAAAATCCGCTTCACTGAAAACCTTCCATCCGGCATGATTCATCCTTCAGCCACATACGCCGATCTCCACCAGGCTGCAGCCGCGTAACCCACCTTCCCCTGCCCCATTCAAACCTTTCTTTCAACTTCAATCAACCACACACAATCATGACAATGCACACACTAGCCTCCGCTTCTGCCGTACTTGCGATTGCAGCCGCCATGGCGCCCATGGTCTGTCAGGCGCAAGCCCCCGGCAACTACCAGCAAACCGTCGTCAAACTCATCGAAGCCAGAAACTGGACCAAGGCTCTGGAAGAAATCGACAAGTGCATCCAAGCATTCTCTCCCGGCACTCGTCTTTACACCCAATTCGGCAACCAGCTCGGCTGGTTCTACTACAAAAAAGGCGAATGCCTGCTCAACATCGGCCAGGGTGACCAGGTGAACTACGATGGCGCTCTCGAAGCTTTCGAAAAATGCGCCGAAGACAAAGAATTCAGCGATATCGTCAAAAACCCCTTCCGCTTCCTCGCCCTCTACAAAATGGGGGAAACCGAGTTCAAGCGCGGCAACTATGAAGACGCCCTGAAATTCTTCACCGAGTACCTCAACCGCAAGGGACAACGCCCCAAGGCCGAACTCGATGCCAACCCGCAGCCCATCGTGCACAACCTCATGTCGCAGTGCTACATCTCCAAGGAAACGCCCGACATTGAGAAAGGCATGGAGTATCTGCGCAAATCAATGGCCACCAAGGGTGAACCCATCCCTGACAACTACGTCGTCGGAGGCGTCAACAACCTGGTCAAAACGGCCATGCGCATCGATCGTCCGGAAGTAGCCTTCAATGTACTCAGCGAACATCCCGAAGTGCTTGACCTCGGCGCAACGCGCATCGCCATGTACGTACCCGCCATCCTCAACCTCGCCGTCGAAGCAGGCAACAAGGGGCGCGAAGCCGCACAGGCCAATGACATGAAGAAGGCGAACAACTACAACCGACTCGCCCTCCTCATGTACGGATTCATTCCCACCATGCAGGAAATCAAGGGCGAAATATCCGGCATCACGAAAAGCCTCGGCGCCCTCAAGGCTCCCATCAGGGACGGCGGCGCACGCTACAACGTCGACCAGCTCCAGAACACGCTCAAGAAGTACGACGAATGGATCGCCGGCAAGAAAATCTTCGATGCCTTCAGCCTCGCCGGCACGGCCAACATCTATCAGGGCTACGGCTCCATGCGCACCGCCCGCGCCGCCTACGAACTGCTGGAAGACCGCTACAACCAGATGGAAGACCGCGAAACCTACCTCTTCCAGCTGGCGATGACGACATACCAGATCGATCCCACTCGTGGCGAAGTCATCATCAACAAGCACATGAAGGACTTCCCCGAGTCCAAGTTCAAGAAGGACCTCAGCGCCTTCTCGCTTGAACGCCTCATCACCGACAGGAAATTTGCGGAAGCGCTCGAACAGGCCGGCAAGGTACTCGCGCAGCTGCAAGGCGACACAAAGAACCCGCACTACGCCATGGCCGCCTATGTGCAAATTGCCGCCAACTTCCAGCTCGGACAGGAAAACCGGAAATACTTCGCCAACCTCATCGAACCGGCCAAAGCCTTCCTGAAGGATTTCCCGGACCACCCGAACTACAGCAAGCCTGCCCTGTTCTTCCTGGGTTCCGCCGAAAGCCGCACCGGATACATCGAGGACGCCATCAAGACCTTGAACTCCTTCATGGAGAAATACCCGACCACCGATCCCAAGGATCCGTACATGCCCAACGTCCTCTTCGATCAGGTGTATAACTACTACATCCACGGTCAGGAAGGAGACAAGGCCAAATCCCTCGAATTCTGCGACCGCATCATCGAATCGTACCCCGACCATGCCGTCATGGCCCCGGCTCTCCTGATGAAAGGCAACCTGCTGGTGCAGCCTGAAAAGGGCGATCCCGACGTTCCCGGCGCACTGGACGCCTACCAGAAGAGCTATGAAGCCGCCATCGCCAAAAAGAACAAGGCGACCGCCGGTGAAGCCCTCTACAACCTCGCTTCCTACACGAACGACCTTAAGCCGGCCGAAGGCACCAAGCCCGAAGACGATGCCGCCGCCAAGAAGGCCAAGATTCAGGAATACAGCAGCAAGTTCTGGGCCGAATGCGACATGGAAGGACACCCGTTCTCCCTTCAAATGGGCGTCATCGACCTTCAGCTCAACAACAAGGACAAGGCCGCCTTCGACAAGGCGATCAAGCACCTTCAGGAGCTGATCGTCCGCGAAGCCAACATCGCCCAGAAGCAGAACCGCATCAACCCGCAGGTGGAACGCGCCGTCGGCAGCTACACCAAGGAACTCATCGAAAGCTACAAGACCTTCCAGGACGGCAAGGAACTCTCCGCCGACGAAGTCAAGCAGCACTTCGACAACTTCCCGGGCGTTTCGCGCGACAACAAGACCCTGCGTTCCATCCTGATGATGGCAGTCATCGGCGAATACGAAAACATGCGCAGCAACCTCGCACGTCCCAAGGACATGAAGGACAAGCAGGCTGTCGATAAATACAACAACGATCGCCAGAAACTGACTCAGGCCGTTGACCGCAGCCTCTTCGTCATGCGCGACGAGTTCAAACCCGCCGACTTGACGGACTACGCCTGCACATGGGTAGGCGACAAGCTCATCGCCGGGGTCGAAAGCTCGCCCAACCGCTCCGCCAAGGAGCAGGATCGCCTGGACGCCATCACCTACTACCAGAAAGTGGCCGACAACAAGAATTCCGAATTCCGCGCACAGGCCTCTCTCGGCCTGGCCCGCGCCTACGGCCTCAGCAGCAGCGCAAGCGATGTGGCCAAGGGAGTGGAAATGATGCAGCAGGCTCTCGAAAATGCCCGCAAGCAGGAAGTGCCGGACCGCCGGGCCATCGGCGAAGTACAGTCCACGCTTGTCAAGCTCCTGCTCCAAAAAGGCAGCTACAAGGAAGCGCTCACCGAAGCGCAGGATTACCTGACCTCCGACCGGAACAACGTTCCCATGAGCAACATGCAGGCTGAAGCCTACGAAGGCCTCGGCGACCTCGACAATGCCATCCTGACCTACGCCAACCTCTACAATACCAATATTGCCCGCGTCAGCGTCTCGGCACCGGCCTGCGAAAAAGCCATGATCCTCGCATGGAAGCGCAACAAGCCGGCTTCGGGAACTACCAAGTCCGACAAACTGTTCGCCTACGACCTCGGCGAAGGCTTCATCCGCAAGATGAAAGGCAACTTCGACATGATGTCCGGCGACGACCAGGATAAGTTCCGCGCCGTCGAAAAACTCGTCGAACAGTACCGTTCCGACTCCTCCGTCCAGAGCGAAGCCAAGGAACGCCGCCGTATCAACGCCGAGCTGGAACGCAACAAGAACCGCTAAGAATATCCTACCTCAAGTACGATCATGAACACACTGAAAGGTATCATCCTGACACTCGCCGCCACCTGCAGCCTCTCCCAGGCCCAGCAGGCGGGAATCCCCGCCCTCATTCAGGGCAGAAACATCCCGGGCGGCCAATATCTGATCACCGGCGTTTCCGGCAAAAACAACTTCACGGCCGTGCAGATGCGCAACGGCAATGCCGTCGGCAGCCCGATCGGCGGCCGCATCAGCGATTGCACGACGTTCTACATCTCGACGCCGAAGTCCTTTGCCGAAGCCGTGGATGCTTTCCGTGCCGGAAAGCTCCAGCAGGCCCAGCAGGGCTTCGCCAAAGTCAAAACAGCCTATAAAATCGTCCAGTCCATCCCCGGCAACCTGAGCGTCCGCTCCGCCCTGCTGGAAATCGACTCCGCGATCCGCCTGAAGGACTGGGCCGCCGTCAAGGCTCTCGCCGCCGCTCTTCCGAACGCCGACCTGACGCCCGAAAACAAGCTGCATGCCCAAGTCGCCGAATTGCTCGGCAACATTGCCGACAAGCAGTGGGACGCCATCATCGAAAACGGCAACAAGATCCTGAGCAGCAACAAAAACAACTTGACGCTGACTGAACTTGGCTGGCTTCAATACGCCATGGGCCGCGCCTATCAGGGCCAGCTCGGCGATTCACCCGATCTGAGCAACCGCGACAACGTCGTCAAGGCCAATGCAGCCATTGACGCCTACAGCACCACGATCGCCGCCTCCCACGGCAGCTACATGGAGCTCCCCGCTGAAGCCATGGGTCGTGCAGCCATCATCCTGAGCCTCCTGCCGGAAGCGGCCGCCTACATCGAAAAGCACGGTAACAATACCCCGATGGAAAGCGACAAGAAAAAAGCTCCGCAAGCCATCAAGGATGCCGCGGCTCTGGCCTACATCTATCTCAATGTAGTCTCGCCCGGTTCCAGGAACGACAAGCTGAACCAGCTTGCCCAGTATTACTACAACTCTCTGGAAAAACAGAAGGGCGCCGCCGCTCCGGCAGCAGCCCCTGCGGCCGAGGCCAAGCCTGCCGATAAACCGGCTGACAAACCTGCCGACAAGCCGGAAGCCAAGAAGTAACGAGCGGCACCATCATTCCCTCAAGGGCATCCCTTCGCGGATGCCCTTTCTTTTACAAACACTTTCAACAGCCGATACACTCCACCCATGATCGATATGCTCGTGCGCCTGTACGACCTTCCGGATGTAAGCGATCTGCGCTCGCATCTCAAGGAAGACGGCATCCTCATTCGCCGCGCCGCACCTTACGAACGCCATCTCGTCGCCGACTGGATCGGCGCCCATTTCAGCCCGAAATGGGTCAGCGAATTCAAAATCGCCATGAGCCGGCAGCCCGCTGCCTGCATCATCGCCACCCGCGACAAAACCGTTCTTGGCTTTGCCTGCTACGACGTCACGGCCAAAGGATTCCTCGGGCCGATGGGAGTCGGCGCGGATACCCGGCAGCACGGACTCGGCAAAGCCCTGCTCGTCACTGCCCTGGAAAATCTTTACGCGCAGGGATACGCCTATGCCGTGATCGGCGGCGTGGGCCCGCAGGAGTTCTATGCGAAATGCGTCGGCGCCACGCCTATCGAAGGAAGTACACCGGGCATTTACACGGACATTCTGCCCGAACCGTCCCGGTAAATGCGCAGGCGCCCGCTCACGCTTCCCTTACGCCGTAGCGCAGCACCGTCTTCCACTTGGACGGCTCCGTCTTCCTCGGGTCAGACAAATAAATCTCACGGTGCCGAGAGGAAGTACGAATCAATCCTTCTTCCGCGCAGAAAGCATCCATCGCGGCGAAACTTGCCGGTTCGTCATCATACGGGCCGGTATGCATCATCTGCACGCACAGCCCTTCATCCACCGTATCGAAGACGGCTTCCCCCAGGCGCGGCAGCTTCTTCTTCGCCGCCACCATTTCCATGACCTGCTCCACCAGGCCCTGCGTCACGAATGCAGGCTGGCGAATCATGGCCGTGTACACAAAGTCCTTGCCGGCCAATGAAGCCGCAGAACCATCTTCCGGGTTCACCCACGTCGCTTCAAGGGGATAAACTGCATATTCGACATACCCTTCAGGCACGATGCCCTTTTTCGGCAACATGCGGATGCCGTACGACAGGGCGTACAGAATCTCCACACAAGAGGCAAACTCCGGGCCGTTCGGATCGCCGCGCCCTTCCATCATCAAGAAAGAGCAGGGAGGCACGTCGATCCGCGCTGGTCGGCAGGAAGGCAGATACAAGGCCTTCTCCGCCTTTCTCCATTCGTATTTCCCCGGCATGGCGCGATGCTTACAGGGTTTTCCACTCCTGCGCTGCCAGCAGCTCGTCGAACCCGAGTCCCGTACCACCCGGCAGGTTGATGGACGGATAGATCGCCGCGCCCAGAACTTCCGAAAAATCGTTCATTCGGTATACGTGGTGAGTCACAAGGCCGCACAGGGGCACATCCTTCGGATCCTTGCCGTGGTAGTAGCGGGCGGCGCACCATGCGGCCCAGAGCTGGCCCAGCGGGTGATCCATGTAAGAGGTGAAGACGGGCACGCCTTCCGTCGTGCGGTCGCGGGCGGGCTTGACGACGCGGATCATCGGCTTGCTCGTGCAGCAGGGCACGCCGCAGGTTGCATCGGGAGAGCCGATATCGTAACCCAGCGGAAGGCCGGCATCCTGCAGCATCTGCCACGATTCCACCGTATAGGGGCACGGATCTTCAATGAAGTCGATACGCTTGCGCATTGCTTCCGGCAGCATGTCCCAGAATTCGAGCGAACCTTCCGGCGTCAACGTCGCGTTGAAATCGAGGCGCCACTTCCATTCGGGCACCATCGCAGCCAGGTTCATCAGCTTCTCGATCGTCGCCGGAAGATTCGGCAAAAGCTTCAATTTGCCCGTACGGAAGCCGCGCTGGTGCAGGGTGTGCACCATAAAGGGAGTCGCGCTCACGGGCAAAGTCGCATGGCTGAGCGGCACCGTATAGCCGTCGAACATGTTCACCTTCTTCGCACGGGCCTCGCCGTCCAGCATCGCGCATTTCAACGCGCGGGCTCCGAGGCGCAGCGGCTTGCCGTCGCGGATCGCATCCAGCTCCTCGTCCAGCGTCGGGTCTCCCAGCTCCGGCCATGTCTGGAGGCAGCCATAACCGCCTTCATCGTTCCGCAACAGCACGCCATGCCGGGGTTGCGCCGCAGAGCGCGCACTCAGGGCTCCGCAAGGAACCAATGTGTAAGGAGAATAGAACATAGCCCTATTGAACCACACCTGCCGCACTCCGTCACGCAGAAATTGCGACAAACCGCCTTCCTCCGCCTCTCTACCTTCTGTAAGACACAGAAGAAGAAGAAGAGTGTGACTTCACCACTTGACGGAAAGCGAAAATCAGGCCATCCTATGCGGTAGATATGGGCAAGACATTATATCAAAAAGTCTGGGACGCGCACAAAGTCGGCATCCTGCCGGACGGGCGCACGCAACTCTTCATTGCGACGCATTTCATGCACGAAGTCACCTCTCCGCAGGCCTTCGGCATGCTCCGCGATCTCGGGCTCAAAGTCATCCACCCCGAACGTACATTCGCCACGGTGGACCATATCATCCCGACCGACGACCAGTCCGAACCCCTCGCCGACGAACGCGCGGAAGCCATGCTCCGCGAAATCCGCAAAAACTGCGCTGAAAACGGCATCCGCATGTTCGACATGCCTTCAGGCCTTCAGGGCATCGTCCACATGGTCGGCCCCGAGCTCGGCATCACCCAGCCCGGCATGACCATCGTCTGCGGCGATTCCCACACCGCCACCCACGGCGCGTTCGGCTCCATCGCCATGGGCATCGGCACCACGCAGGTGCGCGACGTACTGGCTACGCAGACACTCGCGCAGACCCCCCTGAAAGTCCGCAACGTACGGGTCGAAGGCAAACTGCGGCCCGGCGTCACCGCCAAGGACGTGGCCCTCCACATCATCGGCCTGCTCGGCGCCAACGGCGGACTCGGCTACGCCTACGAATTCGGCGGCTCCACCATCGACGCCATGAGCATGGACGAACGCCTCACTCTCTGCAACCTCGCCATCGAAGGCGCAGCGCGCTGCGGCTACATCAACCCGGACGAAACCACCTTCGAATACATCAAGGGCCGCCTCTTCGCCCCCACCGGCCAGGCATGGGATGAAGCCGTCGCCCGCTGGAAGAGCTTCGCTTCCGATCCGGACGCCGTTTACGACGACATCGTCACCATCTCTGCGGAAGACATCGCACCCACCGTTACCTGGGGCATCTCTCCCGACCAGAACATCGGCATCGACCAAACCGTTCCCTCCCCGGACGATGCAGCCAATGCCGACACGCGCAAAGCCACCGTCGAAGCCCTCCAGTACATGAAGCTCGAACCCGGCAGCCGCATCAAGGGCCTCCCGGTGCAGGTCTGCTTCATCGGCTCCTGCACCAACGGGCGCATCTCCGACTTCCGCACCGTCGCCCACTACATCAAGGGCCGCAAAGTCGCCCCCGGCATCAAGGCGCTCGCCGTACCGGGTTCGCAAATGACCGCCAAGCAATGCGAAGAGGAAGGCATCGCCGACATCTTCCGCGAAGCGGGCTTCGAATGGCGCCTCGCCGGATGTTCCATGTGCCTTGCCATGAACCCCGACAAACTCGTCGGCGACCAGGTTTGCGCCAGCTCGTCGAACCGCAACTTCAAGGGCCGCCAGGGCAGCCCCACAGGCCGCACCCTGCTCATGAGCCCCGTCATGGTAGCCGCCGCCGCACTCACAGGCAAAGTCTCGGATGCACGCGAAATCTTCAACATTCACTAACAGGAACACCACAAACAAATTATGGCACTCAACCCCGTCAACACCATTACCGGCACCGCAGTACCCGTGCCCGGAGCGGATATGGACACCGACCGCATCATCCCCGCCCGCTTCCTGAAGTGCATCACCTTCGACGAACTTGCCGGAACCATGTTCTGGGACGAACGCTTCAATGCAGACGGCTCCTCCAAGGGCCATCCCATCGACGATCCCCGCTTCAAGGGAGCATCCATCATCCTCGGCGGTGAAAACTTCGGTTGCGGCTCGTCTCGCGAACACGCACCCCAAGCCATCAAACGCTCGGGTATCAAAGCTGTCGTCGCAGAAACCTTCGCCGAAATCTTCTTCGGCAACAGCACGGGCATCGGCCTCCCCTGCGTACGAGCCTCCTGCGAAGACATCAACCGCGTCACCGCCTGGACGGAACAGGCCCCGGCCACCGTCTGGACGCTCGATCTGAACAGCATGCAGCTCTCTTCTGAACTCGGCAGCATCCCCGTCTCCATGCCGGAGGAACCGCGCGAAGCCCTCACACAGGGCCGTTGGGACGCCGTCGTCGAGCTCATGGGAGCTCCGGAAGCCGTCGAAGCCCTCGCCGCCAAACTCCCGGTCCCGACAGCACATTAATCCCCCTCAACCCCAACTACCCATGCTCTCCGACATTACCCACATCATCAAAAGCGGCATCGTGGACAACACCACGCCCGGCACCGTCACCCTCACCCTTACCTGTGTGGGAATGGAGGAACCTCTCGTCTTCACTCTGGAAGGAGACTGCCTGCGGGACCTCGCCGGGTGCCGCCTCGAATTCTCCAACCCCCTCCATACCGGCATCCTGCGAGACAAGGAACAAACCTTCCTCGAAATCATCCGCCAGCGCGGCGAATACCTGTGCCTCGGAGACTTCACCGCCTCCCGCCGCCTCTGCGACCTCGACAACAAACGCGCCCGCCACAACCTCCTCTCGCTCGAAATCTTCGACATCGACGGAGGGCGAATCCTCATCGAATCCTCATCCATGGAACTCACCATCGGCGAACACCGGTGGCAGATGGAGCCCACGGACGAATACGCCCAGATCATGAGCAATCAGGACATGTACAGAAGCCATGTCCAGCAATTCATCAACTCCTACACGGGCATCCTTGACGACGAAAACGACCCCCTGCCCTCCATCCCGTGGGACGGAAGACTCCGACGCGCCGAAGCCGCCGCCGTCATCTACCCCTCCGTCCACGACAAATACCGGCAGGAAGCCGACGGCCTCGTCCGCGAATCCTATGTCCTGAACCGCACCGACCGGCTGGCCGAACTCGCCCGCGACGAAGAAACGGGGCGGCCGACGGAATCCAACTTCTTCCACAATGCCGGAGTCCTCGACTTCCTGCTCCCGGGCGAAGTGGACGCCGTCCGCGAAGCCATGCGCCACCCCGTCTTCGAAAGCCTCTCGAACCTCACGCAGGAAATCCAGACCACCCTGCAAACCATGCTCGAAGACTCCGAAAACGGCGACCGCGAACCCAACCCGACCGTCAGCGAAATCATGCGGGTACACGGCTTCATCGTCCCGCACGTCCTTGCCACCATCCTACAATCGCAGGAAAACATCATCGACCCGCCCGTCCTCACGCACCGCATCGAGGCCCTGCTCCGCCGCATCCAGAAAGACATCCGCCTGTTGCACCAGATCCCGGCGGAAACCTCGCACCAGATCATCCTGCTGGCCGAAGACCTCATGCGCCAGCTCACCGACTTCGGCTACAGCTTCTGCAAAAAAAGCTGATGCGCCGCCACGGCCCGGCCTCAGCGTAAAAAGCTTCTTTTTTCAGGCATGCAAGTATTCACCCTTGCTTTCCTCGCCGCCTTTTGGGAGAATCTGGCGACTTCCGACCTCCAGGCAAAGCGATGACATCCTGCACCAATACACCCCTCGGAGATGGCAGGCGAGTACTCGTCACCATAGCCGCCGCTTTTATCGTCTTCGCCGGACTGCAGGCCGCCCGGGACATCATCGTCCCCATCATCCTCGCCAGCTTCCTGGCCATTGCCAGCTACCCCATCACCGTCAGCCTCCGCAAATACCTGCACTTTCCCCACTGGCTGGCCGTCTGCTTCACCGTCCTTGTGGACTTCGGCTTCCTCATCGGCCTCGGCTTCCTCATCAACTTCCTTGCCAAAGACCTCAGCATTGAAGTCCAGACCACCTACCAGCCGCTCTTCGAGACCAAATACAATGACCTCATGCTCTTCCTGAGCGACCACGGGCTCGACACCTTCGTTCAGGAAAAACTCGGCTCCGCGCAGGACATCCTCAGCGCCGGAGTCATCATGAGCATCACCACCGCCATCATGGGCAAGGCTCTGGGCTTCATCGCCATCACCACCCTCGTCCTCATCCTGATGACCTTCTTCCTCGGTGAAGCGCCCCGCTTCCGCAGCAACGTCGACAAAATCACCGCCTCGCGCGGCTGCCCGAACATCCGGAAATTCGCCGATGCGTTGCAAGGCATCCAGCGCTACCTCGTCATCAAAACCCTCATCAGCCTCACCACGGGCATCCTCGCCTGGGGCCTCTGCAAATACATGGATGTAGGCTTCGCGCTGCTCTGGGGCATCGTCGCCTTCGCTCTCAACTTCATCCCCACCTTCGGCTCCATCGTAGCCGCCATACCGCCCATCCTCCTCGCTCTGCTGATCGGAGGCATCTCGGATGCCGTCATCGTCGCCTTCGGCTACATCGTCATCAACTTCATGCTCGGCAACGGCATCGAACCCCTCCTTCTCGGCAAGCAATTCGGCATCGCCACCAGCGTCGTCCTCCTCTCCGTCATCCTGTGGGGCTGGATCTGGGGGCCCATCGGCATGCTTCTCGCCGTCCCCATCTCCGTACTCGTCAAACTGGCGCTCGAAAACTCGAAAGACCTCAAGTGGATTGCCATGATGATCGACAACCCTCCCACAACCATCCCGCTACCCAAAATCCCCCCCTACACAGCCGATCCCGGCAACGGACCGGACAAAGGCCCACACAAGAGCTAAAAAACAGAACATGCATACATTCAGCTACAAAAACGGCACGCTGTACTGCGAAAACACGCCCCTGTGCGACATAGCGGAAGCCGTAGGCACGCCGACATACGTTTACAGCAAACAGACCATTCTGGACCACTTCAAGGGATTGCAGCAGGCGCTCTCTCCGCTCGACTCTGAAGTATCCTATGCCGTCAAAGCATGTTCAAACCTCGCCATTCTCAACCTCATGGCCCGCGAAGGCGCAGGCTTCGACATCGTCTCGGGCGGTGAACTCTGGCGCGTCGTCCAGGCCGGAGGCGATCCCCGCAGGTGCACCTATGCCGGAGTCGGCAAAACACCCGAAGAAATCCGCTACGCGCTTGAACAGGAAATCTACTGCTTCAACGTCGAATCCGAAGCGGAACTCCGCGCCATCGACGAAATCGCCGGAAGCATGGGCATCAAGGCCCCTGTCGCCGTCCGGGTCAACCCCAACATCGAGGCAGGCACCCACAAATACATCACCACCGGCAAATCGGAAAACAAATTCGGCGTGGATTTCGACCGCATCGAAGCCCTCTACGCCCTCATCGACGAACAAATGCCGAATCTGGAAATCAAAGGCCTCCAGATGCACATCGGTTCCCAGCTCACGCAGGTCAAACCCTTCATCGAAGCCGTCGCCAAAGTCGCTCCGCTCGCCGCTCGCCTCAAGGAACGCTACGGCATCCGCTTCTTCTCCATCGGAGGAGGCATCGGCATCGTGTACGACGGCGCACTGGCCTCCGGCAGCCCCGACTGGTGGGAACACAACCACCAGCTCACCATCGACGCTTATGCCGACTCCCTCGTCCCTCTCCTCCAGCCGCTCGGCCTCCGCATCCTTGTCGAACCGGGCCGGGTCATCGTCGGCAACGCGGGCGTCATGCTCACCCAGTGCCTCTACGAGAAAAAAGGCGACGCCAAAACCTTCAAAATCGTCGATGCCGGCATGAACGACCTCATCCGCCCCGCACTCTACGAAGGTCATCACGAAATCTGGCCCCTGCAGCAGCACGACGATCAAGACACCGTCGTGGCCGACATCGTGGGCCCCATCTGCGAATCCGGCGACTTCCTTGCGCAGAACCGCACCGTCGCCGACGTCCAGCAGGGCGAATACCTCGCCGTCTTCTCCGCCGGAGCCTACGGCTTCTCCATGTCCTCCAACTACAACTCCCGGCCCATGGCCGCCGAAGTCCTCGTGGACGGCAGTAACTGGACCGTCATTCGCAGCCGCCAGAGCCTCGAAGACCTCGTCCGCGGCGAAATCATCCCCGAATAACATCCCGTTTCCGCTGGCAGGCCCACTCCGCCGCACCGACGAGCGGCCTGCCCGCACAACCCAAACAAAAACACAAAACCATGCCAGTAGCAACAAGTGCTCAATACAGCAACATGCTCGACACGGCCAAGAAGGAAGGCTACGCCTACCCCGCCGTGAACGTCACCACCATCGAAGTCATCAACGGCGCCCTCCGCGCCTTTGCCGACGCCAAGAGCGACGGCATCATCCAGGTCTCCCTCGGCGGCGGCAAATTCGCCTCCGGCACCCGCGTCGGCAGCTCCGCCATCGGCGCCATCGTCCTTGCCGAAGCCACGCACCGCCTCGCCAAGGAATACAACGTCCTCGTCGGCCTCCACACGGACCATTGCCAGCCCGAACATGTGGACACCTTCCTGCGCCCGCTCATCGCCGAATCCAAGCGCCGCGTCGATGCCGGTGAACAGCCGCTCTTCAACTCCCACATGCTTGATGCCTCCACCCTTCCCATGGCGGAAAACCTCGCCCTCTCGAAGGAGCTCCTCAAGGATTGCGCCGCTGCCGGCATCATCCTCGAAATCGAAATCGGCGTCGTCGGCGGTGAAGAAGACGGCGTAGACAACTCCGGCCACCATGCCGACAAGCTCTACACCTCCCCGGAAGACATGCTCCAGACCTACGAATCCCTGAACGGCATCGGCAAGTTCATGCTCGCCGCCACCTTCGGCAACGTCCACGGCGTCTACAAACCCGGCGCTGTCAAACTCGAACCCAAGATCCTCCGCGACGGCCAGAAAGTCGTCACCGACAAATACGGCGCGGATGCAGCCATGCTCCTCGTCTTCCACGGCGGTTCCGGATCCGACCTCTGCGACATCCGCGAAGCCATCTCCTACGGCGTCGTCAAGATGAACATCGACACCGACACCCAGTACGCCTTCTCCAAGCCGATCACCTTGCACGTATGCAAGCACATCGACGGCATGCTCAAGGTGGACGGCGAAGTGGGCGACAAGAAAGCCTACGACCCCCGCACCTACCTCAAGCTCGGTGAAGAAGGCCTCGCAGCCCGCCTTGTCGAAGCCGCCCAGGACCTCCTTTCCGAAGGCAAAACCCTTTGCGGCAAAATCTGATCCGGCATCCGGATTCACATCCCTTCAAGCCCTGCAGGCACTTCCTGCAGGGCTTTTTCGTGCCTGTTGCCGCGAAATTCCCTTCGTAAACAATGATAGACAGGCCCTGCATGCATAATCTTCTTGCCATGCCGTACCAATTCGTTACACTTGTTCCATGAGACTTTCCATGTATCTCAGCGTTGTTTGCACCCTCGGCATGGCCGCACTTCCGGCCATGGCCGAAAATCCGGCAGAGCCCGGAAAGGACAAGACCGAAACGCCGGCCGCCCAACCGACGACCCTCAGCCCCGACGGACTTCCGGCGGAATGGCTGCAAGGCACGCCGGTCAAAAACTGGGAACCGGGCAAAACCTATCTTCTCGAATTCTGGGCCACATGGTGCGGCCCGTGCCTCGCCCAGATCCCGCATTTGAACGAACTCCATCAAGAAATGCCGGACAGCGACACCTTCCAAATCGTCGGCATCAACGTCTTCGACAAATCGACGCCCAAAGTTCTGAAAAACTTCCTCGCCAACCGCAAATCCTCCCCGACCTACACGATCGGAGCCGACACGAAAGGACAATCCGCCGCCCTTTGGCTGAAACCGCTCGGCGTAGACGGCATTCCGTTCTCCATGATCGTCAAGGATGGAAAAATCCTCTGGAAGGGCCACCCCAACCAGCTCAACAAAGAACTCATTCAAAACATCATCGACGGCAAGCCTGCACCTCGGCCACGCGACACGTCCGAGGAACAACGGGCGTTTCGAGCCACCGCGCAGAGCATCGCCCAGGCCTATGCCGATGGCGATTATCAGTCCGGTGAACAGAAATTGAATGAAGCTCTGAAACAAAAAGACCTCTCGGACGACAACAAACTGATGTTGCTCAGAATCCCCTTCACCCAGCTTCTGCAAGCCGGACAGTACGACATGGTTCGTACGGCTCTCGACCGCATTCCTCAGGAACTGCCCGAAAATCCTTACGCCTTGATGAACTATGCTCATATGATCATCACGACCTATGAAATTCCTACCGACAAGAAAAACCTCAAGGGAGCGGAGGAAGCCATTCTGAAAGCCACGGCATTACAGAAAGCCAGCGCCAAAAAAAACTATTCCGCTTCTCTCGAATGGAGCCGCATCGCCGAAGCCCGCTTGCTGTCGGGAGACCGGAAGGGAGCCATCGAAGCCCAGGAAGAAGCCGTCCGCCAGCTTCCTCTCTATCAACACCGCAACAATCTGACCAAATAACATCATGAAAACCCATTTCCTGCCGCTCTTCATGCTGGCGGCTTTCAACGCAACAACCGCCCTCGCCGCCGATGCACCCGCAGCATCGGAACAGGCCGAAGCGGCTCCTTCCATTCCTCCCATCGGCTTCAGCAACTTCGTACAGGCCATCAAACAGGGAGAATGGCTCGCGAACGCTCCCGCAACCGAAATCGGCCCGAACGACCTCGTCATTGTGGACTTCTGGATACCTCCCACACTGGGGCCTTCCGAATTCAAGGCGGAAAAACGGGGCCCAGCAGGAAACGTCAAAAACTTCCTGCCCAAAGACGCCCGGAACATCAAAACGATCGTCATGGTGCCACCCGTCAACAATCTGAAAAAGGAAAGAGTCCTCCAGTCGCTCGCCAATCCGCGGCATGCGACCGAATTTCCCGTCCTTTGGGATGGAGACTTGAAACTCTGGCAATATATCCTGCAAGGCGAATCATTGAAATCCATGCCCTTTGCCGCCGTCTTCAAAAACGGCGAACTCATGTGGAGCGGCGAAAGCGCCCATTTGCCGTCATGGCTTCTGGTCGAAGGCGTCAAGGAGAACTTCACAGCCAAGGACGCTCAAGAGCGAACCCAGCAAGACAAGGAAAACTTCAAGACTCTCATGGCCAACCTTTCGGAAGTAGGCAAACTGATCAACACCAAAAAGCCGGAAGATCGGGAAAAAGCCATGCAACTACTGGAAGAAACGGAAAAAATGGCCGGAGACCATGCGGGCATGCTCATGTTCGCCAAGGAAACACGCTTCAGCATCGACTGTTTCGACAAAAATCTGGAACAGTTCATCAAGGATACGACAGAGATGCTGGACAAATACCCCGACGACGAATATGTCGGCAACCGTATCATGAAATGGTGCAGCGGCACAGCGGAATGGATCGACAAACCGGAGATCAAACGAGTCCAAATCAAAGCAGCCCAGAACATGATCAACGGCAAAGCGGACGATTCCGATTACCAGCAGGCATGCTACATGATCCAAGCCCGAATCTACGAAGATCTCGGAGAAAAAGACAAGGCGATCGAAGCCTGCACCAAGGGCATCCAAAACTCGAAGGAGCAAAAACGCCTCGACGCCCTCAAACGCGGCGAAACCCCGGTCATCTACTGATCCTCACTCCGTACCGATACCAAAGGGCTGTTCCGATTATCCGGAACAGCCCTTTTCGCATGCCGAACGGCAACAATCATTCTACTCCGAACACGGCGGAGCTATCAAGGGAATCCTGTCCGTAAATCAGCTCTTCCAGCACGGGAAGCCCCGTGAACTCCTGCAGCAGCGCCTTGTTCGTCAAGGCGGCCGTATCCCACTCCTCCTGCAAATGGTTCAGCACAATGCCCCGGCACTCCAACCCGCGTGCGCGAATCGCATTCGTCGTCAGAATCGCGTGATTCACCGCACCCAGCTTATTGCCCACCACCAGAATCACAGGAAGGCCGAGCATGCAGGCAAAATCCGAAAACAGCATACCCGGAGCCATGGGAACCTCCCAGCCGCCGACTCCTTCCACCAGAACCATCTCGTACTTCGAATCCAGATTCCGGTAACCCGCCAGCAGAATCTCGGGGTCAATCACCGTCTTCTCGAATGCAGCAGCCACATGAGGAGCCGTCGGCGTACGCAAATACACCGGATTGATCTCCTCGAGGCTCATGGCCGGATCCGAAGCATCGCGCAGAGCGCGGGGATCCTGGCGGTCTCCGCACGCCACGGGCTTATACCCGACAGCCTGCACCCCGCGGCAGCGCAAATCCTTCAACAGAAGGGAAGTCACATACGTCTTGCCGATCTCCGTATCGGTACCTGTAATCAAATAATTCATCGCAACAAACAATCAGGGATGGGAGCGCCGTATCACCGTATCATCGGTCGTCTGCGGCAAATCAAGGCAAACGTGCTTGATCACGTTCCAAACGAGAATCGCCAGAATCAGGCAAAACAGCTTCGGAATCCAGTTAACCTTGAGAAACCTCTTGAATTTGTGCAGTAGCGACATGGGCATAAAGGAGTTCCTTGAGACGGGTCTTCAAATAGTTCAAATCCACATTGCGTTCCAAACGCCCTGCCGTTGCCAGAGAAATCGCCCCCGTCTCTTCGGAAACGATCACCACCACCGCATCGCTCTCCTCCGACAAACCAACCCCCGCACGGTGGCGCAGGCCGATCGTCCGGTCCTTCATCTCCTTGGCGGACACCGGGAAAATGCACCCGGCCGCCACAATACGCTCCTGATCCACAATCAGGCCGCCGTCATGCAAAGGAGTCTTCGGAAAGAAAATGGAACCGACCAGCTCCTTGGAAAACAGCCCGTCCACCTTCGTGCCCGTATCCGCCACGGAATGCAGCTTGTTCGTCCTCTGCAGGGCGATCAAAGCCCCGTGCCGCTTGCTCGCCAGCACGGAAACCGTCGCACACAGCGACTCGATAAAGCCGGATTTATCCTGCCGGCCCCACAGCGTAATGCCGAAAATCGCCAAATGCCGGCGGCTGCCCAGCTTGGCCAGAGCCATACGCAGCTCCGGCTGGAAAATCACCACCAGAGCCACCACGAGGCCGGGAGCGAAAATGCTCCGCAGCAGCCACGAAAGCACCGTCAGCTTGAAAAGTCCAGTCACCAGAGCCAGCACGATGAAACTCGAAAAAAGGCCGAGCAGAATATTCGCACCGCGCGTCGCATGAAAGGCCCGGTACAGCTGATAAAAAGCCACCCAAAGAATGGCAATTTCGATCACCGCAACGAAATACGTGCGAATCGTTTCACCATGCTCGACCAACCAGCTCCACATGCACGCAACATACTCCAAAAACACCCGCAACGCAAGCCCAAATCCATGCACCGCACACGGATGCTCAAAGCATCCATTCCTCCGCTGCGGCCGCGAACTCCTCCATCTCCCGGAACAGCTTGCACACATGGTACCCGTCCGCCGCCGCATGGTTCACAAACACCGCTACCGGAAGCTTCACCCTCCCCTCCTTCTCCTCGTAGGCTCCAAAGCGAATCAAAGGAAACAGCATGGCCGACTCGCTGTACGTATCCTGGCTGAACCCCGTAAAATGCAGCCACGGCAACGCCGACACAGGGCAGAAATTGCCCGGCCTGCCCGGCTTCGCCTTCACCCCCTTCACCTCGCCGTACACCTCCATATCCCGCACCACCGAAGCGTAAAACACCTCGAAATCCTCATCATACACGCTCCACACATCGGAAAACGTCTTATCGTCCTCATGAAACACCGTATAGGAAGGATGCACGCAATCCCAGAACCCCGGCTTCCCCTCCGCATCGAAATCCATGCGAAACTCCCGGTTCCCGTTCACCGCCCGCATCACCACATACAGAAACGACGGGAAAAACCTCCTCTCCCGCGCCCGGCACCGCGCCAGCAGAGCCGTCACATCCACCTCCGCATTCAGCGTATACTTGCACTTGATCGTACGGTAAAAATACTCGAAATGCTCCCGGCGTTCCCACGAAGCAGTATCCGCCACCTCGAAACATCCGCGAATTTCCCCCGGCTCATCCATCACTTGAACGCCCAGAAACGGTTGAAACAATAAGAACTCGCAGCAGCCACCAGGCAGCCCGACGCCACCGACACATTGAACCACAAGCCGCCTTCCTCAGCCACGGCATAACCGAACAAAGGAGGAATCATCTTGCAGAACACATAAAAAACGCCATTGTTCACGCCAAACCCCACGGCCGTCACCACGCCGAACTTGAGGAAAGTATGAACCCCCTGCTCCTCCTGCGCCGTCTTGGCGAAACTCCAGAACTTGTGGCCGAAAAACGACAGGAAAAAACCCGTGCAATACCCGATGATATTTGCCGTCAGCGGAGCGGCATCGTACAGAAACCTCGCCACATTGGCCGCTACCATGTGGACAAGCGTCGCCCCTCCGCCCACGATCATGAACTTCACCACGCTCTCGTAGCGAACCAGCAGGGATCTCACTCTTACATACAAACCTTCCACCGTCTTCATGGCTTCACAGGCGTGAAAAAGGGAATCAATTGCTCCACCGCCTTGCGGCGCTCACTATCCGTCAAAAACGTCGTCAACTGGGGATTTGCATACAGCGTACTGAAACTCCCACGGGCCACCGTCGGCTTCATATCGCGAATCATATGGCGCAATGAACCGGAACGGGGAATACGCGGAGCCAAAGTCTGCGAATAAAACCGCTCGCACGTCGCATCGTCCAGCGCACAGGCATAGGCCACAATACTCGCCAGGCACAGCCGCTCCGGATCGCGCATCAGATCCGTCTTGCACAGCCACGCCGTCGAAGCATTATCCTCCATCTCGGCGAAAATCTTCACCGTAGCGGGAACAGCCACATCCGCATCCTTGTGCCCCATATCGGCCCGACCCCGCTCGTAATAATAAGACACCGTATCGATCGACTGGCGGTAGGAAAGCCCCATCACCCCCACCCAGACCAGCACCACTACCATCAGCAGCGTCGTCAGAATCCCCTTCGTGCCGCCGCTTCCCATATTCTTCCCCCAGGAAAACACATTGCAGAACCAGAACAACCCGTGCCAGAACACCGCAAACACCCCCAGCGAACCCACCCACTTCAGAGCCGTCACCATCCACGGCTGGGGATCGGGAGTCACGAACGACAAATAGGAAAAACCGTTCTTGTCGAGCAGCACCCACACCAGCACGCCGCCCACCACCGCCGCCGCGAACAGCACCATCTTGATCATCCCCTTCAGCAGCGTCAGGGAAAGAAACGCTGCAAGGACAACCCCGATGATCACATAAACAGACACTGCCGTAAACACAGAAAAAAACAAAACTCCGGTTAACCGCGCGGCATCACGTCCGCAACACGCTGCCTGAGAAGATGGTCGCACAGCGTCACCCACGCCATCGCCTCCACGATCGGCACCGCACGCGGAAGCACGCAGGCATCGTGCCTGCCCTTGCCGCGCAGCGTCACATCCTCGCCCTGGTCATTCACCGTCTCCTGCTCCACCATCAGCGTAGCCGTCGGCTTGAACGCCATCCGCATCACGATCGGCTCTCCGTTGGAAATGCCGCCCTGAATCCCGCCGGAAAAATTCGTCCGCGTCCGCACCTTGCCGCCATCCATGAAAAACGCATCGTTATGCTCCGTCCCGCGCATCCCTGCAGCGGCGAAACCGGAACCCACCTCAAACCCGCGGCAGGCGGGAATACTCATCATCGCATGTGCGAGCGTCGCCTCCAGCTTGTCGAACACCGGATCGCCCAGCCCCACCGGGCAATTCCTCACCACGCAGGAAACCGCGCCGCCGAGCGAATCGCCCTGCGCCCGCGCCTCCTTGATCGCCGCCACCATCGGCCCCACCGCATCGGGATCCGCCGTCCGCACCATATTTCCCTCCACAGCCTCACGGCACACGGCATACACATCCGCATGCGCCTCCACCTCATGAACCTTCGACACCCACGCCACCACATCCACCTCGGGATACAGGGCGCGCACCACCGCCTTGGCCACCGCACCGGCGGCCACGCGGCCGATCGTCTCGCGCGCACTCGCCCGGCCGCCTCCGGCCCAGGCGCGAATACCGTACTTCGCATCGTAACAGAAATCCGCATGCGACGGGCGGTAAGTATGCTGCATCTCGTCGTAGGCTGTCGACCGCTGATCCTTATTCCGCACGCTCAAGGCAATCGGAGTACCCAGTGTCAAGCCGTCCAGCACGCCGGAAAGAATCTCCACGGCATCCGCTTCATCGCGCGGCGTCACAATCTCGCTCTGCCCCGGGCGGCGACGGTCCAGCTCGCGCTGAATATCCTCTGCGGAAACCGGAATGCGAGACGGGCAACCGTCAATCACCACGCCGACACCCGCGCCGTGCGACTCACCCCATGTACTGATACGAAAAATCTGGCCAAAAGAACTCGACATAAAGACTCTGTTTTGTCGCCCAAAGCATACGGCAAACACCCCGGCAAGGCAAGAAAAATGCCAACCGGTGCCGCAAAGGCGCACCGCCTCACCTGCGCCCGGCAGCGGAAAGAGAACCCTCCGTCACCCCCAGCCTGTCCGCCGCGTGCAAACGCTCGAACAAAACCTCCGGCTTCAACCTCCCGTCCAGCAGCTCGCGGTACGAACGCACCAGCAGCCTCGCCTCATCGCGGGACTCCGCCAGCAGCTCCACGCGGAACCGCCGCAGCCCCGCCGCCAGCAGCTCCGGCACGAACCTCGCGCCGGACTGCGCCTGCCCGTTGAACAGCGTATTGCGGCATCCCTCGTCCGCCAGCAGCACATGCTTCACCCCGCAGCGATCCTCCACCCGCACCCGGTGCTTCTCGCAGGGGCGGCCGCAATCCGTGAAATTCTTCCCCTTCGACAGGAACGAGCAAAACACGCAATGCTCCATGTGAAACATCGGCATGTGCTGGTGCAGCGTCAGCTCGAACCAATCGCCCGGAGCCGCATGCAGCAGATCCAGTACCTGCTCCACATTCAAATCGTAGGAAATCGTCGCATACTCCATCCCGCCGAACTCGCGCCACACATGAGCCGAAACGGGATTCGCCACATTCAGCGAAAAATCCCCGGCCAACCTGTACCCGGAGCCCCGGAGATACTCGGCCATCCCGACATGCCGCACCAGAAAACCATCCGGCGCGGCATCCTCGTAAAACTTCATATACCCTTCCTCGCGCGGCTTCATAATCCGCAGCGTCGCCAGATAAATACTGGCATCCGCAGCCAGCCCGCGCAAATGCGCCACTGCCTCGCGGTATGCCCGAATATCCGTAAAATCGAGATATAGCACCCTCACTCCCTCTTCCAGCGCAGCCTCAGCCTGCTCCACCGACCGGCACAGCACGGACAGCTCCGCCGCTCCCTCCGATGCCTTGCCGCGCTCGAACACGGGCACATCCAAAGGCTTCGCCCGGCGCACCCCGCACACGGCCGGCTGCGCGTCAAGCTTCTCCACCAGCTCCCGCCGCATACGGTTCAGCACACTCAGGGGCATCATCAGCCCCTCCGGCACCTCGCACGCCAGCGAACCGAGGGCATACCCCGTCCCGCCAAGCCTCCCGAACTGCGCCTTCAACACATCCGCCGTCAACGCATGCTTCTCCGCACGCTCCAGCGGTTGCGGAGACTCCACACGCACCCCCGCCGCCCGGCAGCTAACCGCCAGCGGCTCCCCTTCCCGGCCCGACACATGCAAATGCACCGCCTTACCCGCATCCTCCAAACCCGCCCATGTACGGCGCAACGCCTGATTCAACGCCGGATCATCCGTCTTCCACAGCAAATTCCCCGCCCGCACCGACTGCCAATCCACCCGGGAAGCCTTCCCGTGGAAAAACAGCCGCTTGCCCTCCACCTTCCAGATACGTCCGCCCTGCTCCTCATTACGGTTCTCGCCACGGTCGATCACGAAACCGTCCCCCGGCCTCACAGGCACACTCCCCGAAAAATTCACATCCAGCCAGCCCTTCCCCGCATCCGCAATACGCCCGGCATACGCCCCGCGCTTCTTGCCGAACTTCCCGTGCGTCAGCAAAGGATGATTCGGCCCATCCAGCCACCCCGTCGAAAAACCGCGTGAAAAAACCATCTGCATCGCGTACAGATCCTCCGCACGCCGGCGGGCATCAACCTCGCGTCCCTCCATCGCCGCATCGAGCGCATGGCGGTAGCCGCGCGTCACCGCCGCCACGTATTCGGGACTCTTCAACCGCCCCTCGATCTTGAAACTCCTCACCCCGGCACGCACCAGATCGGCAACCTTCTCCTGCGCACACAAATCCTGCGGACTCAGCAAATAACGACGTTCGCCCAGCGGCATCATCCGCCCATCCACCTCCAGCATGTAGGGCATGCGGCAGGCCTGCGCGCACTCGCCCCTGTTCGCACTCCGCTGCCCGAGACTCTCGGACGTCAAACACTGGCCGGAATACGACACGCACAACGCACCATGAACGAACACCTCCAAAGGCACCGAAGAACCCTTCGCGCATGCCTCGATCTCACGCACGCTCAACTCACGCGCCAGCACCGCCTGCGACAACTGCAGAAAACGCTCGAAAAAACGCATCGCCGCCGGACAGGAAATCGTCATCTGCGTCGAAGCGTGCAACTCCAGCGAAAACGCTTCATCCGACTGCACCGCCTGCGAAATCATCCACGCCAGCCCCGCGTCCTGCACGATCACCCCGTCCACCCCCTCATCGTTCAGAGTCTTCACATACTCCGCCGCTTCATACAGCTCGGACGTGAAAATCAGCACATTCATCGTCACATAGGCGCGCACCCCATGCCCGTGCAGGAAAGGAATCAGCTCGCGCAAATCCTCGCGCGTAAAATTATCCGCCCTCATCCGGGCATTGAACTTGTCGAGGCCGAAATAAACGGCATCCGCGCCGTTCGCCACGGCAGCCCTCACGCACTCCCAGTTCCCGGCCGGAGCCAGCAACTCGGGACGGCAGGCGGAAACGGAAGAATCAGACACCATGCCACATCAGAAAGGTTCGGCCACGATCACCGTCGTATTATCCTGATTCGGCTCGGCGAAATCCATCACCTCGTCGATAATGCACTGCGCAATGCGCGATGTGGGAAGCGAGAAAAGCTGCCCCAGCTTCTGCGGCGCACGCAGGCGCACATTCTCCAGCCATGCCTCGATCCCATCGGAAGAGACGAGAAGCTTATCACCCGGCAGAAGCGGGTACGGAACCCTCGTCACGTCGATCTCGTCGATCTCCTGCCCCGTCAGCGCAGAACGGAGGTAATGGCTCTGGCGCACCAATTGCTGGTACGACACCTGCCCGCGGCTGAAAAGCTGCTCCATCTCGGAACGCATCGAATGGTCTGCATTCAGGCGGATCAGGCGGCTCTGCCTCCACAGATACAGAGGGGAATCCCCCACGCTGATCCACCAGAGAACACCGCCGGAAAAATAGGTCGAAAGCAGCGTCGTACCGCCATGCGCCTTCAGATTGGCAAAACGCTCGCGCACCGCTTCGTTCGCATGGCGGAGAGCCATCTCCATCAGCTCCGGAATCGAATTGGCGGAGGCATGCCCCAGCATATCCAGATAGGCGTTCACCGCCGTCTGGGAAGCCACATCTCCTGCATCATGGCCACCCATGCCGTCACAAACGATCATGACGAGACCGTCGCCGGACTGCATCACATCGCCGGAATCCTCCTGGCGTTCTCGTGTGCCGATCCATTGTGCGAATGAATAATCCATGGGAGCAGGAGGGTAGCAAAATGAAAGAGAAACAGCCTATCAGGCCTTATTCTTCAACTGCGGGAACAGAATCACGTCGCGGATGGACATCGCACCCGTCAGCATCATCACCAACCGGTCGATACCGATGCCGATGCCGCCTGCGCTAGGCATGCCGGACTCCAGAGTCTCAATGAAATCGTAGTCCACCTTCTGAGGCTCTTCGCCCGCCTGGTGTTCAAGGCGCTCGCGCTGCTCGTCCGGATCGTTCAACTCGGAATAGCCGGGGCAAATCTCCTGCCCGTTCATCACCAGCTCGAACACGTCCACCACCTCCGGATTATCCGGATTCAGCTTCGCCAGCGGCACGAGATCCTTCGCCACATGCGTCACGAAACACGGATTCATCATCTTGGATTCCACCAGCTTCTCGTACACATGCTGCGTCACATCCGTATCGGACATATCGTCGCTCAACTCCACCTGAAGCTCGTTCTCGGCGCGGGCACGGCGCTGCTCGGGAGTCAGCGCGAACCAGTCGTCGCCTGCTGCACCCTTCACGAGCTCCTCATAGGAACTGCGCTTCCACGGGCGGGTCAAATCCACCACATGATCCACATTGCCTTCCTCATCCTTATGCTCGATGCACAGGCCGCCGCAGAACTTCTCGGCCAGCGTACAAATCAAATCCTCCACCATATCGGCCATGGATTCGAAATCGCCGCCCGCTTCATACACCTCCAGCACCGTAAACTCGGGATTGTGGCGGCGGGAAATACCTTCATTGCGGAAATTGCGGTTCAGCTCGAACACCTTCGTAAAGCCGCCCACCAGCAAACGCTTCAAATAAAGCTCGGGAGCGATGCGCAGCGTCAGCGGCATCTTCAGCGCATTGTGGTACGTCTCGAACGGACTGGCCGAAGCCCCGCCCGCGACGGACTGCAGCATCGGAGTCTCCACTTCGAGGAACCCGCGATCCTGCAGAAAGCGGCGCACCTCGGCCACGATCAGCGAACGCTTCACCAGACGGTCCGCGCTCTCCTCATTCGACATCAGGTCGAGATGGCGGCGGCGGTAACACATCTCCTGATCGGAAAGACCGTGCCACTTGTCGGGCAGCGGACGCAGACTCTTGGAAAGAACCTTCAATTCGCGCACATGCACGGACGGCTCGCCGCGCTTCGTCGTAAAAGCCTCGCCGGAAATGCCGATCCAGTCGCCGCGATCCAGCAGCTTCCACAAAGCCCATGTCTCTTCGGACACATCCTTGCGGGAAAGGAACCCCTGAATCGTGCCGCGCACATCGGCCAGAGAAAAGAACTGGGACTTGCCCATATCGCGGATGGACATGATCCGGCCGATCAGCGACACCTGTTTACCCTCTTCGAAATTCGCCTTCAAATCGGCGGGATTCGTATTGCATTCAAAACGGCCGCCGAAGGGATTCATACCCATCGCACGGATCTTCGCCATCTTCTCGCGGCGCACGGCAATCAAATCGGCTTCGGACGAAGTCGGAGTTGTCGAAGGGGTGTCAGCCATAACGGCGGCATTATATGCCAAATGCAACGCCAGCGCGAGCCTAAAATACGGGAAGCCGCAAGGAATAACAGGCAGCCCGCTTCACGGCAGCCCCCAGGCCGAACGGTAGCGCATATACTCGTCGCGCGGCATCAGAATATACACCGGCTTCTTCTTCGGGTCCAGCCATGCCAGCACGGCCCGCAGATTCTCTTCGGACATCGTCGTACACCCCGCAGTCGGGTACTTGCCCGCGCCCCGCCAGATATGGAAAAAAATCGAAGAACCCCGCCCCGGAATCGGGCAACCCTGCACATTCTCCGTATTGTGGCAAATCAACAGCTTGATGCTGTGGGCATGATCGTTCAGCTTCATCTGCTCGTTCAGCTCCCACGAAGTCCGAGCCGGATGATCCAGCCGCACATGCCTGTTGTAAAGCGGAGACTTCACATCCGACACCCAGAGATCGCTCGGCCCCACCTTCACGAAGGGAATCCGGCGGTTGAACTTGAGATCGGACTGCGTAGCCCAGATACCGCCCACATCGAACACCCCGGCAGGAGAACGGTCGTCTCCCTCCCTCTTCACCGTCGCACCCTTCGGCAACGGATGACGGCCCAGCCCCCAGACAAGCCCGGCCTCGCCGAGCCTCCCGGAAAACGGCCCCTTCACCATCTGCCACTGCCCACCCCTCTTCTCCAGCAGGGATAGAACCACATGGGAAGAATTCCAGCCGTCCGCCGCCCCCACGATCGCCTGCTCGCACCCATCGGGCAACGGAGCGGCCGGAGACTGCGCCACAAACAGGCACAAAGGCAACAGCAAAAACAGCAGAAACTTCTTCATGGCATCAAATGAAAAAGGGGAGCAGGACTTGCCCGCTCCCCCTTGAAACCTTAACCGTGGTATTCCTGCAGGCACTTCGGAGTCACCTTCCCGGCCTGCGCGGCCCGGATACCCGCGATCGTCGCCTTCGCGGCGGCCATCGTCGTCATATACGGCACCTTGTGGCGGATGGACGTCATGCGGATATAGGAATCGTCGATCTTGCCCTCACGACCGATCGGCGTATTGATCACCAGATCGATCTCCTGATTGCAAATCATATCGCCAAGGTTCGGGCGGCCTTCATGCAGCTTCTTCACCTCCACGGCGGGAATGCCGAGACCGTTCAGCAGCTTGGCCGTACCTTCCGTCGCCACCAGCTTGAAGCCCAGCTCCACGAAATCGCGGGCGATCGGCTCCAGCTCCTCCTTGTCGCGGGGGGAAACCGTCAACAGCACCGTACCGCCGAGGGGCAGCTTCGAGCCGGCGGCTTCCTGCGCCTTGAAATAGGCCATGCCGAAATTGTCGCTCACGCCCATCACTTCGCCCGTAGCGCGCATCTCCGGTCCGAGCACCGGATCCACTTCCGGGAACATATTGAACGGGAACACGGCTTCCTTCACGCCGACGAACCTCGTCACCGGGCGCTCGATACCGAGGCTTTCCAGCGAAGCTCCGAGCATCAGCATCGTCGCATAGCGGGCGAGCGGAATACCCGTCACCTTAGCCACGATCGGCACCGTACGGGAAGCGCGCGGATTCGCCTCGATGATGTACACCTTGTCTTCGCACACGGCGAACTGCACATTCAGAATACCGTCCACCTTGAAATCCTTCGCAATGGCGGAAGCATAGGCTTCCATCGTCTTCACATGCTTCTCGGGCAGGGAAACCGGGGGAATCGCACAGGCCGAGTCACCAGAGTGAATACCTGCCAGCTCGATATGCTCCATCACCGTCGCCACGAACGTATCCTTGCCGTCGGACAGCGCATCCACTTCGGCTTCGATCGCGTGGTCGAGGAAACGATCGATCAGCATCGGGAAATCCGGGCTCACCTGAATCGCCTCGCGGCCATAGCGCATGAGGTTTTCCTCATCGTAAATCACTTCCATACCGCGGCCGCCCAGCACGAACGACGGACGCACCATCACCGGATAACCGATCTTGCGGCCCAGCTCCACGGCTTCTTCCAGAGAACGGGCCGTGCCGCTCTCGGGCTGCGGAATATCGAGCGAGATCATGCGCTCACGGAAATACTCGCGGTCTTCCGCCAGGCGGATACCTTCCGGCTGCGTACCGAGAATCTTCACGCCGGCATCCTTCAGCTCCTGCGCGATATTCAGAGGAGTCTGGCCGCCGAACTGCACGATCACACCTTCCGGCTTCTCCTTCTCGTAAATCGTCAGCACGTCTTCCACCGTCACCGGCTCGAAATACAGCTTGTTCGCCGTATCGTAGTCCGTCGAAACCGTCTCGGGATTGCAGTTGATCATGATCGACTCGTAACCTGCATCGCGCAACGCGAACGCCGCATGCACGCACGTATAGTCGAACTCGATCCCCTGGCCGATACGGTTCGGACCGCCGCCGAGAATCATGATCTTCTTCTTATCGCTCACCTTCACGGCATCGGGAGCGCCGTTATAGGTCGAATAGTAATACTCGGCATTCTCCACGCCGCTCACCGGCACCACCTGATAGGAAGCCACCAGATTCATCGCAATGCGGCGCGTGCGGATATCCTTCTCCGTCACCTCGAAAACCTTCGCCAGATACTTGTCGGAGAAACCGAGCTTCTTCGCCTGCACCAGCTTCTCATCCGAAAGATCGGCCCACTTCACGCCGTCCAGCGTATTATCGAAATCGGCCAGCTCCTTCATCTCCTCGATGAAATACGGAGTCACCGCCGTCAGGCGCACCACATCCGCCACCGTCACGCCGCGGCGCAACAGCTCGTAAATCTGGAAAAAGCGCAGACTGTTCGCCGTCGCGATCGCTTCCTTCAGCTCTGCTGTGGACTTCGCTTCCAGCTTCTTATCGCGGCCGAGGCCGCAGCGGCCCACTTCCAGAGAACGCACCGCCTTCTGGAACGCTTCCTTGAAATCCTTGCCGATGGACATCACTTCGCCCACCGCCTTCATCTGCGTACCCAGCTTATCCTTCGCCTTCGGGAACTTCTCGAACGCCCAGCGGGCGAACTTCACCACCACATAATCGCCCCACGGCTCGTACTTCTCGAGAGTACCCTTGCGCCAGTAAGGCAGCTCATCCATCGTCACGCCCGATGCGAGCAGTGTCGAAACGGAAGCGATCGGGAAGCCCGTCGCCTTCGAAGCGAGAGCCGAAGAACGTGACGTACGGGGATTGATCTCAATCACGATCACACGATCGTCCTCGCGGTTATGGGCAAACTGCACATTCGTACCGCCCGTCACGCCGATGGCTTCCAGAATGCGGTAGGAATAATCCTGCAAACGCTCCTGCAGCTCCTTCGGCACCGTCAGCATCGGAGCCACGCAGAAACTGTCGCCCGTATGCACGCCCATCGGATCCACATTCTCGATATAGCAAACCGTAATCTTCTGCCCCTTCGAATCGCGCACCACTTCCAGCTCAAGCTCTTCCCAGCCGAGGGCGCACTCTTCCACCAACACCTGGTTGATCAGCGAAGCGGCAATGCCGCGGGCGACCACCTCGCGAAGCTCCTCCACATTGAACACGATGCCGCCGCCTGTGCCGCCCATCGTATAGGCGGGGCGAAGCACCACGGGATAACCCATCTCGTCCGCCACCTTCTCGGCTTCCTCCACCGTATAAATCGGCTCGGACTTCGCTACAGGCACGCCGATCTGATTCATCGTTTCCTTGAAAATGATACGATCTTCACCGCGGGCGATCGCATCCAGATCCACGCCGATCACCCTCACTCCAAACTGTTCGAGAATACCCTGTTCATGCAGAGACGAAGCAAGATTCAGGGCCGTCTGTCCGCCGAGATTCGGCAGCAGTGCATCGGGGCGTTCGCGGTCGATCACCGCCGTCACGCGATCCACGGTCAGGGGCTCGATATACGTCCTGTCCGCCATGGAGGGGTCGGTCATAATCGTCGCCGGGTTCGAATTCACCAGCACGACTTCATAACCCTGGGCGCGCAAAGCCTTGCAGGCCTGCGTCCCCGAATAGTCGAACTCACAGGCCTGCCCGATCACAATCGGACCGGAACCGATGATAAGCACCTTCTTGATATCGTCTCTCTTTGCCATATATGTATAAATGCGTAAATGATGAAGTCGCAGGCCCCGCAACACGGCGCCACAAAGCCCGGCCGCGCGTCCGCACAAAGGCTACCGACTCAACACCCGAAAGTCAAGAAAGCAATGCCCCAACAGAAAAAAAACGGAACCTCCCGACTCACCCGCAGCCACCACCCAACCATAAATCCGCCGGGAACGACGACCATACCCGCAGAAACCTTCCCGGCACGCCATCAAACAACCTTGCATCCGAAAAAAAGTTGGACTACAATACCGCCATGCCTTCCATTGAAATCTCCATCGGCAAACAGGAATTGCGGCTCCTGGACGACCATGGCGACACCCTCCTGCAAGCCCCCGTCTCCACGGGACTCAACGGCACGGGCTGCGAAGAAGGCTCCGGGCGCACCCCTCTCGGCAACTTCGACATCGGCGAAAAAATAGGCGACGGAGAACACCCCTCCACCATCTTTCAAGCGAGGAAACCCGTAGGCCGATGGCCGCACGACGTCCCCCTCGGCATGACCGAACAGGACGACTGCATCCTCAGCCGCATCCTCCGGCTCCGCGGGCTCGACACTGACAACGCCAACACCTGGAGCCGCTACATCTACATCCACGGCACCAACGACACGCAACACCTCGGCCAGCCGCGCTCCCACGGCTGCATTCGCCTGCACCCGGCGGACATGGTACGCCTCTTCGACCTCGCCTGCGAAGGCATGCCCGTACACATCCTCCCATGAATTACGACTGGACAGCCTCCGACCTCGGTTTCGCCTTCACCCTCTCCCTGCTCGCAGGCCTCGCCACCGGCATCGGCGCAGCCATCGCCTTCTTCGTCAAGCGCACCGACACCAAAATGCTCACCTTCTCCCTCGGCTTCTCCGCCGGGGTCATGGTCTACATCTCCTTCGTCGAACTTCTCCAGCTCTCCAAAACAACCTTCGTCGAAGCGCACGGCACGTCCCCCGGCTCATGGTACACCATCGCCACCTTCTTCGGTGGCATGGGCGTCGCCGCCCTGATCGACAAACTCGTACCCGCCGACGAAAACCCGCACGAATACGTCAGCGCGGAAGAACTCAAATCCTCCAAAATCTCAGGCGAATTCTCCACGGCCAACGTCAAACGCTCCGGTACCCTCTTCGCGCTCGCCATCGCCATCCACAACTTCCCCGAAGGCATCGCCACCCTCACCACCGCCATGGGTTCCCCCTCGCTCGGCATCTCCGTCGCCCTCGCCGTCGCCATTCACAACATCCCCGAAGGCATCGCCGTAGCCCTCCCTCTCTACTACGGCACGGGCAGCCGCAAAAAAGCCTTCTGGTACGCCTTCCTCTCCGGCCTCACCGAACCCATCGGCGCAGGTCTCGCCATCCTCTTCCTCCTCCCCTTCCTCTCGGCCACCATGATGGCCGTCCTCTTCGCCGCCGTCGCAGGCATCATGGTATACATCTCCTTCGACGAACTCCTCCCCATGGCCGAGCGCTGGGGGCACCACCATCTCTCCATCTACGGCATCATCGCAGGCATGCTCCTCATGGCCGTCATTCTGGCCTGATAACCCCATCCAGCCGAAACCTTACCGGAACCAGCGGGGACGATCCTTCTCCGTGGAACACCCGTACGCCTTCACAATACGCCACCCTGCCGAACTCGAAAGCCCGACAGGCTTCACCTGCACATGCACCCACGCAGGGGCATAACTTCCATCCGGCCTCCGCATTTTCTCCAACACGCCGGACAAAAAAACACTATTCCAATCCAGATAACGGTCGCCTGACTCGCCTTGCAACAGGCAACTGTAAGGATGCGGCCCCACAACCGACAGCCGCCCCTGCACCTTATCCGCCTTATCTCCGGGGATTTTCCCATCAGGCACAGTATAAGTCCTGTCAACGTACGATACCGGCTTCCACGCTCCGCTCTTCCACTCATACACTTGCTCGCCGGTACCGAAAACATTCTCAAGCCCCTGATAAAAAAACAAAACCCGGAGCCTCTTCCCTCCATTCTCCAGCAGCGCACGAAATTCGGGACGCGAACCATCTCCGGGCCAATCAAGCCACGGAGCGCCATCCCTCCGGAACCGCACCACACCGGCATCCACATCCCGCCGAAACTCCTCCACCGAACCTTCATGCAGCTCATACGGCGGCAACGCCATGAGAACCGATCGCAACTCCGCATCCCTTGCCGCCATCTGCCCATCGCTCAGCTCCACCGCCTCTCCCTCGCCCGGCTCCTTCGGAATGGAAGCCAGCAGCCGCCCAAGTGCAGAATCCGCCTTACATCCGCGAATCAACGGCACAGGGGAAGCAGGCGCCTCTACGGGCATTGCACCGGAAGAGGGCTTCACATCCTGCGTCCGGCAAGAAGAATATACGAACGCAACCGCCGCACACGCACCGGACAGCAGCAACTGCCGCCGGGCAACAATCAAATTCAACATCGTCATAGGGTACATGCATCATGCAGGCACCGGCCTACGAAGTCAACCCAAAACCTCACGCCGCCAAACAGGCGGCACCCCGGCCCTGCCGGAACCTCTCAAACTCCGGCCCCATGCCGGAAAAGATCCACGTCACTTGGAACCCAGCTTCTTGACCACCACATCCCTGAGCACGGGAACCAGCAGGCCGACGAGCACCTTGGAAACGATGCCCATGCCCCTGCGCTTCGGAGCCTCGCTCCTCTTCGGCGAACGCCTCCGGAAAAACGACCAGAGACCGCCCAAGGCAGCCGCACCGATCGCGGCGGATTCCGTCTTGCGGGACCACTCCGGCAATGAATGCACCCAGGAAAACCGCTGGCGCGTGTAATCAATCATCTCCTCCATACCGTCCAGAATATCCAGACGGGAGGAAGCCACACGCATCAGGACTTCCTGTTTTCTTCGATCATCATCCTGAGACATTCGTAATCGGTCTTGAGTTCTTCACACGTATCGCGGAGCAGCGGGCCCGGCTTCTGCCGCACCGCGCACCCCAGCACAACCAGCCCGGCCACCAGATGGGCGCCGCCCAACAAGGCCAGGCAAGGCACATAGCCGATCTCCGGGCCGAGCCACAGCACGGCGCACACGCAGAACGACACATAGCCGACCACCAGCAAAAACGCCGCTACCACTGCCAGCACGGCACACTTCCTCGCCTGCCGGGCATACTCTCCCAGCTCCAGAACGAACAGCGACGAAAGCGCGCCCACATGAACCACCGCCGCACGGGCAATGAATCCCGCACGGGCTTTCCAGCCGGGCTTGGGAGGAGCGGATTCCTCGGAGGAACGTCGGAAAAACGAAAACATGCGCCTGATGGGTCTGCGTCGTAAGGCCGGGAAGAAAATCAGCCTTTCCCCTCATCGGAAAGGAAAGGCGGAAAATCGCCGGAGCTCCGGTTATCGGCGGCAGGAGCGGCCGATGATCGCGCCGAGGATAAAGCCTACGCCGAGCGTAATCAGCGTCGCCTTCGTCGGATTGGCGCGCACGTATTCTTCACCGGCGTGGTGCAGATCCTTGGCCTTGTCGCAAGTGCCGTTCCATCCGGCCACGGCATGCTGGCGGACGTAATCCACCTTCGAGGCGGCGGCGCGGCGGAGCTGATTCACCTTCTCGGCTGCATAGCGGCGAGCCTGAATGAAACGACCGGCAGCTTCGTCGGCATGCTCGGGAGCCACTGCGGAAGCAATGGAATGCACGGCTTCGCCGAAGCCCTTCTTGTCCGTATTGTTTTCTGTTTCCATAATGAATGAACGGTTGATTGGTTAAGCTTGTCAGGGTTTGACACCGCCTTATGCCATTTCGTTCACAGGCAGGTTCCCCATATCGGAAGTATGCACGGAAGACGCGACGAAATCAAGCAGGGACTGCCGATACTGACACACGCCGCACCAAAACCGCACGACTTCAAAAAGATTGACTTGCCAAAGCCCTCCGCTTCCGCTATACTCCCGCGGCTCATCACTTTGGAATGAAAGCAATTCTTGCACTGGAAGACGGCACTATCTTTGAAGGTCAATCCTTCGGCGCCCCCGGCACCTGCACGGGCGAGGCGTGTTTCAACACCTCCATGTCCGGCTATCAGGAAGTCCTGACCGACCCGTCCTATCGAGGACAGATCGTCGCCATGACCTACCCCCTGATCGGCAACTACGGCATCTGCGAGGAAGACAACGAATCCTCCCAGCCACACGTCCGCGGCTTCGTCATCGGCGAACTCGCACGGCTGCATTCCAGCTGGCGGGCCAATGAAGCGCTCTCCCCATGGATGAAGCGCCACGGCATCCCCGGCATCGAAGGCATCGACACCCGCAAACTCACCAAAATCCTCCGCTCCCGCGGAGCTATGCGCGCCTGCCTCACCACCGAGCTTGACGCCGCAGCAGCCGTCGAAGCGGCCCGCAACTCCGCACCGATGGAAGGCAGCGACTTCGTCCGCGAAGTCAGCACGCCGGAAACCTACCACTGGGAAGGAGAATCCCGCGCGTGGAAACTTCCGAACCCCTCCGCCGGTGACGAAACCAACTACGCCGAACTGCCCCCCGTCCAGTACCGCATCATCGCCTACGACTTCGGCATCAAGCGCAACATCCTCCGTTGCCTCCGCCAGGCCGGATTCGACGTCACCGTCGTCAACGCCAACGCCACCGCCGAGGAAATCCTTGCCGCCAAGCCGGACGGACTCTTCCTCTCCAACGGCCCCGGCGACCCCGCCGCCCTCACCGCCATCCACGAACAGATCCGCGCCATGCTCGGCAAACTGCCCATCTTCGGCATCTGCCTCGGCCACCAGATCCTCGCGCACGCCTTCGGAGCCAAAACATTCAAACTCAAGTTCGGCCACCGAGGCGGCAACCAGCCCGTCAAGGACCTCCGCTCCGGCAAGGTAGCCATCACCTCCCAGAACCACGGCTTCGCCGTTGACGATGCCTCCCTGCCCGACGATGTGGAAGTCACCCACCGCAACCTCAACGACGGCACCGTCGAAGGCATCCGCCACAAGACCTACCCCGTCTTCAGCGTGCAATACCACCCCGAAGCCGCACCCGGCCCGAAAGACGCCGACTACTTCTTCGGCGAATTCATCGAACTCATCGACAACTTCCGCGCGGGCAAATACGATGCCTGACCGCCACTCAACAAATTTAATCACACGCAACACATGAACACACTCGTAATCGGCTCCCAATGGGGCGACGAAGGCAAAGGCAAAGTCATCGACTTCCTTACCGAAACCGCCGATGTGGTCGCACGCGGCCAGGGCGGCAACAATGCCGGGCACACCGTCATCGCCAACGGCAAGAAATACATCCTCCATCTCGTCCCCTCGGGCATCCTGTGGCCGGGCAAGCTCTGCATCATCGGCAACGGCGTCGTACTCGACCCCACCGGCCTCGTCGAAGAAATCGAAGGCCTTCGTGCGCAGGGCGTATCCATCACCCCTGAAAACCTCATGATCTCCGACCGCGCCCACGTCGTCCTCCCCGTCCACCGCGACATCGACGGAGCGCAGGAAGACGCCCTCGGCGACCAGGCCATCGGCACCACCCGCCGCGGCATCGGCCCCACCTACGCCGACAAGGCACGCCGCATCGGCCTCCGCATGGCCGACCTCCGCGATCCGGAACGCCTCCTCACCGTCCTCAAACGCCGCATGAAAACGGCCAATGAAGAACTCGAACGCCTCGGCGGCCAACCCGCCGACCCGGAAGTCACCATCTCCGCCGTCACCAAGGCCGCCGACATCCTCCGTCCGCACATCGCGAACACCATCCCCGTCATCAACCAGGCCATCAAGGAAGGTAAAACCGTCCTCTTCGAAGGCGCACAGGGAGCCATGCTCGACATCGACTTCGGCACCTACCCCTTCGTCACCTCCTCGAACACCTCCTCGGCAGGCTGCTGCACTGGCACGGGCGTAGCCCCGAACAAAATCGACCGCATCATCGGTGTCTGCAAAGCCTACACCACCCGCGTGGGTGCCGGCCCCTTCGTCACCGAAGACGCCGAAATCGCCGACTACCTCCACGGCCTCGGCCGCGAATTCGGCGCCACCACCGGCCGCGCCCGCCGCTGCGGCTGGGCCGATGCCGTCCTCCTCGGCTACTCCGCCATGTTCAACGGCTTCAGCGAAATGGCCATGACCAACCTCGACGGCCTCGACGAATGCGACTCCATCAAAATCTGCACCGGGTACGAACTCGACGGAGAAATCCTCGAATACCCGCCCGCACTCATCGAAGAATGGGAAGCATGCAAACCCGTCTATGTGGAACTTCCCGGCTGGAACCAGGACATCTCCTCCTGCCGCACCTGGGACGAACTCCCGGCCAACTGCAAAGCCTACGTCAAACGCTTCGGCGAACTCATCGGCTGCCCCGTCACCACCGTCGGCGTGGGCCCCGACCGCGAACAGACCATCTTCGTGGGAGCCTGACCTCCGGCTGCACAGCCCCTTGCGAAAAACCCCGCCTGCGCACAGCAGACGGGGTTTTTCATCATCATCAAATACAAAATGCATGCCGGCTCACTCCCCGGCGTTCAGCAAACAGTTGGCCTCCTCCATCTCCTTCTTCTTCTCGGCAAACTCCGGAGCCTCCGTAATATCGGAAGCCTTGTACTGCTGGATATTGTGGATGAAATTCTCCTCGCCGTCCACCAGTTCCACATAATTCTCCTGCGGCTCCACCAGCATCTTGGAGTAATTCACATTCCCGTCCACATACCCCTTCTTGAAACTCTTCTGCGAAGCGATCGTAAACACAAGGCGCGTCACCGCCACATCCTTGCCCTCACCTTCCTCCACCTTCTCGTCCAGCCGCCACTGGAACGGCTCGTCGAACATCGACTTCCCGTCCGCCTTGTACCGGGCGTACTGCACGCCTTCACCGCACATGCGGCCCTCCTTATCCTGCCCCACGGCCACGAAACGCACCGCAAGCTCAAGCTCGCCCTTGCCGTCCAGAGCCTGCACGCCGATACCGTCGTATTGAATACTCTTGCCGGGCGTAAACCACGGCAGCTTCGCGCGGGCCTCATCCGCCTGCCTGTTCGTCTCCGTATGCTTCACGTAATAATTCTTCTCCTTCACCGGAGCCAATTCCGCAGCCGGGCGCACCTTGGACTCTCCCGGCAGCAGCATCGTCGGAGAAAGCAGATCGAACTTCGCAAACGACAGGCGATCGCCCTTGTACTCGTAGGCCATCGTCCTCTCGCGCACCTCCGAACCGGGCTTATCCACCTCCGTACTCAACACGAGCAGCTTGCCCGACTCCTTCATGCACCAGTAGTACACATCCTTCTCCTTCTTTCCGTTCTTCGTGTAATCCTTCTCCACCAGAAGATTGCCGCACATGAAACCATCGTTGTTCTTGCCGACGGAAAGGAACTTGTAGGTGAACTTGATCCGGTTATCCACCGAACCTCCGGTCATCGAATACTCCGCCTGCTCGCCTTCCGTATCGAAAGGAGTCGCGAAAGCAAGCGAAGAACCGCACAACAACAGGCCGAAAAGTCGAAAAATCATAGGCATGACAATGCCTATATCATAAGACACATAGAATGTCAAACAGATACTTCTTCTACCCCTGCGCTTTTGCCTTGGGGGGGAAAACCTTCCTCCACACGTACATGCACCCCAGGCACACCCAGTCCGTCAGCTTCGCCGTCACCCACGCCAGCCCGAGAGAAAGAACCACAAGCGCCAGCATGCACAGCGGCGCATAGCGCAGGCCGTAAATCTGATCCTTCAGGAAGAAATAACACAGGAACGAATGATTCAGCCACATCAGGCCGGAATACTTGCCGAGCAGCATCATCACGCCTTCCAGCCGCACCAGCTTCGTCAGCATCACCGAACCGACGGCCAGAGGAATCGTCGCCTGAATGAACGGATTCGCAATCCTCCACCACAGCAGGCAGGAAGCCACCACAATCACCATCACCTTGAGCCATGCAAACCGGTGATCCACGCTCACCACCTTCCGCATGAACTCAAGCTTCCCCTCATCCTGCAGAATGCGCAGCAGAAAGCCCAGCCCGAAAATGCCCCAATAGGCCATCGTCCCGTCGGCTGCCACCTCCTCCATGAACCCCGGCACGGGAGCCTTGGAAAACACGAGATAGAGAATCCACACCGTCAGCGAAGCGATGCCCCACTGCCCCCATCTGCCCAGCGCATTCAGCAGCGCGCAGATAGGATAAACGTAAAGTAGGGAAAGAATGAACGTACGGGCATACCACCATTCCCCGTTAAACCCGCCGGGATTCAGCGGATACAGCACATTATGCCAACAGAAAGAAAGGCTCCAGTCCTTCACCTCGCCGCCCACGGCATGATAGGCCGGAGGGAACAGGAAAATACACAGCAGCGCCAGCACCATGCTCGGCAGATAAATGCGGTAAAACACCCGTGCCCGTTTGAACACATCCCATGCAAGCCAATGCGGCCTCCACTCCTTCGTTCCGCCGAGCCCGAACCCCGTCACCAGCATGAACAGGGACACCGTCATGCTGCACTGGAACGCTGTAAACACATCGAAGTAAATCGTCTCGGGATGATTCACGAACGTCATCAGCCCTGTGCGCGAATGCCCGGCGGCCACAGGATCGGAACCTTTGAACCACTCCCAGGGGAAAGTCCAGACAATCTTCGCATTCTCGGGCCAGCGGGTAGGATCGCCGAACAGGTGGTGCCAGAGCATCAGCAGCACGGCCACTCCCTTGATGATTAAAGAATCACCCTTGCTGATCAATTGAAACCGATTGGACATAACCGCACGGAAGCTGGGTAGAAAATCACCTCAGGCAAGTTCGCATCGCGAGAGCCGAGAGCAACGACTTGAACCGGGAATAATCCGCCTCGCGGTCTCCGGAAACAAGCACAAAGCCGTAGTTGCCCATCTGGCGGTCTTCCTCCGCCGCATTGCGCAACCGCAGTTGAATCACATCCTCCGCATCCGTGGCACGGCCGCGAAGGCGCTGCTCCAGCTCGTCGGAGGGAATATGGATATACACATCCGCATAGCAGCGGCGAATCAGAGGATCGTCGCAGCCACGCACCTGTTCTGCGCCCTGCACGTCGATATCCATCACCACCGTCTCACCGCGGCGGACGATATCCAGAATATCGCTCTTCAGGGTGCCGTAGCAATTGCCGTGCACCGTCGCGTATTCCAGAAACTCCCCGGCAGCGACCTTGGCATGGAAAGCCTCCATCGTCAGGAAATGGTAATCGACCCCATCCTGCTCACCGGGGCGCGGAGCGCGCGTCGTGCAGGAGATCGAGTAACGCGACAGCCCCTCATCGGTACTGCGGCGGCAAAGAGTGGTCTTGCCGGAACCAGAAGGGCCGGAAACCACGAGAATAGTTCCAAGAGCGGACATATTATTCGATATTTTGTACTTGTTCGCGAACCTTTTCGAGCTCCGTCTTCGCCGTCACAATCAGCTGGGCAAGCCCTGCATCATTGGCCTTCGAACCGGTCGTATTCAATTCACGGAAAATTTCCTGGCACAGGAAGTCGAGAGGACGCCCCACCGGCTCCTCCGAATCGCACAAAGCTTCGAACTGGTCGAAGTGCGAAGACAGGCGCACCGATTCTTCCGACACATCGCAACGGTCGGCAAACAGCGCGATCTCCTTCACGATGCGCTCATCGTCGAGAGCAAGCGGCAGCCCCGCTTCCTCCAGCCTCTTCATCAGGGTCTCCCGGTGGCGGCCAGCCACGCCGGAAGCCTGCTCGAGCATCGCCAGCCGCAAAGCGCGCAGCGTACCGATCTTGCCGAGCAAATCCGCCTTGAGAGACTCGCCCTCGCATCGGCGCATCGCCACAAAGGCGGCCAAAGCCTCATCGAGCGCAGGGCTGATCGCCACCCACGCCTCCTCGGCGGAAACGGCATCTTCCGACTCCGCCTCCAGCACGCCGAAACGGGACAAACCTTCCAGCGTCAACGCCGCCTTCTCACCGCCGCACAGCTCCTGCACGCGCCGCAGCTTGGCATCCAGCAGCATCAGCTTCTCCTCATCGAGGCGCAGCTCCCCGCAGGAACCGGGCACCGACTGGAACGAGATCGACACATTCACGCGGCCGCGCGACACTGCCTCCAGCACCGCTGCACGCACCTGCGTCTCCAGCTCGGCCCACACGCGCGGCAGGCTCACCGCCACCTCCGCCTGCTTGCGGTTCACGCCGCTCACCTCCACACGAAGCGTCCTGTGGCCGCACTGGGCGCTCGCCGCGCCGAAACCTGTCATGCTATTCATTGTCCGATACTGTTGATCGTTATCACGCCTCCTTATAGGCGCGGGCGACTTCCTCCGCCAGAATCCGGATGCCGCGGTGCAGCACATCGTCCGGCTGGGTGAAGCTCAGGCGCACGCATTCGTGCTGGTGCCGCCAGCCCCTGTCCTCGGGAGGAAGGGCAAAAAAGAAATGATGGCCGGGATTCACATAGCAACCGCGCTCGCGGCACCGCTCGTACAGCTCCTGCACGGGAATCGGCAGACCGTCCATCCACAGCCAGAGGAACATGGCCCCCTCGCTCTTATGGACGTGCCAGGGCAGCTCGTCGTCGAAATACTGGCGCAGAAGGCTCTCCGCAAAGGCGGCGCGCTTCCGGTAATAGGGCTTCACCACATCGCGGCAGACCGCATCCAGCGAACCGTCCGCCAGATAGGGTTCCACCAGCGCCTGCCCCAGATTGTTCGGGCACAGCGCGGAAACCGTCACCGCATTCATCACCGTATCGATAATCTCCTTGCGGGCAATGATAATACCCGTACGGGTACCCGGCAGACCGATCTTCGACAGGCTCAGACTCAGCACCATATTCTCGTCCCACACCGTATTGCAGGGCACGGACGTAATATCCGGGAACGGCTGGCCGTACGCATTGTCCACCATCACGGGAATACCGGCAGCCTTCGCCATCGCACGCAGCATATCGAGCTCCTCGTCCGTCACCACATTGCCCGTCGGATTCGCGGGCCGCGACAGAGAAATCGCCGCCGTCTCGGGCCGGATATCCAAATTCTCGAAATCGATCCCGTACTTGAACACATGATTGCCGAGCCGCTGGATACGGGGCTTCACGCCGCGGAACAGCGACGGCCCCACCAGAGACTGGGCTTGATACCCCACATAATCGGGACACAGAGGAAACAAAATCTCGGACTTCGGAGAGCCCTCCCCGGCCAACAGATTGAACAACAGGAAAAACGCCATCTGCCCGCCCTGCGTCACCGCCACATTCTCGGGCGTAATACCCCAGCCGTACCGATCGTTCAAATACTTCACCAGCGACTGGATAAACTTCTCATGGCCGCGCGGGTGCTGGTACGAACACACCAGCGATTCGAATTCCCCCTGCTCCATGATCCTCTCCATACTGGCCCGCCACATCCGCACCAGCTCAGGGAGCATCGCCGGAGCGCCGCCGTTCAACTGGCACAAATTGGGACGACCGGAATAAATGGCCTCATACATGTCTTCCATGAGGTCATTGATACCCGTACGCACGTTGAGCTGCTGGCCGATGCGGGAAAAATCCATAAAAATCCGCGCGAGTGTAGCGCACGGAACAGCCAATGTCGAGCGCGAAAATACACGCTCTCAAGAAACGGCGGCTCCGGCGAACCCACAGGCCGCCGGAGCCGAACCGCCAGGAATCAGTTCCGGGACGTACGCCCCGTCACCTTCAAATCCCGCACCTCGTACTTCTCGCCGGGTTTCCCCTTCAGATTCATCCGCAGGAAACGGCCATGCACCTTGCCGGGATCGCACGTCGCCTTCACGCCGGAAGCCGTCTTCACGGGGGCGGGCAGCGGCGTCCATGTACGGCCTTCATCCGCCGTAATCTCGAAGGACACATCTTCCGGCAGCTTGCCGCCCACCTCCACGGATTGCAACCCGTAGAAATTCTCCAGATCCAGCCGCCACCACTCCGCACCGGAATCGCCGCAGACAAACGCCCACGCCGTAGCGGAATCGCCATCGTTGGCGAACTTGGCCTGCTCGCTATTGGCCGAGGCGATCGCCGGGCGCGTATGGCCGCACTCCACGAACTGGGCCGCGGACTTGGGATCGGTCGGCGTACCGGCAACCGGCATCCACTCCTTCGACTTACCTTCCACGAACGGCTCGGACCCCGTACAGCGGATCACCACCTCGGCAGGCTTCAGGCCGGGAGACTCCGCCTTGATGCGCGATTCGCCCGCATAATAGGAACGGAACTCGATGGCTGCCTTACCCTCGATAATCGGAATATCCTTCGCATCCGGCTTGAATGTAATCGACTTGCCCGTCGGGAAAATACCGGGGCCGGAAACCACAGTCAACTTCACCTCCGGAGTCGCATCGATCGGCTTGCCCTGCGCATCCGTCACCGTAATCGTCAAATGGGAATCGTCCGTACCGTCCGTCGCAATCGTCGTACGGTCGGCCGTCAGAGCCAGAGCTGCCGGAGTCCCCTTCTGCGGCCATTCAGGCGGGGCAATCTGCTTCAGCTCATTGCGGTACCAGTACCACGCACGGAGCGGCAGGCGGAAATAATCGATAAAGCCCATCCTGCCCATCGACCCGGCAATACTGCCGTGGTGGAAACCGCACCACAGCACCTCGCCGCTGCGCCACGGAAAACGCTTGCCCTCCACATAGCCGCGGTTAGAGGCATACTTGCCCGGGCGGTTGCTGATCACGGAACCGTACTCCGCCACAAGGCTCGGCAGCGTCGGCTTCATCTCATTCGCACCGTCGCCGTTATACCCGGCCAGATCGCCGATCTTGTCGAACCCCTGCCGCTGCACCCCGCCGACCGCCGCCGGACGGGAAGGATCAAGCTCCCGGCTGTACTCGATCAGCCGTTGCGTACAATCCTTCGCCTTCTGCATCACCGAACCCTCGGTAAAGAAAATCTCGTTCCCCATACTCCACGTCACCACCGAAGGATGATTGCGGTGCACCCGGATCATATCCCGCAGAGCCGCCTTCAAATTCGCTTCGAACTCCGCCTGATCCTTCTCATTGGGAGGATACGCGCTGCAATCCCAGTAACCGTCCTTCTTGAAACCGCCGATCCCCCAGAACACGCCCTCGCTCCAGAACAGAACACCGTGCTTGTCGCATGCCGCCGTGAATGCCGGATCATGCGGATAATGGGAACCGCGGATGAAATTCATCCCGGAATCCTTAATCATCTTCACATCGCGGTCGAAATCGCTATTCACCGCCGCATCACCCCATCCGGCACGGTCCTGATGCACATTCGCACCGATAATATAGTAAGGCTTGCCATTCAGGAAAAAGCCCTTATCCTTCGTAAACTCGAACCAGCGAATGCCGAACGGCGTCTCGAACGTATCGCAAACCTTCCCGTCGCGCACCACCTCCGTCACCGCCTTATACAAACGCGGAGAATCGGGATGCCACAGCTTCGGCGATTTCAACGGCGCAAAATCCTGCACCCACTCCTTCGACTCGCCTGCCTTCATCTCGATCGGCATACTCATCGTCGCCACCTTCTTGCCCTCGGGATCGAGCAAAGTCGTCTTCAGAGAACCCTTCACCGCCGTCTTGGCATCATTCTTCAGCTCCGTCGCCACACGCACCGTCGCGGCATCGTCGCTCACCTGCGGAATCGTCACGAACGTCCCGAACCAAGCCACATGCAGCGGATCCTTCGCCACCAGCTTCACATCGCGGTAAATACCGCCGCTGAACACATGCTCCCCGGCGCGCGGAGGCAGCACCGCATTCCACATATTATTCACGCGCACGGCAACCAGATTCTTGCCCGGCTTCACGAAATCCGTAATATCGAACTCGAACCCCGTATAACCGCCGCGATGCTTGCCCACGAACTTCCCGTTCACATACAGCTCGCACTCCTGAAACACACCCTCGAAATCGAGAAACACCCGCTTGCCCTTCCACGACTGAGGAATCGTCACATCTCGGCGGTACCAGCCGTAGCCCACATAAAAACGGCTATCGCCCCAGTAAGGCGTCGAAAACGAATGAGGCACACTCGCAGGAGCCCACTTCGAATCGTCGAACCCCGGCTTCTCCGCTCCGGACAAATCGCCCAGCGTAAAACGGTAATGATTATTCATCAACTGCTCTTCCCGCGCAGCCAATGGAGAAACAAGCGCGACAGCCAAAACGGCATGGAGCAACCTGACGGAATTCCGGCGATGATACGAATACATCATATCGTCATATACGCCGCAGCATTCAAAAACTATCAAAAAATTTAAACTTTTCGCACATCCTGGAATCTAGCCGCAAAACACCGCAATAAGACCAGCACTTATGCTCCGCCCCCATCTTGACTTTTTCGGACAAAGCCTGCTAATGTCGGATGTGAATTTCTTCATCACTTCCTCCATGTCTCTCAAAACCTGTATCACCTGCCTGCTGGCCGTCCTCGGCATAACCTGCTTCCATGCCTCTGCATCGGAAACCGACACCCGGGACGCCTACCCCTGCGACGGCGCAAACTACGCCCTTTATTCCGCCGAACGCCCGCCCCTCCTCCCCATGCCCCGGAGCATCGCATGGAAAGACCGTTCATCAGCCCTTGCAACCGTCACCATCCAGACGCCCCAGCAAACGGCCGACCCGGCCCAGATGAAACACATCCTTGCGGAACTCAACGCATACCTGAAAGCCCACGAAATCAAAACCGCACCATCCGGAGCATACCCCATCCGCTTCACCCTCATTCCGGAATGGCCGAAATCCATGGAAAACAGGGAACAACCGCCAGCGCTCGGAGACGACTCCTACCGCATGAGCATCACCCCGCAAGGCATCGACATCCAAGCCGTCAACACCCGGGGCTTCTACTACGGCCTCCAAACGCTCAAACAGCTCATCCTCCGGCGCGGTGGAAAAACGACCGTCGCCCATTGCTCGATCGAAGACTGGGGCGCCTTCCCCATCCGCGGAGCCATGAACGACATCGGCCGCAACTACATGCCCATGGACATGCTCTACGGCATCATCGACAAAATGGCTGCCCTCAAACTCAACACATACCACTTCCACTGCACGGAAAACGAAGGATGGAGACTTGAAAGCAAACTCTACCCCTCCCTCACGGAAGCAAAAAACATGACCCGCTTCCCCGGCAAACATTACACGCAGGAAGAATTCCGCCGCTTCGTCGAATATTGCCGCGTACGCAACATCATGGTCATCCCCGAAATGGACATGCCCGGCCACTCCGCCTCCCTCCGCCGCGCATTCGGCATCTCTGCCATGAACGACCCGCGCATGACCCGCATCCTGACCGACCTCATCAAGGAACTGTGCAGCCTCGTCCCTGCGGAAACGATGCCCTACATCCACATCGGCACCGACGAAGCGCACGGAAAAGAAGAACAGGTCGACAACGCCACCCTGACCGCCTACTTCCGCACCGTCGAAAAATGCGGCCGCAAACCCGTCCGCTGGCACCCCGGACTGGCCCCCAAGGGATACAAAGGCGCCGTCCAGCAGCTCTGGACCGAACGCACACTCAAACGATGCTGGCCCGCCCCCGGAGGAGAATACATCGACTCCATCGAAACCTACCTGAACCACATCGACCCCTTCACCGTCGCCTCCACCATGTACTTCCGCCGCATCTGCCCATTCCCCCAAAGCAAGGGACTCGGCATGATCCTCTGCTCATGGCCCGACCTCCCGATGAACGCCTCGGAAGAACACCTCACACACAACCAGTTCTATTCCGGCATCGCCTTCGTCAGTGAACCCATGTGGAACCCGCCATTCCCACGCGTCGAAGGAGACCCGATGAAAGACAGCCACATGCAATACCATGCCAACCTGCCCGCCCGCGAAGACCCGATGCTCGCCAAATTCGCCGCCTACGAAAACCGCGTCCTCGCCATCCGCGACCGCTTCTTCCGCAACACCCCCTTCCATTACGTCCGGCAAGCGCAAATCCCGTGGAAAATCATCGGCCCCTTCCCGCATGAAGGAAACGTCGACCGGATATTTCCTCCCGAAAACATCCTCCGCACGGGAAACATAGAACCGCAATACGAACACAACGGCAAAACATGGGCATGGCACCCGCAAACCTACACGGGGGCCACCGTCATCTTCAAACAGTACTGCGACTTCCCGACCCCGTTCAACGGCCAAAAACCGGGCGCGCGCGCCGCACAGAACTCCACCTACTACGCCTACACCTGCATCCACTCGCCCAAAGCGCAAAAAGTCCCCTTCTGGATCGGAGCCCATACATGGGCCACCTCCGACTGGCGCAACGGCCCCGTCAGCGTACCGGGCAAATGGTACCACTCGAACCCGCGCTTCTGGATCAACGGCAAGGAAATCCCTCCTCCCGCATGGAAAAAACCGGGCAACAACGGAGCCATGATCGATGAAAACTACCACTTCCGGGCTCCCGTCTCCATCGACCTCAAAAAAGGATGGAACCTCATCTTCATCAAAAGCCCGAACAACCCGGACACCCGCCGCTGGATGTTCACCTTCGTCCCCGTCCAATGGGACCCTCAGCATCCGGGCTGCAACATACGCGAATATCCCGGACTGGAATACAGCATCGACCCGGCGGCTTCCTCACCGGATGAAAAACAGCAACATCCTGCCACAAAAACAACCAACAAATAACTGGTAGAAAGACACTTGCAAAGTCATACACCCACATCCGCCATTGAACGGAAACGGCGGCAGAATCGTCTCACCCGATGAAAGAAGCAGACATGAACATCATCATCGACAAAGCCGATTCCCGCGGCCATGCAAACCATGGATGGCTCAACACCAGCCACACCTTCAGCTTCGCGGACTACTACAACCCGCAAAGAATGCACTTCGGCGCCCTGCGCGTCCTCAACGACGACACCGTCATCCCGCGCAGCGGATTCGACACCCATCCCCACAAAAACATGGAAGTCGTATCCATCCCCCTGAAAGGATGCCTCCGGCACGGCGACAGCCTTGAAAACAGCCACATCATCGAACCCGGGCAAATCCAGGTCATGAGCGCAGGAAGCGGCATCTACCACAGCGAATACAACGCCAGCTCCGACGAAAACCTCGAATTCCTTCAAATCTGGGTCATCCCCGACCAGACCGACACCCCGCCCCGGTATGCCGACTACGACATCCGCCCCCTCCTGAAACACAACGAAATCTCCACCTTCATCGCCCCCGGCACCGCCATCGCCCTCCGCCAGCAGGCATGGTTCTCATGGGCCGAACTCGACCGGGGAACAACCTGCACCTACCGCCTCAAAGGAAAACAAACGGGCGTCTACATCTTCGTCATCGAAGGAAGCATCGCCATCGACGAAACGGAAGCCCTCCTCGACCGCAGGGACGGCGCAGGCATCACGGACATCGACGTACTCACCGTCACTGCCCGCAAACCCTCCACCATCCTCCTCATCGAAGTAGCCCTCTGACATCCTCACCTCCTGCACAAAGGGAAAATGCCTTTCGGACATTAAAGATCGACAGATACAACCTTCTCAGCCTGATTCCGAATAAGAACCAGCTTCACCGACTTCCTGCCGGACAACGCCGAAAGCAACGCATTCACATCACGCACATCCTTTCCATCCACACGGACGATCACATCATCGGCTCGCCCGCCTTCTCGGTAAAAAGAAGCCCACGCATCCGTTGCCAACACAAGCACACCGGCCTCTCCGGGCAAACCATAGGCCGACACATCCCCCATCCCCCTGATATTGCGGCAGGTCACACCTAAAAACTTCACCTGCACGGCATTCGGATCCTTTTTTACAACCACAGGCTTGTATTCCGGAAAAACGGGAGACTTCGCCAACGCCTTCAAACGGGGAGACACCACGCCGAAACTCGCCGGAAAATCCTTGAACCCGAACTGCAATGCGGGGGAACCCTTCCGGAGACGGTAATCACCCAGCTCCGGAGCCATAAACATCGCATCCCCGGCAATCGAGTCCTGATCGCGTTTCGACTGCTCCTGCAACCCCGCCGCAGGGCGCGTCCCTGCCAGCCCCGGCACATGCACGAAATTCTTGTCCATCCGTTCGCCCCACGGAGATGAAGGCATCCCGCCCGCGGGGAAATAACCGTCCACGAAGAAAATATTGTACTCCACCACATCGCCCGACCTGCCGAACCACACATGCGGATGCAAACCGTTATTCACAATCACATTGTGATGCACTTTACGACCGAACCCTTCACGCAGCTTCAACCCGCTGGCCAAAAGAAGATTATTGTAAATCTCATAATTGCCGGAACCGTCATCCAGATCGATATCCCAGCCGTGATCGCAACGCCAGCGGCTATTGCGGATCACCGTCGGCTTCACGGCATCCAAAAAGGGAACATCCTTGATCTGCTCCCAATCCGACGCCTGATTCATATTCAGCCCCTTCAACTGCCAGAAACGGTCGCGGCCCCACGAATTGAACGAACCGTGATCGGAAGTCTCCAACACCGTATCGAACACATCGCAACCGTCGATCACATGACCGCCCCAGCAACCGTCTCCGATATTGATCCCGGCACGGGGCACATCGTAAAGCGAACAATGAAGCACACGAACCCCCTGAGACATCGCAATCTCCACCGGAGCAGACTGCTTCTCGACCCGACCTGTCCTCGTAATCAGGCAATCTTCCACCGTACAATCGGAAGGAAACGCATTACCCTTCGGACCGGGCGTCTTATCCAGATTCTGCCATGAAAACCTGCCACCATCCCTGAAATCAAGCGGGCAGCGCACCGCCGACCTATCTCCTACGAATGCCACGCCATTCCCGCCCACATCTTCAATCAGGCAGGACTTCACCAAAACCTTCCTGTTATACCCGTCCACAAACACCGCATCGCCACCCAGCCCATTGAAATCGCACGACTCCACCGTACAATCCTCCGTACCAGCCAGCAGCACGGCGCCGTTGCGGTAAATCGTCCAATCGCTACGCAACAGCGGCTCCTTGTTCTTCAGGAACGTCCGGTCCGTCTGCGTCAGCACCAGCCCCTTCAGAGCCACCCCGCGCACGGGCTTCTCCTCCTCCCCCCGCAGCTCGAACAAACGCTCCAGCCGAGTCGCCTCCACTCGCGCCTTATTCAAATCCGTCCCAGCCTCCGGATACACATACAGAACACCCTCCTTCTTATCCAAAAACCACTCACCGGGTACATCCAGCTCCTCGAACACATTCTCCACAAAACGGAACTTGCCATGCGGAGCGGAAGGACGATTATTCTGCCAACCTCCAGCCAGCTTCACGGAACCATCCGGTTTCTTCCCCTCAATAATATAATGATGGCCTCCCCACAGGCGGCCGTGCAAAGCATGTAAAAAACCACCTTCGGGATCCTTCCACCCAGCAACCCTCTTGGGAGCCACCGCGTCCGCAGCATAACCGTTGAAAATACGCTCCTCCGGATTCGCATTGGGATAGCGTGCCATCCGGAGCTGCTTCCCGTCCACAAACAGGCAATCCGCCTTCAACCCGGCAGGCGCTTCCGCCTGCATAATCCCGTCGCGGAACGGCTTCCATTGCAGCGACAAAAGCTGCGCCCCGCTCACCACTGCCTTCCCCGCATGCACCGCCTCGATCGTCAGCCCGGAATCCTCGGGAGAAAGAACAAGCGGCTCCTGCAAATAAAAAACACCGTCCAACAACCGGATCGTATTCCCCTTTCCGTCTCCGGAGCCATGCTTCCGCACCTGATCTCGTGCAGCTTGCAACGTACGCATCGGCTGACTCTTCGCACCGGAACGGGAATCGTCGCCATCGGGCGAAACATACACATCGGCAGCAACGGACCAGCCACCCATAAACAGGCTGCAACACACGGACATCGGAACAAGAAAAGAATCGGCGGACATAAGAAGTACCAACATAATGGCATATCATCTACGCAAAGCAACATCAAAACATATCACACCAATCCAAAAAATCCTTTGAATAATAACAAACAAAAAAACAACAGCAACCCCTTCGACGAGATAGAAAAAGTAAACCGCTTCCGTACTTCACTTAAACACGACTTGATCAAATGAAACCATACATCACCTCATACGCCGCCACCCTCATTTCCTCCTGCCTCACGGTAATGGGTACACTCTCTGCTGCACACTCTCAGGAACCGCCGCCACGGACAACCCTCCGGCTCGCAGAAGGAGGAACCACCGAATACACCATCCTGACCCCGGACAAACCGTCCGGCATCACCCACTCCGCGGCGGACGAACTCGCCTTCCATCTCAAGCAAATCACGGGAGCCGAATGGCCCGTCAAACAGGAACAGGCACGCGCGGACCGGCCGGAAATCCGGCTGGAAATCACCGACTCCGACCCCGCCGTCCCGCAAAACGCCCAAGGCTACCGCCTCTTCACAGAAGGGGACGACATCGTCATCCGCTCCCGCAGCCCCCACGGCCTCCTCTACGGAACCTACGCACTCCTCGAAGACAAACTCGGCTGCCGCTGGTACACCCCTGATGAAACACTCATCCCCCGCCGCGAAACGCTCCGGCTCTCCCCCTTCGACACCTCAGCCTCCCCCGCCTTCCTCTACCGGGACATCTACGCGGCCGACGTCTTCCGCGACCGGCAATGGGCGCAGCGGCTCCGGCTCAACAGCGGCACATTCCGATGGCCGGACAAACCCACCGACCACCTCTACAACTACATGCCCGGATACTCCTGCCACACCTTCGAGCACCTCGTCCCCCCCGACAAACACTTCAAAACCCACCCCGAATACTACGGCCTCGTCAACGGCAAACGCGACAAAAACCTCCTCTGTCTCAGCAACCCCGCCGTCTTTGAAACCGCACTCGCCACCCTGCGCGCCGACCTTGCCCGGCACAAGGAACGCCCCTGCATCGTCTCCATCTCACAGAACGACTGCGGAGGCTGGTGCCAATGCCCGGAATGCACCCGCATCATTGCGGAAGAAGGCGACGGCACCGGACTCCTCATGCGCTTCCTGAACAAATTCGACAACGCCCTTCAAGGAGAAAACGTCACCGTCCACACCCTCGCCTACCACACCACCGACATACCCCCGACCAAAACGAAACCCAACCCCGGCATCATCATCCAGCTCTGCCCCATCGGCATCTGCTACGGCCACTACCCCGAAAAATGCTCCCATTCCGGCAGCGAAGGCAACATCGCCTTCGAACGCAAAATCAAAGGATGGTCGGCCATCCACGACAACCTCTGGATCTGGAGCTACCACATCAACTTCGCCCACAGCTTCCAGCCCTTCCCCAACATCCACACCCTCCCCGCCTACATCCGCTACTTCGCCGACCACAAAGCCAAAGGAGTCTTCGCCCAAAGCGACGCGGGACAACGCGCCACCAGCCTCAAACGGCTCAAACACTACCTCCTTGCCAAACTCCTCTGGAACCCGCAAACGGATGCCGACGCCCTCACGCGCGAATTCCTCGAACACTACTACAAGGAAGCCGCAGCCCCCATGGCCGAATACCTCGCCGCACTTGCAGCCACCATCGAAAACACTCCCAACCTGCACACATGGATCTACGATGCACCGCACTCCCGGTACCTGAGCAACGACTTCATCGAACAATCGGAAAACATCTTCGCCAAAGCGCTGGAAGCTGCGAAAAACAACCCCGTCACACTCAACCGCGTCAAAATCGAACAACTCTCCATCCAGTACCTCATCCTCACCCACTGGCTGCGCGGCAACCTCAACCGAAGCAACGAAGAAATCCTCAAAATAGTCGATGAATTCGAAACCGTCTGCCGGGAAAACAACATCACCGGACTCTCCGAACACGATTGGAAAGACGAACAACGCCTGCAATTCATCCGCGACATCCGAACCAAAGCCGGAGCACAACCCGGCAACTGACCATCGGCCCATTGCCTTCAACCACCTCCTTCAGGAGCCGGAGCAAAAGCCCCGGCTCCTTTGCATATCATCGGAAAAGAACGGCAAAAAATGGAAAAAACATCAAAAACGCGATTTTTTTCGGACGCTCCCGCCATTCAAACGTTAATCATACAAAAGACGGCGACAGAAACCACCGCCGCCAAACGCCATGAACCACCTCTACAAATATCTGGGAGCAGCAGCATACTCCATCTGCATCCTCACGGCATGCAGCGACAACGACGAATGCAAAGACTGCCAAAACAAAACCGTCACCACCACGGAATCCAAACACCTGCAAGGCAACTACGACCTCCAGAAATACTACATGCAGCGTAGTGAATACAACCTCTTCTACGTCGTCCCCTCCGGAGGCAACGGCCGATTCGATGGCGGAGCCTTCCGCTGGGACATCGACAAACTCTGCATCACCGCTCCTGACACCGTCTGCGTCTACATCGGCACCGCCGGAGACGTCGTCCAAAACGGAGCCTACTCCCTCAACACCGCTACCGGACAAGTCGAAGGCCCCCTGCCCAACCCCGAAACCTACCCTTGGATCGACGCCCAGCAATACTACGACCACCAACTGTAACGACAACCGCATGAAAACCATCATCCGAACCACCGGACTCCTCGCAGCGGCGCTCCTCCTTGCCTCCTGCGGCAAAGACGACGACGAATACGACGACCACTACCACAAGGGTGCCTCCACCAAACACCTCATGGGCAACTACGACCTTCAGCAGGACTACTCCTCCGACGGAAGCGGAGAAATCTTCTACGTCGTCCAGAAAGGCGGCGGAGCAGGCAGAAACGACGGAGGCGTCTTCCGCCGCAACGTCAGCCAAATCACCGTCGTCCCGCCCAACGAAGTCTATGCCTACATCAACCATGGAGGCAACGTCGCCACCGGAGCCTACAAACTCGACGCCAACTCCGGCGAAGTAACCGGCCCTCTCCCCGAGCCGGAACAACACCCGTGGATCGACGCATGGGAATTCTTCTACGACTACCTCTAAGCGCCCTGCGCCCCGACACCATCCCTACCCCCATGAACGGCTCCGGCACACATCCGGAGCCGTTCATCGCTTCATAGCGAACGAGTGCAACCTCTTGACACATCCGCAGACCTGCCGTTTAATACCCCCACGCACATGACACCGCCGCCCTCAACAACAGGACCCCCTGGCCGTGAACCGGAAATCGGCGCCTACTTCGGACTCGAACTCCCCTCATACGGCAACATCCCGCAAAACCGCCCCGGCCGCAGCGTCATGCTCAACTCCGGTAGAAACGCCCTCGAATACATCCTGCGCCACCTCCCCGGCATCACGCGGCTCCACCTCCCGGCCTACTCATGCCCCTCCCTCCTCCAGCCCCTCGCCCGCCTCGGCATCCCCCACACCGCATACCGCATCACCCCCCGGCTCGAACTCGAACAACTCCCCCGCCTCCGGCCAAACGAACACATCCTCTACATCAACTACTACGCCCTCAAAGAACACTACATCGACACCCTCGCAGCCCACTACGGCAGCCGCCTCATCATCGACAACAGCCAATCCCTCTACTCCCCTCCACGGCCCGGCATCCCCGCCTTCTACAGCCCCCGCAAAAACTCCGGCCTCCCCGACGGAGGAATCGCCGTCCTCGACCGCCCCACCCTTCAACTCACCGAACGCGACACCTCCTACTCCGCAGCCGGCTACCTCCTTCAACGCCTCGAACAAACCGCCGAAGCCGCCTCCCCTGCCTGCGAACAAAGTGAACGCCGCCTCGACAACCTCCCCATGCGCCGCATATCCCTACTCACGGAACGCCTCATGCACGGCATCGACTACGAAACCGCACGCCGCATCCGCTGGGAAAACTTCACCCATCTCCACAACCGCCTCCGGGACTACAACAAACTGCCCATCGACACCTCCTCCATCGCCACACCGTACTGCTACCCCCTGTGGACCGGACTTCCCGGCCTTCGAAACCACCTCATCGACCACGGCATCCTCATCCCCCGGTACTGGCCGGAAACCGCCTGCGACACGCCGCCCGGCAGCACCGAACGCCAGCTTGCGGACAACCTCCTCCCGCTCCCTGTCGACCAGCGATACACCGCCGAACACATGGAACGCATCATCCGCATCGTCACGGACTACTACGCCGCCTGAAAACCGCCGCATGCACAGGCAAACGGCGGCATCCCAGTGCAGCGCCCCCGTCAAAGCGGGCACACCTTCGCATAATTTGCCCGCGACTCCTCAATCGGAATCGGCGTCTTATCTGCACCCAGAGCCACGTAAACCAGCTCTGCCTCCGTAATCTTCGCCACATTATTGCACATCTTCGGCATACGCTCCGCAAACACCTCCACGCGCACCGTAATCGACGTACGCCCCACCTTCACGATCTCCGTATAAAACGACACCACATCCCCCACCATCACCGGAGCCTCGAACGTCAAACTGCTGATCGCCCGCGTCACCATATACTGGCTCAAGGCATACCGCATCGCCGTACTTGCCCCGGCAAGGTCCACCTGGCTCATCACCCAACCGCCGAACACATCGCCGTGCTGATTCGTATCGGCAGGCATCGGTTCAACGCGCAACGCCGGCATCCGGCCCTCGGGAAGCATAATATGTTCGCTCATAAAACTGGAATCATTCTACAAACAACACATCAACCTGTAAAGCACAAAAACGAACAACAACCGAACAGTTCGAAAAAAGAAACATCAGCTCTCCGGCCCTTCCCGCCCGGCAACCGATCCAACACTTCATACTCCTGCAAACCACAAAATGGAAAAGCCCCTCATCCGTTAAGATGAAGGGCTTTATTGGCTCCTGCGGTTGGGGTCGAACCAACGACCTAGTGATTAACAGTCACCCGCTCTGCCACTGAGCTACGCAGGAGTTGCGGGCAGGAGTCTACATGAACCGACGCACGCGTGCAAGCTTTTTTTATAAAAAAAACGATTTTTCTTCCCGGCCGGGCATTCCCGGCACATCATGCAACACGGTAAAACATCTTCAACAGGAAAAAACTGAAATTTCTCCGATGCTCCATAACGTAGAATCAGCATGAAAATCAACATACATGCCTCCCTGCTCCTGCTTGGCCCTCTCCTCCTCGGCGGATGCAACCGCCATGAAAACGAAAAAACCGCGGACACCCCCGCTCCCACCCCGGTACACATCGTCGTCATCGGATCGGATGGCTTCAGCGCCGAAACCCTCCGGAACCATCCCGGCAGCTTCCCACATATCGAAGCCATGATGAAAAACGGCTCATTCACCTTGAAACACCGCTCCGTCCTCCCCTCCTCCAGTGCGGCCAACTGGGCATCCATGCTCATGGGAGCATCCCCCGAACTGCACGGCTACACCACATGGGGCAGCAAGCATCCCGACCTTCCGCCCCGGGAAACAGGCAGCTACGGGCGCTTCCCGGGCATCTTCGGCCTCATCCGCTCGGCCACCCCCAATGCAACCACAGGCTACTTCTACAACTGGGAAATCATGGACTGCCTCTTCGACAAAGGAAGCGAAACCCTCAGCAAACAGGGCAGCGACACCGCCATTGCCAAGGAAGCCATCCGCTTCATCCGCGAAAAACAGCCGACCCTCACCTTCATCGCCTTTCATGAACCGGACACAACCGGGCATAAAAACGGATGGCTCTCCCCAGAATACATGAAACAGGCCATGGCAATCGACCGCTACGTCGGCGACATACGAGCTGCAGTCGAACAAAGCCCCATCGCCAAAACGGCATACGTCATCTTCACCGCAGACCATGGCGGACAAGCCAAAAACCACGGCGGCAAAACCATGGCGGAAATGGAAGTACCATTCGTCATCACAGGGCCGGACATCCGGAAAAACCACGAAATCCGCGAAAGCACCATGATGTACGACACCGCCGCCACACTGGCAGACCTGCTCCGGCAAAAACGCCCCCAAGTCTGGATCGGCAGACCGATCCCCGGCATCCGGGAATAACCCGGCCTCTCGCACCTCTCGTCGGAGCCACACCCTCGCCATCCTGACAAAGAAAAAGCCCTTTCCTAGGAAAGGGCTCGTAAAATGAATGGTGGGTAGGGAAGGATTCGAACCTTCGAAAGCATAGCTAACAGATTTACAGTCTGCCCCCTTTGACCGCTCGGGAACCTACCCACTTGCACTTGGTGCGACGGGAGTCTACACAAGCCTCTCCATTTTGGCAAGCTAAAAATCGTAAAAATGAATTATTTTTCCACGAATGTCATTTCTGCCTGCCGGCCTTCCACTGCCTCCACACCGGAACCAGCAAAACAAAACCGCCCAGAATAATGCCGAACGACAGATACTGCCCCCGCGTCAGCACGCCCCACATCGCCGCATCAGGTTCACGGTAACACTCCGTCAAAATACGGCCGAACGCATACAGGAAGCAGAACAGGGCGCAGAACAAACCGTGCGGAGCCTTCGGGAAACGCAGGCGAATCCACCACAGAATCAGGAAAATGAACAAACCCTCCGCCAAAGCCTCAAACAACTGCGAAGGATACCGGGGATGCAGCACATTCCCCACCGTCTCCCTCACCTGCGAATTCTCACGCACCTGATCGATCAGCCATTGCACCGAACCGCCTTCATACTTATCCGGCACCTGGAGCCCCATCTCATGATGCAACGTATTCAGCACGGGCACCACCTTCTCCTGCATCTCCTCCACGGAATACAACTTCATCTCCTCGGGAAAACGCATGGCCAGAGGATTATCCGCCGACGTCATGCGGCCATACAACTCACCGTTGATGAAATTGGCGACACGACCGAAAAAAATCCCGACGGGAGCCACAATAGCCAGCCCGTCCATCGTCGCCAACCAGCTCAACCGGTGCCTGCGGGCATAATACCACACAAACAGGCACACGCCGAGAATACCGCCATGGCTAGCCATCCCCCCCTCATTCACCATCACCGCATTCCACGGATGCTCCATAAAAGAGGACAACCCCTCGCGCGGAATCATGTAAAACAGCACATACCCCAGCCGTCCACCGATCAGAACCCCGAAAATCGCCGTCAGCGTCACAAAATCGGCCAGCTTCTCCTTCGGCACAGGATAAAGCTCGCGCTTCGACAAACAAAACAGCAAATAATACCCGACCACAAAACCGAGCAAATAGGCCAGCCCGTACCACCGCACGGCAATCGACTCCGTAATGTGGAAAATAACGGGATTCAGATCATGCACATAATTCATATTCATCAAGCGTCAAGGGATTCGTAATCGGTCAGGGAAACTACGGCGGCGGCATCCAGCTTCTTCACCAGCGCCATCGTCAAATCGATCACCGCCTGCAAATCACGGTCATCCAGCACACCGTGATGCGCATGAATATAGCGGGTCGGCACGCCGATCACCACGCAGGGAACCCCCGGCCCGACAAACTGCAACGCCCCGGCATCCGTACCGCCGCTGCGGCGCACCGTCATCTGAAAAGGAATACCGTTCTCCTCGGCCGTCCGGCGCACCAGCTCCACCAAAGCGGGATTCATAATCGCCGTCGGATCGTACATACGCACCTGCGCGCCCTTACCGAGCACACCCTGCCTCCCCGACCCGGCAAAACCGGGAGTATCATCGGCAGGCGGACCTTCCAGCACAATCGCGCAATCCATCTCCGCCAGCTCGCCCACCGTACGGGCGCCGCGGGTGCCCACCTCCTCCTGCACCGTCCCAGCGGCAATCAGCGTATTCGGCAACTCGCAACCTTCCAGCCCCCGCATCACCTCAAGCATCGCATAAAACCCCGCGCGATTATCGAACGCCTTGCCAACCCAACGGTGCGGCATATCGAAAGCCTCCAGCTCCACGCCCGGAGCCACCGGATCCCCCAGGGCAATCCCCAGCTCCGCCACCTCATCCGCACTGGCGGCGCCCACATCCACAAAAAGAGCCTCAATGGGCAGCACCGAATTGCGCTGATTCTCCGGCAGAAAATGCGGCGGCTTCGAACCGATCACACCCCGCACCTTGCGGCCGGAACGAGTCTTCACCACTACCTTCTGGCTCAGCAGCGTATGATTCCACCACCCCCCAATCGGCACGATCGAAAGAAACCCGTCCTCGCCGACGCTCTGCACCAAAAAACCGATCTCGTCCATATGAGCCGCCAGCATCACGCGCGGCCATGCACCCGCCCGCTCGCACACGATATTGCCCGCTCCGGCCGTCGCCACCTCACCCATCCTCCCGAGCACCCGTCGAAACACATTCCGCACCTCTCCCTCATGCCCGGAAACGCCATGAGCATCGCAACACTCCTTCAGCAAATTCGCGTCGATTGTCATGCCCACTAGCATGCGAACAGACGCTCCAATGGTCAAGCCTCAAAAGCAAACTCGTGATAAAATGACATAAATCCCTACCTGTAAACATCCTGCAAAAACGAACACGACAAACTCAACAAAAAAATATAGTATTTATGTACGCTTTTGCTCGCCATACCTTTCATATTCGTGTATAAATCGACCGTTAAATCCCACAATTTATGAAGACATTCATATCCACCCTTGCCGGACTCGCATGCACCGCCGCCTTCACCTCCGTTGCCTTGGCAGACGCCCCCGGAACGGATGTCCGCGTGAAATTTGACGAAGCCAAAATGACCGTCACCGAAATCCAGCCTCCCCTCTTCTCGGGAGCGAAAGGCATGGCAAAAGTGCCCACATGGTACTACATCGACGTCCCCATGAACGTACAAGCCCTCTCCAAAAGCGGCGAAAAACCCCGCTCCGGAACGCTTGACAACCTCACTGTCACCTTCTACCTCCTCGTCAAAAACCCTAATCCGGGCGCAGGTAAAAACAGCTACCTGAAAATCACCAAACCCATCCACTACGTCAACGTACCGGTACCCGGCGCAGAAGGCTCTTCCTCCGTCACCACGCATGCCGCCTGCTTCCTCCCCCCCTCCACCGTCCGCAAACTCACGGGCCGTGAAAACACCCGGGCCGGCGACCTCTCCGCCTACCTCACCCTCATCAGCGTAGACGCCTCCTACAACGACAAACCCTGCAAGGAAACCAAGGACAAATTCGCCTACGCCACCAAAATGTTCGGCAACGACAACGACCTGAGAAAAGGACTCAAAGACCTCCCCAGATGGTGGACCATTGATGCCAAACGCTTCCCTGAAACCACGGACTACCCCGTCCGCACCATCGCGGAAACACCCTTCGCAGCACAGGCCTCCGGCTACTTCCCGGAAACCAACCCCATGTATGGCGCCGCCCCGGCTGAATCGGCCACGGACCCGGCTGCCACAGACACCGAAAACTGACCCCGCCGCTACTGAAGCGGAACCTCCCTCCGGCAAACCTCCTTCCTCACCACATTCTATCTATGGCTGAACAAAAACAAGTTGTAGCCCTTGAAATCGGCGCCCAGGGCGTCGTCATGGGCGTCTTTGTATCCACAGGCAAACAAGGCATGGCCCTTTCCCGCTATGCTCGCAAAGACATCGTTTTGGACCCCGTCGAAGAAGGCCTGCGCATCGAATACGTCAGCGCCGCCATTGGCGAACTCGTCGGCGAACTGAAACTGAAAAACAACTCCGTTCGCAGCGTCGTCTCCGGCCAGCAGGTCTTCATCCGCTTCATCAAACTGCCGCCGATCGAAAGCGACGACCTTCGCCGCCTCGTCGGATTCGAAGCCCAGCAGCACATCCCCTTCCCAATGGAAGAAATCGTCTGGGACTTCCAGCTCCTGCCCGACCGAGGAGAAGCGGAACGCGAAGCCATCCTCGTCGCCATCAAAACCGAAACCCTCGATGCCCTCAACGACCAGATCACCGCGCACGGCATCCACAATACCGGCGTAGGCTGCTCCATCACCTCCCTGTACAACGCCTTCCGGTACAACTATCCGGACGAAACGGCGCCCGTCATGATCCTCGACATCGGCGCCAAAACAACGGACATCATCTACACCGAACCGGAACGCTTCTACACCCGCAGCGTCACCGTCGGCGGCGCCTTCATCACCAATGCCATCGCCCGCGACCTCCACTGCTCCTTCAAGGATGCGGAAGAAATCAAAGTCCAGCAAGGCATGGTCTCCATGGCCAATGGCCACACGGAAGGCATGTCCCCCGTCGAAGCTCAGGTCTCCACCACCGTGCGCAACGCCATGACGCGCCTCGCCTCCGAAATCCAGCGCACCACGAACCACTACCGTGCGCAATTCAAGGGCAACGCTCCCACCAAGGCCTACATCTGCGGCGGCGGCGCACTGCTGCGCTACACCCGCGAATTCCTTGAAGAAACCATCGGCATCCCGGTGGAACACATGAACCCGCTTGCCAACGTCCCCGTCAGCAAACATGTCGATCAGAACAACCTGGCAACCGACAGCGTCATCCTCGGGGGCATCGTCGGCGCAGCCGTCGAAGCATGCAGCGATGCGGAAATCAGCATCGACCTCGTCCCGACCAGCGTCGGCAAGGATCGCGCCGAAAAACAGCTCCTCCCGAAAATCGCCATCGCCGGCTCCATCGCCGTCCTCGGTGCAGCCATCTTCGCCGGAGCCGCCTACATGAAAAAAACGGAAACGGCGGCCACGCGCATCAAAGTTGCCGCTGCCGTCAAAAAAGCGGAAAGAATCGGCAGTGAAATCAGCGCTGCCGAAAACAAAATCACCGACTGCGAACGCACCATCCAGAAATACACGAACCTGTACAACATGCGCTTCGCCTACATGGACATCCTGCAGGACATGACCCAGAACACGGCATCCCCCAACTTCTGGATATCCAGCTTCGTCCCTCTCGTCAACTTCAACCCTCTCGACACCGACCTTGCCTCCAAAAACGGCATCAAGGAGGCCGCACTCGTACGTGACCGCTTCGACAGCGGCAACGACACCGCCCTTCAAACGGTCAAGCAGGACAAAAACAACAAAAACAGCAAAATCGCCCAAAACGTCACCGCTATCTGCATCGAAGGCTACGTACTCGACAAATCCATCACCGGCTCGACCACGGGCGACACCGTCCGCGACAACATCCGGCAAACCCTCGGCAGCCAATCTCCGGAATCGCCCTTCACCTTCGTCGTCAAGAAAAACACGAACGACAAAAAGGGAGTCATGCTCGAAGACCGCATGTACCTCTCCATCGAAGACTCGACCCAGGCCAAACTGCCTCCCTACGTCGAGAAATTCACCATGATCATCCCGTTGAAGCACCCCATCCCGGTTCCCGCCAAGTAAACACACGACCCAGCAAGAACACAACTTCATACCAATCATGAACATCAGTGAAAACAAACGAGTCGTCGTCATGTCAGGCATCTTCCTGATTGCCTTCGTCGGACTCATCGCACTCGGCTTCAGCTTCAGATCAGCCAGCCAGGACAACATCGCCAGCATTGAAGAGGGACAGAGCACCTTGGACAGCGACCGGGCCAAACGCTTCCCGTCCAACGAACAAAGCCTTCCGGAAGTCAACGCCGCCGCCACCCGGGCAGCCGCCATCAAGGAACAAATCCTCGCCTCGACGGCCAGCTTCGGACAAACCGTAGAAACCGCAACCACGGTCGATGGACGCCCAATCAACGGCAAGGAACTGCAGGACAAACTCAACACCCTGCACAACAAACTGGAACAGCTCTGCAAGGAAAAAGACATCAAACTCACACCCGAAGCCTCCTGGCTCGGATTCTCTGCCTTCCGTTCCGTCACGCCGAATGAAAGCGACGCTCCCGACCTGAGCTTCGAACTCTCTGGCATCGACCACTTCGTCAACACCGTCGCCGCCAACGGAGCCGTCTCCATCACCAAAGTCTACCGCCCCACCGTCAGCGAACCGGCAGACAAAACGGGCAAACCCAAACCCGCCGCCAAGAAAAACACGGGCGACTGGAACACCCTCCCCTTCGAAATCAGCTTCCAGGCCAAGCGGGGCAGCGTCGGCAGCATCCTTGAATCCATCGCACAGGACAAGGAATACTGCTACTACATCACCGGCATGCGCATCGCATCCGACCTCACCACGCCCGTACCGCTCGACCCCTTCAAAAAACCTGCCGCCCCGCAGCCGGAAGAAACGGCCACAGCAGTATCGGATATTATTGATGACGGCCTCGGTGGCGGAGATCCCCTCGGCGGCACCCCGGCAGCCGAACCCGCCCCCGCTCCGGAAGAAGTGCGCCCCGCCGCACAAACCGTCGCCAAGCAAATCCTCGGCAATGAAACCATCCGCGTGTACATCGCCTGCGAACTCGTCCGCTTCAACACGCCCGTCAAAAAGCAGAGCAAAAAATAAACACGAACCCGCTTACAACCATGGCAGACAATCCCAATACAGGTAAAATCGCTATCACTGTCGGCAGCATCCTCGGCGTGCTTGGCATTGCTCTCGGCTATTACACCTACAGCAGCACCCAAACTCCGTCCGTTGCAACCGCCATCGACAAAAAGGAAATTGCGGTCGATGCACTCTCCAAGGCAGAAGACATGCTCGGCAAACTTGCCGAAGCACGCAACATGCACGGCCCCAAAATGGGAGGTGACAATGCCCCCCATACATACCATCTCTTCTTCTCCCCGGAAATGTGGCAGGTTGCCGATCCCGAAAAGGGCGAAAACATCCTTGTCGACATCTACAAAAACAATCCGAACATCCACGAAGGCATCGAAAACACCTGGTTCATCGAAAACGGCCTCAAGGACATCATCGGCATATCGGACGCACCGGATCAGGACAACGACAGCGACGGCTTCACCAACCGCGAAGAATACCTCGCCAAAACCAACCCCAAGGATGCCCTGTCCCACCCCCTTCTGATACAGGAAGGAGCCAACAAAGTCTTTGTCGACAAAATCCAGAAATTCGACTACATCGTCACCGTCTCTTCCAACCTCTCCATCGAAACGCCCGAAAACGCGAAAAACGCCGAATGGCTCTTTAAAATCTACGTGGACGGACGCGACCGCGACAGAGTCAAGGCCAAGGTCGGCGGCAAATTCGGACCCGCGGAAGAACCGGAACGCTTTGTCCTGACCGGCTTTGAACAGCGCAACTACAACCCGAACGACCCCGCCGACAAACAAACGGTAGCCATCGTCGAAGACACCATGCGCGGCGGCAAAGAAAAAGCCGTAGCCATCCGTCCCGGCGTCACCCTCAACGGCGACCGCCTCTTCGGCACGCCCAATGCGAAAGGCTACAGCGTCCAGAACCGCACCGCCACGCTGAAAATCACGGCAGGTGCGGGAGCCGGACAAACCATTGATGTGCGCGAAGGCGCCACATTCAAACTTCCGGGCGACAAAGACCATGAATTTTCGCTTGAATCCGTCAAGGATGATGATACTATCACAGTAATTCCTCTTCCCGACGGAGCTCCTGTCACTGTTGGCAAACAAAATTAAAAGGAACATCAAAAAATCACCAGAAACCAAACTTTAGGCTTCACATATCATAAAATTCTGTCATAAATAGAACTTTACCATGAACCACGCACCTCTCAATCACTCGAAGCGCACCATTGTCGCGCTGCTGGCGATCGCGGCAACTTGTCCCATTGCGCAAGGTGGTGACACCGGCCAGCTCCGCACCACCACTGCAGAAGGATCCAGCCTCGTAGGCCCCTCCGCGGTGTATGGCACACAATCCGGAGCCATCCAGCGAGAAGCCGCTCGTCGCAACGAACAGACGAAAATCGCCATGGATCTCCTCGAAGAAGGACGCCAGGCATACAAAAACGGCAAATACAAGGACGCGCTCGACAAATTCCGCGAAGCCTGGGATACCCTTCCCGATGCTCCCGCCACCGCAGAACGCCGTGCATTCATCTTGGTAAACATCTGCGACGCCAGCGTCGCCGTCGCCATCGAATATGCCAAAGTAGGCCGCTACGACGAAGCCGAACAACTCCTTCTCGATGTCCTGAAATACCAGCCCAACAACAAACGGGCTCAGCAGGAACTCTCCTTCCTTCGCGACCCGATTCGCAACAATCCCGCGCTGACACCCGAACACGTCAAAAACGTTGAAGAAGTCAACCGCCTTCTCGTCCTTGCCTACGGCTACTATGACCTCGGCAACTTCAACCAGGCATACGACACCTTCAACCGCGTGCTCATGATCGACCCGTACAACACGGCCGCCCGCCAGGGTCAGGAAGCTGTCAACAAGCGCCGTGAAATGTACTACAAACAGGCTCACAACAGCTATCGCTCCAAGGCTCTTGCCGATGTCGAAGCCCTGTGGCAGGAAACCATTCCTCAGGACCTGCCCGAATATGCTGCACCGACTCCCGGAGCCCCTGTAGATATCAATGTCCAGAAAAACGAAGAAGCTCTTCGCGGCCTCCGTATCAGCAACGTCTCCTTTGAAGATACCCGTCTCGGCGAAGCTCTTGACTTCCTGCGCGGTGAAGCACGCAAGGTCGGTCAAGACATCAACTTCATCACGGAAGCAGCCGCTCCTGTCGTCGTCGCCACCGGAGGCGAAGATGAGCCGCCAGCGCCTGTGGCGGCCAAGAACCCCGAAGAACTCAATATCGACGCGCTGAAAGTCAGCAACATCAGCGCCATGGAACTTCTCGACCTCATCTGCAGCAAGACGAACTGCAAATACCGCATCGACGCCATCGGTGTGCGCATCGTCCCCCCGGGTGGTGAAAACAATGTGCTGGTCACCAAGAAATTCACAGGCGTCAACCGCGACTTCTGGCTTGGTCTGGGCGGCGGCGACGGTGCTACCGGAGAAGCAGATGGCGGCAGCCCCTTCGACACAGGCTCCTCGACATCCAGCGCATCCAAGGTCATCAATGCCAAGGAAAAACTTCAGGCCAACGGCATCAACTTCCCGAAGGGTGCATCCGCCTCCTGGAACAAGAACACGGGTACGCTGATCGTAACCAACACGCAGGAAAACCTCGACAATGTCGACAACATGATCGAAGAGGCCATCCTGAACAATGCCGACCTCATGGTGGAAGTCACGGGCAAATTCGTTGAAATCCAGCAAACCAACACGGATGAACTCAGCTTCGACTGGGTAGTCAATCCCTTCTCGATCAACAACAGCGGCACGACCTACATCGGCGGCACCAGCGGCGTCGGATCCAATCCGATCCGTTCTGCCGGCGACTTTGTCGGCGTACCGCCCAACTATACCGGCACTGGCACATGGCCCATCGGTAAGGGAACCAGCTCCGGCAACCTGACTGGCGCTGCGACGGCACAACCCATCAACAACGGTTTGATGACGGGTGGTCTCCGCTCGGGTACGGGCGCCACAAGCAGCAGCAGCATCGACCGTCTGCTCGCATCCGGCTCCACTTCCACCTCAGCCTCCACCTCGGTTGCTCCCGGCATCATGTCCGTATCCGGCATCTTCAATGAAGGTTCCTACCAGGCCATCATGCGCGGCCTCAGCCAGAAGAAAGGCGTGGACGTCATGAACGCTCCGAGCCTCCTTGCCAAGCCCGGCGACCTTTCCTTCACGCCTACGGCTCTTGAAGGCATGGATGACGACGGCGGCGCAGCCAAAATCGAAGTGATCCGCCGCTTTATCTATCCGAGCCGTTACGATCCGCCCCAGCTCCAGCAGCAGAACAACAACAACGGCGGCGGTTGGGGCGGTAATGGCAACAACGTTACCATGAACTCCCCCGTAGCCACTGGCGCTACACCGTCCGAATGGGCCACGGAAGAAGTGGGTGTTGTCCTTCGCTTCAAGATTGCCGAAATCAAGAAAGACACTGGCGTCATCGTATTCGACCGCTTTGAAATCAAGGTAGTGGACTTCGAAGGCTTCGTCAACTACGGCAGCCCGATCACCACGGCCATCACCAATGCCGACGGCGACTTCGAAAACATCACCCTGTCGGAAAACCGCATCGGAATGCCGATCTTCACACGCCGCTACATCAACACCAATCCCTCCATCATGGACGGCCACACTCTGGCCATCGGTGGCTTGCTGAGCGAAAACGTGCAGAAGGTCGAAGACAAGGTGCCTATCTTCGGCGACCTTCCCCTCGTGGGCCGTTTCTTCCGCAGCAATGTGGACAGCCACATCAAGAAGAATCTGATGATCTTCGTGACGGCCAAGACGGTGGATCCGAGCGGCAACTCGGCCCGTGCCCAGCGCGCCGGCAATTCCTCGCCGCTGCCTCCCATCGAAACGGCTACCTCCGTCAGCTCCGCCCCCACTCTGATGGATGACGGTCTGGTTCGCCCCTAAGAGGTACTGACTACGAGCAAACATTTCACAGGCGCAGGTTCATCCCTGCGCCTGTTTTCTTTCTCTCTTTGAGCCCTCTCAGGCACGCACAGGTACAGGTTCCGCCGCCCGCAACTTGAACAGCCAAGCATGGACAAATCTCAAGCACACAGTACAGCCGGCATCTGCCGGGTACATATCAGCTCCGCCAAATCTCCATCCACACCACGTGCAACGCCCTTCTCAAGCGACAGACTTTCCCGCAGGCAGGACGATACACCCCAAGGGCCACAATCCAGCCACGGAGGACAACCATACGGCCGCACAAGCAGCAGGCCCTGCCCGAAACGGGCATATCCGGGCATATCCGGGTATCTCCTACCTCTTCTTCTTATATGAAGAGGCCAGCTTCTGCACGTATTTGTTCATCTGCGGCAGATTGTCCTGAATACTCTGTGCAAGGCGGAACTGGTTCCGGGCGCGAATCAGGTTATGCAGCGGCTTGTGCGTCTTGAAATACACATCGCCATTCAAATAATCCGTCAGAAAGCGAATACCGATCTCAATCGTAATCAATTTCCCTGAAAACGGCAGCTGCTCGATCTCCTCGGCTGTCAGGAACTCTCCGGCAGCATCCAGATACCCCTCCAGAAGCGACTCGAACAGGGGCATCTGCATGCACACCTTCCCGAGATCCTCCTCGTCCTCCTCGGCCGTACAGGTCGCCGTACGCACCATATCGCCGAAATCGTACAGCACGAGCCCGGGCATCACCGTATCGAGATCGATCACGCAGACGGCTTCATCCGTCTCGGCATCGAGCATCACATTATTGATCTTCGTATCGTTGTGCGTGATTCGCGTCGGCAGAAGCCCCGTCGCCTGCAGGCCGAGCAGTCTGTCCACATCGGGCTCCCACTGCATCGCGGTTTCCAGCTCGGAGCGGCAGGATTCGAGCCGCCCGGCGCAATCCTTCTCCACCGCTTCCATCAAAGCTTCATACCTCTTGCGCGTATTGTGGAAATTGGGAATCGTCTCGACGATATCGTCGGGATTCATATCGCTGATCAACTCCTGAAAGGAACCGAAGGCATAGCCCGCCTGGTACGCCTGCCTCGTGTTCTCGACCACATCGTACGTATGCGTACCCTCGATATTGTTGTAGCAGCGCCACACGCCGCCGTCTTCGAGAGTCACGTACGTGCGCCCTCCCCGGGCGGGATACAGGCTCAGCGTCTGCCCGGCCGCACCCTTGCGGCGGCGCATCACCTTCCAGCAGATATGCCGGGTCACCTTCTCCACATTGCGCATCACCGCACCGGGATCCTTGAAGACATTTTCATTGATACGCTGGAGAATGTAGCGCTCCTCCCGATCGTCCGCACGGTAGCAGGCACGGTACGTCGTATTGATATGCCCGCTCTGCAATTCTTCGCCATAAATGAATTCGCCTTCGATGGCGAAACAATCGCCAATGGCTGCGATGCGTTCGGCCAGATCGCCGGTGTGCACCCGCGTGGGAGAAGAGGAGGGAGTCATAAAATCAAATCGTCTGAGAGAGTGGATAAAACGATGGGCTGCCTTTGCGTCAGCGGGCGTAATGGTACCCGATCAGCTCGTTAAGGCGGGCTTTCAGGGTATCGATTCCTTCGCCTGTCAGCGCGGACACGGAAATGATTTCCTGTTTCGGGAAGCGGCGGCGGAAGTTTTCGAAATTCTCCACGGACGCTTCCTGATCCATCTTGTTCGCCACAATCAGCCACGGACGCTGCGCCAGCTCTTCGCTGTACAGCTTGATTTCCGTGCGCAACTGCTGCAGATCCTCGATGGGATCGCGCTCCAGGCCGGACATGTCCACCACGAAAATCAGCAGCTTGCATCGCATGATGTGGCGCAGGAACTCATGGCCGAGCCCGCGGTTCCGGTGGGCTCCTTCAATGATGCCCGGAATATCCGCGACCACGCAGCGGCGGAAATCGTCGAACTCGACAACGCCGACAATCGGCTGCAACGTCGTGAAAGGATAATCCGCCACCTTCGGCTTGGCGGAAGAAATATCGCCGAGCAGCGTGCTCTTGCCTGCATTCGGATATCCGACAAGCCCGGCATCAGCGATACGGCGGAGTTCCAGAAAGAACACTCCGCTCTCGGCTTCCGTGCCGAATTCGAATTCCGTCGGCGACTGGTTCGTTGCCGAACGGAAATGCCAGTTGCCGCGGCCGCCTTCGCCACCCTGGCAAAGCACGAACCGCTCGCCAAGCTCCGTCAGGTCGGCGATCTGCTCCAGCTCGATGCCTTCGCCTTCGCGTTCCAGCCATGTGGCTTCCTGCATCGTCTCCGCATTGCTGCGGTATACGATCGTACCCGGAGGCACCTTGCCGACGACGGTTTTGCCATCCTTGCCATGGCGGCGCACATGGCCGCCGGGCACGCCGTCCGTAGCTATCAGCTTGGGATCGTAGAAAAAGGCGCGAAGATCGTTCGTATGCGGATCCACTTCCAGAATCACGCTTCCGCCATCGCCGCCGTCGCCGCCGTCCGGCCCGCCTTTGGGAACGAATTTCTCGCGCCTGAAACTGGCGAGACCGTTTCCTCCTTTACCCGCTTTTGCGAAGATGCGTATATTGTCAACGAACATGCCTTCAGGATAAAGGAAAAGGCGGCTTTTGACAAGACTAGCCTTACAATTCCAGCCATTATGATGCTTTTTGATTGATTTCTCCGGAAAATCCCTCATATTAGACTGCAACACATGGCAGAAATACGCATCACCTATCCCGGGGGCGAACCCCAGACTTTCACCTTGCCCGCCGAGGAGCATCGTACCGTCACCGTGGGCAGAAACAGTGCGTGCAACTACCCCGTGCCCATCCCTTCCCTCTCCAATCTTCATTGCTCCATCGAGAAAGTAGGCGATGCCTACTACCTCACCGACGAGAACTCCACCAACGGAGTTCTTGCAGACGGGCAGAAAGTGGCTCAAGCCACCCTGAAGCCCGGCATTCCCTACCTCCTCGGAGAAGCCATCCTCATCTACATTCCGGACGGAGGCGAATACGTGCCGAAAGCATCGTTCATCGAAGACCAAGTCTCCGATACCCAGGACACGAGGCCTCACACCGAGCCGAATGACGAGCAGGAGCAGATGCCCGAAAACGATTCATCCCCCGTTCCTGCGGTACACCAGCCGGAAGAAGACGCAACAGATGACGAAGAACCGTCCGAACCGCTTCCAACCAAACGGAAGAACCCCCGGGCAAAGTCCAAAGCCAATAAATCCATGGGCATGTTCGCCGATTGGAGCACGGGGCAAACCGTCTACGTCATCATCCTGACTCTGCTGGCCTTCTATGCGGGCCTGACGCTGCACCACGCCGTTCAGACCGGAGAATTCCTCCCGGCCAAGCAATTCGGCCTCGACAAGTAATCGGACAATCCGCCGAAAAGCAGTATGCCATTGCCCTGCACTTCTTCGGTTGCAGGGTGTATTCCGGCATCGCCCGTCCGCGACAACTTCTCCCCCTCCTCTCATGTTGCAATCTCACCCGGGGCAGCCCGATTTCCGCAGCGGGATTCCACATTCCGACACCCTTCCTCCTGCCTTTCGAATATCAGGATGTGCAGCTGCCTGCCGCGTGCCTCTCATACGTTTCCCGGCTGAAGAGACATAAAAAATGCTCCCTGTACAGGGAGCATGGAAAGGAAAAACGGAATCCGGCAGAAGCCTTATTTTGCCTTGGCGTAGGCTGCATTGCCGCGCTGTTTCTGCAATGCCGCAAACATGCGGTCGCAATGGCGGAACTTGCGCCGGTCACTGAGCTTTTGCATGCTCAACTCGGAAGAGCCCCACTGAACTACCGTGATTTCTACCACGCGGCGGCCCCATTTACGCATGAGTGAGCGGCTGGGCTGGTAAATATCGATCGTACCCGTACCCACGAGCGCGCTGCCGTAATCGTCCACCACATACAGGTAGGGCTGGCCCTTGACCCTGAATTTGGTGCCGAGCGGATACACCGACCAATCGGCGGCGGCGCTGCGTACCTGATTCGTGTACTTCAGAGAAGTGCCGATCGCATTGCGGGGACCGTATTTCACATGGTCGGATTCGGAATGCGTGTAAGCCGTCGTACGGACGACTCGCGTGCGCTGCTGGGGATGATAAAAAGGAAGACCGTGCTTATCGCGGCCGAGGTTGGGAAGCTTGGGATCGGGCTTGGCCGAGGGGGACGGAGCCAGAGGGTAAACAAAATCGCTGCTGACCACCTGCGAAGAAGACGCTCCCTGCGCTTCAAATCCGCCTGCCAACATGCAGGCACAGGCCGCAAGGATCGTCGTTGCTTTTTTTATGGAAATCATGAAAGAATCAGAGATGGGGTTTCGTACTCTCTAGGGTAGAGGGTTTTTGCTCGCATTCACACTACGGCAACGAAATTATATATGGTTCGTTAACTAATTGCAAGCCTAATTTTGCATTCCGGCCCTCGGCAGCCTTGCCATGAAGAACGCAGATTTTACGGACATCGTACGATATCGTATGAATTTCGGGCAAACGATACACGATCTTGTATGCCGCAAAATCCCGGAAAAACCGTCATTTTGGCCCTGTTTTCATCCAAACGCACGACGAACCCATGAAAAGAATGCAGGACGAGCGTAGCCTGAACGCCTTCCGCTCCCTTCCGCCCAGCCCGCGCGCGCGTGCGGCTGCCACACAATCTTGATAAAAGGCACTTGCCAAGCACGGGAAAAGGGGTATAATCACGCGCCCCCGTTCCCTGCTCACCAAGAAGAACTCCAGCACGATATGCCTGACGCACGCTTTCAACCACTCCCCGGATTCCGCGATTTTGCCCCCCAGGAATGCGCCGCCCGCAATTACCTCTTCGATGCATGGAAACGGGTTGCCCGGCGATACGGTTTCGTGGAATGGGAAGGCCCGACCATCGAATCGACGGAACTTTACCTGAAAAAATCCGGCGGCGAACTTCCCACCCAGCTCTTCCGCTTCAAGGACCAAGGCGAGCGCGACATCACCGTGCGCCCCGAACTGACGGCCTCCCTCGGCCGCATCGCCGCCGCCTACCAGCGCGAATACACGAAGCCCCTCAAGTGGTTCGAGATCGGCAGCTGCTTCCGCTACGAAAAGCCGCAGAAGGGCCGCCTGCGTGAATTCTACCAGTTCAACGCCGACATCCTCGGCGAAAGCGAAGCGGGCGCCGACGCCGAACTCATCGCCCTCGCCATCGACTGCATGCGCGAACTCGGCTTCCGCGAAGGCGACTTCATCGTCCGCCTCTCCGACCGCGAAGTATGGCTCGGCTACGCAGCCAAGCACGGCATCCCCGAAGACAGGACGGGAGACTTCCTCGCCATCGTCGACAAATTCGAACGCGACCGCCCGGAAGAATGCCAGCGCAAGCTCGACGCCTTCGGCATGCGGCGTGAAGACCTCGTCGCCTTCATCGAAAATCCGCCCGCCGACTGCTCGCCCCGCTACAGCGAAGTGCTCGCCGAACTGGATGCGCGCGGCCTCGCCGGATATGTGAAACTCGACCTCTCCGTCGTCCGCGGCCTCGCGTACTACACCGGCCTCGTCTTTGAAATCTTCGACAGCGGCCGCTCCCTGCGCGCCATCGCCGGAGGAGGCCGCTACAACACACTCGTCAAAGCCCTCTCCGACGGTGCGGCGGACATGCCCGCCACAGGCTTCGCCCTCGGCGACGCCGTCATCTCCCACCTCATCGAGCAGTGCCCGCATGCCAAAGCCCTCCGCGACGCCGCGCTCCAGCCGAACACCTGCGACATCTACCTCGCACTGGCCGATCCCGCCCAGCGTCCAGCCCTGCTCGGCCTCGCCTCCGCCCTGCGCGACCAGGGCTACCGCGTCGACCTCGCCCTCTCGCCCGCCAAACTGGGCAACCAGCTCAAACGCGCCGAAAAACAGGGTGCGCGCTACGCCGTCGTCGTCGGCGAGGAATACCCGCAGCTCGAACTCAAAAACCTGTCTGCCCGCACCTCCGCCACCGTCGGCATCGACGAACTTTTCGCCGCACTGGCCAACGACCCCGAAGAAGAAACCATCTCCGAATAACACTACACAAGCCATGAACAGCTATCGCACCCATACGTGCAACGAACTCCGCCCCGCCGACATCGACAAAACCGTCACGCTCATCGGCTGGGTAGACACTCTTCGCGACCACGGCGGCGTCATCTTTGTCGACCTCCGCGACCGCTCCGGCATCACCCAGATCGTTTTCCATCCCGAAAATAACGCCGACCTTGCCAAGCGCGCCGAATCCCTCCGCTCCGAAGATGTGATCCAGATCACCGGACAGGTCGTCGCACGCCTCAAGACCGCCGAGGTGGACGCCACCAACCCCGACCTCGCCACCGGAGAAATCGAAGTGGAAGCCGACTCCCTCACCCTCATCAACAAGGCCGAGGTTCTTCCCTTCCAGCTTGACCGCAACGTCTCGAACGAAGACATCCGCCTCAAGTACCGCTATCTCGACCTGCGCCGCCCCACCATGGCGCGCAACATGCAGATCCGCCACCGCGTCACCAAAACCACGCGCGACTATCTGGACGAAAACGGCTTCCTCGAAATCGAAACCCCCGTCCTCTCCAAATCCACACCCGAAGGCGCGCGAGACTTCCTCGTACCCTCCCGCCTCGCACCCGGCAAATTCTACGCCCTCCCGCAGGCTCCGCAGCAGTACAAGCAGCTCCTCATGGTCGCCGGCATGGAACGCTACTTCCAGATCGCCCGCTGCTTCCGCGACGAAGACCTCCGCGCCGACCGCCAGCCGGAATTCACGCAGATCGACCTCGAAGCCTCCTTCATCACCCCTGAAGACGTCTACAACTGGGTGGAAAACCTCCTCCAGCGCGTGTACAAGGAAGCCGTAGGCCGCGACATCCAGATCCCCTTCCCCCGCATGACGTGGAAGGAAGCCATGGACCAGTACGGCTCCGACAAGCCGGAACGCCGCTTCGACATGAAGCTCACGGATGTCTCCTCCATCTTCACCAACAGCGGCTTCAAAGTCTTTGCCTCCACCGTCGCCAACGGAGGAGTCGTCAAAGCCATCAACGCCAAGGGCTTCGCCAACGCCTCCGTCGGCCAGATCGACTCCCTCACCAAAACCGCCATGGAAGCCGGGGCCAAAGGCCTCGCCTACATCAAGGTGCGTGAAGACGGCTGGAAGAGCCCCATCACCAAATTCCTCGGTGAAGAAGAACTCAAGGCCCTCACCGAAACGCTCAACATCGAAACGGGCGACCTCGTCCTCTTCGCTGCCGGAGCATGGGAACAATCCTGCGAAATCCTCGGCCGCGTCCGCCTCGAATGCGCCGCCTACCAGGAACTCCTCAAGGATAACCACGACCTCGACTTCTTCTGGGTCACCCGCTTCCCGCTCTTCGGCTGGGATGAAGAAGAACAGCGCTACTGCGCCATCCACCATCCCTTCACCCGCCCCGTACCGGAAGACGAAGACAAGCTCCGCAACGGAGAACTCTCCACCGACCTCTGCGCACAGGCTTACGACGTCATCCTCAACGGCACCGAACTCGGCGGCGGTTCCATCCGAATCCACGAACGCGACCTTCAGGCCGCCATGTTCCGCGCCCTCGGCATCTCCGACGAACAGGCCGAAGAACAATTCGGCCACATCCTCGAAGCCTTCAGCTTCGGCGCACCGCCCCACGGCGGCCTCGCCCTCGGCCTCGACCGCCTCGTCATGCTCATCTGTGAAGCCGACTCCATCCGCGAAGTCATCGCCTTCCCGAAGAACAACCGCGGCGCCGACCTCATGAGCGAATCCCCCGCTGCCGCAGAACCGAACCAGCTCCGCGACATCCACATCCAGGTCAAACTCCCGCAGAAACTGCAGGAACAGCAGGCGGCCAAATAACCGCCACCTCAGGACTTGCATCCTTCACGGAACCGCAGCAGGGCATCTCCCGCTGCGGTTCCTGCTTTTTCCGGCTTCGGCACAACATGAAAGAGGCGCCTTCCGAAGAAAGCGCCTCCTGCATTCAAACAAACACCGAAACTCTTACATGATGCTCCTCCGCGTCAGGCGCGTCAGGCTCAGCAACCACACCAGCGCCAGCGAAATCAGGAATGCAATCACCGCAATCACCGGAATCTGCACATAGCCCGGAACCGGAAGATCAAGATACTTCACGAAATCGTACGAACACTGCACCAGCACGAAATGGCACAGGTAAATGCCGAACGTCAGCTCCGCCACCCGGCTCATCATGCGGCTGCCCTTCACGCGCACCTTGCTCAGCAGGGCAAACATCGCGAACGTCATCATGAACACATTGATTCCCGAGAAATACCACGGAATCTCCAGATTCGCATAATCGCCCGGGAAATACTTCTGCATCTCGAAAAAGCCGATTGACGACACCGCATAGCCCACCCCGAGCAACAGCAGGGAAATGGCCCACGTCTTCGCCCAGCTCCAATCCAGAGGATACTTCACCAAATAATGGCCCAGCACCATATAGCCCATGAACCCGGCAAAATTGTACAACATCCCGTAAGGATTCCACAGGCACACGCCCAGAAGCCCCATACTCCCGTAATTGCCCTCATATCCGAGGAACGGAGCCGCAACCTGCACAACAGGCAGCACCATACTCACGCCCCAAATCCACAGAAAAAGCTTCACATCCTTCCTCGGCGCCTGATTCAGCCAGACCCCCATGATCGGCATGAACAAATACAGGCCCACCAGCATATACAGGTACCACAGGGGAGTCGTATCGTAATTGAAATTGAACAGGAACAGATACAGCTTCTCCGCCGTGGCCGACCACGTATAGGAATCCATCACGATATTGGGGCTGGACGTCTGCACCCCCGTGGCGAAATAAGCGTAATACATCAGCGGCAGAGCCAGCGACCAAACCACCAAAGGAATCACCACCCTTTTCAGCCTCCTCGCATAAAACGTCCGCATATCCATCTTCACGGGAAACAGCAGTACCCCGGAAATCATCGCGAACAAAGGCACACAGGGACGAACGAAACTCCCCCACAGCGCACCCGACATGAAATCGGTCTTATCGGAAAAATTGCCGACGAACGGGTCGCAGCAATGCGCCAGCACGACAAGGAAACAGGCGACGATACGCAGCAGATCGACCCATGCAATATGGTTCCTGCCATCGGGAGGGAGTAGATTCGTATTCATAAAACGGACAACGTGTACATCCGCGCGAGGGCGGCATGCCTGAATATACTGCATGGCCTCGCGCAATCTTTCAGAAAACATCAACAGACGGCCAAACGGGCCTCGAAATATGCTTGACGGCCCGGCCCGTTCCACCTAACTTCAAACCATGACCCCACACCTGAAAGAAACCATACGGCAGCGGCTGGAAGATCTGCGCGAAAAACAGGATGTCTGCAACAGTGCTTTCACCATCAAACTCTTCGAAGCCATCCCCGACCACGGCCGGCCGGGCATCCCCTCCAAATACGACATCAGCCCGACAGAAGGCCTGCAGCTCGACGAACAATATGCCCTGCTCCACTTCTACGGCAAAACAGCCGCCGAAGCCGTCGCCATGTATGCCGAAAACGAATTCTTCTATCAGGAAGACATACTCTTCATGGGTTGGAACGCCTTCGCCTACTACATTGACACTCCCCATGCCCTCCTTCTTCAGGAAAAAGAGGCAGTCCGCGGCACCGCCATCGAAGAAGGAGACTGGCACCCGGCATCGGAAACCGCCAGCACCCTGCTCATGCTCATCTCCCACCACCTCGAATTTGCTCCCGCAGGGCTACTCGACCAACCCTCCGCCGCCGTCAGCCAACTCCTGCTCCATCTGGCGGACATCGTCGCGGACTGCGCCGAAATCGTCCAGCTTGATCCTCCCGGCTACAACTACGGCCGCAAATACCTCAAATACCCCGCCATCCGAGGGCTAGTCTCCTATGCCGAAACCGTACGCGCCGACCCACACACGGCAATAACACCGGGCGAAATCATGCGATTGCACAGACTCTCCTGAACAGCCATCTCTACGCCATGACAGAACTCAGCCGCGCCTGCGACTACCGCCGGACACATCCAGCCGCAAAAACCCGCACAGCAGCACCAGCACGGCACAGGCTGCCACCGCCCAGTCTCCCGCCAGTGCATACAGCGTATAGCCCGCATTCTCATCCAGAGGAAGGCGCGCATACAAAGATCCCTTCACGAAGGGGGAACCATCCTCTCCCCGCAGCTCGTCAAGCATCGCACCGTTCGGAGCATAGGCCACCGTCATCCCCGTATTCGATGCACGCACCATCGGGCGGCGCAGCTCAATACAGCGGAACGCCGCATTGCGGGCATGCTGCTCGTTGGCAAACGACTGATTGAACCAGCCGTCGTTCGTCACATTCACGATCACCTGATTCCCGGGACGCACGAACCGGCGCAACAGCCTGCCCACCGTATCTTCGTAGCAAATGGCGGGAATCACCCCCACCTTGCTGCCGGGCAGCGCACCGCGCAGCGGAAGAGGTTCCACCGTATCGCCCTTCTCGAACGTACTGCCCATGCGGAACCCGGCCGAATGCGTAAACGCATCCTCCAGCCACGGGAAAATATCCCGGCAGGGAATATATTCACCGAACGGCACAAGATGCTGCTTGCGACGATCCTTCATCCCGTCAAAATCCTCCTCGAATGCCACCAGCGCATTATAGGACTTCTGAGGCAGTCTCGTCTGCCAATCGAAATAAGCGAGATCCCCCCCCGTCAGCAACACGAAATCGCCGAAATCCTCCCGCAGTGCAGGCACACCGCCCTTGCCGAACAGCAACGCCTGATTGAACACATCCGGCAGCAGATTGCCCGTCTCCGCATCGAACAACACGGAACGCGCCAGCGAACTCTCCGGCCAGATCACCCATGCGGGCATCTGCACGCGCACCTGCCCCTCCTTCTCCGTCGCCTTCAGCATCCCCCGGTACACGGACTCCATCCCCTCGCGAGTAGCACTCAGCAAATCGCCGTACAACTCATTTGCAGGCGTGAACGCCTTCTCCCGCTGTGTCTGGTTGCGCTGCACCGCCATCACGGGCAACTCGCCCGTCTGGTGTGGAGAAACACCGTCCTTCTTCGACAAATCGGCAGGCGCATACTGGAGGGAAAAAAACATCCCCCCAAGAAACAGCATCATCAGCACCACGCACAACGCATAGAAATCCCATGGAATGGGCCGCTTCCCCACCTTCAGCATCATCCCCCCCACGCGGCGGCAAACGCACCACAGCCACAAATTCACCATCACCGGAATAAAGGAAAGCACCGTCACCCCCACGAACTCCGCCCACTGCGCCATCGACAGCCCGGAATACAGAGCCACGCCCAGTCCGTTCCAGCCGAACCCGGTCATCACCCAGCCACGGAGCCACTCCGTCACCACCCACAAGGCGGAACAACCGAGCACAGCGCGCAGCGTCACCGCCATATCGCGCACATTCCATGCGGACCACCGGGCCTTGCGCTGCTCAAGCGGCAAATCCCGCGCCTCGGGAAAAGGCTCGAAACGGGGCCGCAGCCACGTACCCGCCAGCCCGGCCCACAAAGCCGGATACACCGCCAGATACATCATGAAAGGCACATAGCCCAGCGTACTCACCTCATTGATCCACCAGAACGAAGTCCCGAAATAGAAAAGGCCGTACACCCACCCGTAACCGAACGCTCCCAGAAAACCCTTGAACCCGCTGCGCCTCCGGCCCATCCACAGAACGGATACCAGCGGCATCAACCCCACCCATACGCACATACTCAAATCGAACGGCACGAACGCCAGCGCCGTCAGCATCCCGCCGACCGCACACAGCAGCAGCCCCAGCCACCAGGCCATGCGCCTGCCCTCTTCCTGCACGCCGCAGGACTCCGCCCCGCGACTCTCCGGCACCGTACTCATGGCTTCGCAAAGCGGTACGGTTCAATCGACACGCGGCCAAGGCTGCGCACAGGCTTGCCCTGCTCCTTCTCGGAAATCTCCACGCTCCACAAAGGCTCGTCCTGCGCATTCGCCTGATGGGCCAGATCATTCTTCCGGGGAAAACCGTCCAGGCACTTCACCGTCGCCCGATCACCGGACGCCGCATAATAAAACGACTCCGAACCGCGAAACGCACCGTCCTTGAACGGCAGTGCCACCGTATCGCCCGCATAATCGCCATTGCCGTTGAGGAAACGGACAAACAGCTCGCCTTCGCCGCTCCCGGCCTTGCCCAGGCGAATCTTCACCTGAGGGAAACTGTCCATCTGCGTACGCTGCCTCATGGCCTCGTCATCCTTCGCATCCACCCAGCCCGTTTCCACCTCGTCCACCTCCACGAAAACGCCTTTCAGAGGCATGCTCACATTCAGCAGCCGCCCGTCCGATGTCGCCCAGCCGCTCATCTGGCAGCCGAATGCAACCAGCACGCACAGCACGCCCGCAACCAGTGCGGACACGATCACCTTCTCCGTCATACTCAGGCGGGCAAACAAAGCCTTGGCCCATGCACGGAAACGGGAAAACATCGCGGAAAAACTCCCGGAATTACTAGATGGTTCAATCTCTTGGGCACTCATGATAATGGCGGAAACCTGCTTTCCGCGCGGTTATTTTCTCCCGAAAAGCCGTACGATGCAATAAAAAAAGGATTGCATTCGGGCGGAAAATCGTGAAAACCTATGGGCGGGCAAAAACCCCACACATACACATGGCTGACAAAGACGATAAAACTCCAATGAATGTATCCGGCAAATTCTATGTCGACAGCTCCTGCATCGATTGCGACCTTTGCCGTGAAACCGCACCGGACTATTTCTGCCGCGACGAAGACGAAGGCGTCTCCTACGTCTGCAAGCAGCCCGACTCCGAAGAAGGCGTAGAAGCCTGCATGGAAGCCCTCGAAGGCTGCCCGGTGGAAGCAATCGGCGACGACGGCGACGAATAAGCCGCCAACCGCCATTGCCTGCAATTCATGCCCCCGGGCCGGACAACGGAACCCGGGGCATTTTGTTCATGCATCCCATGGCCGCACGCAAACAGCCCCCCTCACCCTCCTCCTTCCCCGAACCGGGAAGGAAAAGATTCTTCATCGACCGCGACGACCGCGCCGTACGCTACTCGTCGAAAACCGAGCGCGACCGGGAACAGGCCATGATCGACTTCTTCGGCGCACAGCCCATCCTCTCCCTCAGGGCCAACATGCGCTCCATGGACTCAATCCTCAGCGAAATCACCTCCACCCTCCCCCAGGAAGACGACACCCTCAGCCCCGAAGTACTGCGCGCAGGCTGGGAACGCGCAGCCGGAGCCTTCATCTCCTCACAGGCCGAACTACTCTCCATCGTCAAAGGCACGGCCACCATACGCACCTCCCAGCCCGCCATACGCTACGAACTCACCCGGCAGAAAAACACCCTCATCGCCAAACTCTGCGCCGAATTCGGAGGAGAAAGCATCACCGGCATCCGCATCCTGCACGGATAACAGGCATCCGCCTGTTTTTACACTTTTTTGCAAACATAAGCTTGACATTTCAGAACAATCAACTATGCTTCCCCGCACGCAAAAGCGAAAGACACCTTTACATCTAGACATATGGCACACACCAAATCCGCACTGAAACGTATCCGCCAGACCGCCACGCGCACCGCTCGCAACCGCGCAGCCAACTCCCGCGTACGCACTCTTCGCAAGAAGATCGTGGAAGCCATTGCCGCCGGCGACGCCGCCGCTGCCGCTTCCGCCTACAACACCTTCTCTTCCGCTATCGACAAGGCCGCCAAGACCGGGAAAGTACCCGCCAACCGCGCCGCCAACTACAAGAGCAAGGCTGCCAAGGCAATCGCCAAACTTGCCTGAACATCCCTTTCGGATTTCACTTTTGCTGACGAAGCGCCTCCTTGCAGGAGACGCTTCGTTTTTGTATCCTCGTCCCATGCCTCAAGATCGCAAGGAAATCGCAAACACCGTCATCAATGACCCGGCATCCTACAAGGTATGCCTCGTCTGCGGTTCCATCGTGGACAAGCTCACCCACATCTGCCCCAACTGCAACGCCTACCGCTTCAAGGAAGACTCGGACGCCGTCGTCGAACAGGCACTCATCCTCGCCTCAAGGCCGCAGCGCTCCGTCACCCACCTCGACCTCAAGCTCGACGAATAGAAAAGGCGCCCCTCAAACCCGCCGGGCACCCCGGCCCGCAGCCTCAATCACTCCTCCCGCTGGATCCAGCGGCCATGCGCCTTGATCAGAGCCACCAGGCGATCCACCGCCTCCTCCTGCGGAATATTGAACTCCACGGGCGTATGCCCCACATACAGATTGATCTTATCCGGCGCACCGCCCACATAGCCGAAATCGGCATCCGCCATCTCGCCCGGACCGTTCACGATACACCCCATCACCGCAATCTTCACCCCCTTCAGGTGATCCGTCGCCGCGCGGATGCGAGCCGTCGCCGCCTGAATATTGTACAGCGTACGGCCGCATGACGGGCAGGAAACATACTCCGCCTTGCTGATCCGCACGCCTGCCGCCTGAAGAATATTGAAAGCCAGCTTCGCCGCACGCTCCGGATCCCTCTCCGAACGCACCAGCACCGCATCTCCGATACCGTCGCACAGCAGAGAGCCGATATGGCGGGAAGCCAGCAAGGCCGGATCCTCATCGCACGGCGCATCAGGCTTCAGCGTATCCTTCAGCAAAATCGGATGCCGCCCGTCCACCACGGCGGCCAGCAGGCGGAAAGCTGCCGGCACATCCATATCCACGCCATCCGCCACCGTCACCATCGTCGGCTCCAGCAGGGAATCCAGCGCGGCCACCGACTCCGGCGACCGAGGATCAACCTCCACCGGCTCCAACCGCGACAAAGAAAGCTCAGGAGCAAAATCCTTCAACGCCGCACGACGAGGCTCCAAAACAGCAAACGCCTCATCGGGCAGCACCACGCGCACAGGCTCGTTCCAGCCGTACCTCACCCCGTATGCCATCCCCAGCCCCGCCATCCTCTTGTGGAAATGCAGCGGATCGAACGGCAGCGGCGGCTCGGGCTCCACAGCAGGAACCTCATCCGCCTTCACCCCCGGCTGGAAAGGAGCAGCCAGCGCATACGCCACCGGCACCTCGCACACCGCATCCTCCGTCAGCGACACGCGCAGCGTATCGCCCAAACCGTCCATCAGCAGAGAACCGATACCCATCGCGCTCTTGATCCGGCCATCCTCGCCCTCGCCCGCCTCCGTCACCCCCAGATGCAGAGGATAATTCCACCCCTCGCCCTCCGCAGCCAGCCGCTCCGCCAACAGGCGGTATGCTGCAATCATCACCTTCACATTGGAAGCCTTCATCGAAAACACCAACTGATGGTAACCCAGATCATGCGCTACGCGGGCGAACTCCAGCGCACTCTCCACCATCCCCTCCGGCGTATCGCCGTAGCGATTCAGAATACGGTCGGAAAGAGACCCGTGATTCGCCCCCAGCCGCATCGCACGGCCATGCTCCTTGCAGAACCGCACCAGAGGAGAAAACTCCTCGCGCAGCCTCTCCAGCTCCTCCTCATACTCGGCATCCGTATAATCACGCTCCGCGAACTTCTTCTTATCCACGAAATTGCCGGGATTGATCCGAATCTTCTCCACCCACTTCGCCGCCTCCATCGCCGCATCCGGCTTGAAATGAATATCCGCCACCAGCGGCACCCGGCACCCGGCAGCGCGCAGCTCGCGTGCCACATTCTCCAAATTGGCGGCATACGCCCTCGTCTGGGCCGTCAGGCGAATCAGCTCGCACCCCGCATCCGCCAAAGCCAGAGCCTCGCGCACACAAGCCGCCGTATCTCTGGTATCAGACGTCAGCATCGACTGCACCCGAATCGGATTCCCGCCGCCGATCCCCACATCGCCCACCATCACCTCGCGCGAAACGCGCCTCACATAATGAAACCAACCGGGAGATTGAGCCGTAATCATGGCCGCCATCCTACATACACCGACTCAAAAAGACAAGCGCCGAATCGGACACACACAATAAAGCCTTGACTTGACAACGCCCCATCCCTTATCGTCACCTCGGTTACAAACACGTTCACATCATGAAACCCACCCACATCTATGGAATCGCGTTGGCCGCCAGCGGCCTGATTCTCGCATCCTGCACCCAGATCCCGGCACGGGTCAATGACCGTCCGTACGGAGTCCGTACCCAGCACCAGCAACCCGTCGTCCCCACGCCGACCACTGCTACGCCGAACCCTCTCGACCAGTGGAACCAGCCGACCGGCTTCCCGGGCCAGCAGCAGCCGGGCACCGTCGCCACCGCCGCACCCGGCGTCACACCGACCCCGACGACGACTCCCACCATCTCCGTCATCCCCGACCCGCCCAAGCCCGTCATCTCCACGACTCCTGGCGTCACGCAGCCTGCCCCCGGCTCGTCCATCACCTCCACCCAGCCGGTCGTCACACCGAGCCAGCACCCCGTCGCCGTCCCGGTACCGGGCAATCCGCTTGAAGTATACAGCCCCTCGGACAGAAACAAAACCATCCGCATCGTAGACAAAAAAACCGGGCAACGCCAGCCCAGCGGCAAAAAACTCTACGACCCGTACTCCCCCGGAGGCAAAGGCATCTTCATCGTGCCGTAACGGCGGAAAACGCCCATCATCCGGCGCCGGAGTGCATTCCGCACTTGCACCCGCCGCATGAAACGGCCATGTGGAGTGAAGCAACGACATGAGTGAACCCCTGCCCTTCGGCACCATAACCATCCTCGGCCCAGGCCTCCTTGGAGGCTCTCTGGCCATGGCCGTACGCGCCGCCATGCCCGCAGCGGCCATCCGCCTCTGGGCGCGGCGCGAAGCCACCCTGCAGCAAGCTCTCGACATGGGCATCGCAGATGCCGCTTGCACCGACCCGACAGAAGCAGTCCGCGGTGCGGACCTCGTCGTCCTCGCCACACCCATCGGAGCATTCCGCGACCTTGCCGAACAAATCGCGCCGTCCCTGGCGCCCGGCGCCATCGTCACGGATGTCGGCTCCGTCAAAAACTACGTCCACCGCACCACCGGAGCCTGGTTGCACGAACAAGGCCACACCTTCATCGGCTCCCATCCCATGGCAGGCTCCGAAAAACAGGGGCTCGAAGCCGCCTACCCCGAACTCTTCCGCGGTGCAAGCATCGTCCTCACCAACGACCACGCCGCACCCGAACACACCGTCGACCGCCTCCGGCAATTCTGGGAACTCCTCGGCGGCCGCTGCTACCTCATGGAATCCAAACACCATGACCGCACCGTCGCACGCATCTCGCACATGCCCCACGTCCTCGCCGCCCTCTGCGCCTACTCCGCCACCCGGGGAGACGTCCGCATGCACGACCTTCAGAGCCTCGCCGCCACAGGCTTCCGCGACACCACCCGCGTATGCTCCGGTTCCCCCTCCATGTGGACCGATATCCTGTGGGAAAACGACTGCGCCATCCGCGAAATCCTCCACACCTGCCTCGACGACCTCACGGAACTCATCCGCCTCCTTGAAATACAGGACAAGGAAACCCTCCATACCTGGCTAGAACAAGCGCGCGACAACCGCGAAACCATCATCGGCGGCCAATAAACCGAGCCCCGCACGATCACGCCGCTTCGCAGGCACACATCCAAAGCATTCATAGCCAGAACTTTTGGTGCGAACAAAAAAACATCCGTAAAAAAAGCACAAAAAATACTATTTTAATCTTGCCATCCCGCATCAAACCTGTTACACTCCGCCCGCGCCAGTAGCCCGCAAGGGCCAACGAAGCGAAACCTGAAACGTCTGGTTCGTCTAGCGGTCTAGGACTCCCGCCTTTCACGCGGGCAACACGGGTTCGAGTCCCGTACCAGATGCCAATTTCAACAGAGAATCCCCGGAAGATCACATCTTTCGGGGATTTTTGGTATATACCCGCCTATCATTCTTGCCGGGCAGACATTCGGATCACCCCCAAATAACGCTCACAGGTGCGTAGCTCCAGCAGTGGCGCAAAATCCCGCAACGCGACGCCGACCTTGCTACCCTCTGGCACTCGCGCCACTACATAGGCCACATACCCCCGCCAACCTTGCGCCACCGTCTCCCTTACCGGAAAAACACGCACGTTAATTAATATCATACATCATCTCGCGGTCGACCGGAGAAACGCCTGGCAACCAACAAACGGCACATGGCGACACACACACATGCCCGCACGGGCACGAAACCCCATCATTTGAGATCCGTTGCAGCACACATTCTAACATATTAAGATCAGTCCGTTCCTCGCCAACGAACACAAACCGGCGAGAAGAACGCAAAACCGAACTTTAAATTAACAAAATCTTAATATGAGCAACAACAACAAACCGGCGATCAGCTCGACGCCGGCATACAACGAACAAAACTACACATGGTACACCTCCCTTGAAGGCAACTTCTTCAAGGAAGACACCATCAAAGGCACCAGCGCGGCGGACAGCATGGACACCGTCACCATCCCCTTCCTTGTCCCCGAAGGCCAGCGGGCCGTCATCCTCGCATTCCTGAACGTCGACGACTGGGGCACCCTCACCGTCACCGACAAGGCAACCGGAACCAAACAACTCGAAATCAGACTGACTCCCGACGTAGAACCGGCAGGCCCACGCGGAGGACACACCGAATGGAGCAAAATGGACCACACCATGCTTCAGGCGGGGCAGTTCGACATCACCGTCACCCACCAGAACACCACCTACCCGGCAGAATACGATCCCCGTTACAACGTCTCCAAATGCAGATTCACCCTCTCCGCCACCACACTCCCCGACCATGATTCGCATGCAGTCACAACCTCTTTCAAAGGCAAATACAGGCAACCCGACTCCAAATTCGAACTTGAATTCACCATCAACCTCAAATCGACCTGTTCGGGTGCACCCCTGGAACAACGCACATTCAGCGAACCGGAAATCGTCTCTTTCACCCCTACGGAAAAAGTCATGGTCAACAGCGACGGCAAAGTGCACAAAATCGTCGTCAAAGCCGTCAATGCACACCTTATGGGAGAACCCATCTACGACGAAGCGACGCAAACATGTGCACAAAAAGTCGCCTTGTCCTGGACAATCCAATCGTGGGACCCCATGGCCCCCGACTACACCGAACAAGGAATCGAACAGACCTTTGACAGCTCTGTCCTGACTCCCGGCTGGGCAACCCTTTATTGCGACAAATAAATAATCCGAACAAGGCGCTATCTTCGGTACACGGAGATAGCTCCCTCTCCACCTCCCCCCGTTACAAGCGACTCCGCAGCTCACCCAGAAGAGCCTTCTCACGGGCAAGCAACACTTCTGCGGCCGCTACTTCCTCACTGGTCGCTATTCCTGCTTGCGAACGCCGCACATCCAGCAGGGCCTGAGCTTCCTTCACCACCTTCTCCTGCACGGAAACAATGGCTCCGGGAGCCGAAACGGACAGCTGAAGCATCTCTCGCTCGAACAACAGGGCATTAATCCTCAACTTGATCAACTCCGCACCATTGACCATGCCTGCTAAATGAGCATTTGCAAGGAAATGAAGCCTCTTCTGAAAATTGTCCTTGATATCCTCCGCCAGCAGCTTCTGCCGCTGAGTCAACTTCGGCTTGGGATCCTCCACACGGTTCAAGGCAAACTGCAGGCATAAAAGATTACCGACAGCCGAATAATACTCGTAATAGGATCCGACACCGCCTTCCAAACGCTTGATTTGAGCTTCGACTTCGGCCTTGGCTTTGGCGATTTGCTTCTCCAGTGAAGATTGATCCTCACCCGGCGACATCAATTGCACACATCCTTCCACCTTCACGGTAAGGACACGATCATCACCTTGCACGTCAACAGGCATTTCCGTTGTGCAAACAAGAGTGGAAACATAGAATAGGGGGGTAATAAATATCATAGACCAATAGGTTATTATGTTATTTTTTCGTTGTAAACAAAATCAATCTAACAATGTATGACACCTGCACTTTCCTCCTTCCATTCCAGCACACCGCATACAGTAATGAGATAGACGAAACCGTAATCCTGAAAGATTACACCCCACTCTTCACCCCCATCCGGACTGCACAGGAACTATCCGCCCGTGAACAGGCTTTGGCTCGGCAGATCAACCGGCAGGAGCGTCTGTGGCAACAAGGATACATTTCACGGTATGAATATTTCACTATCGTGGGAAACTGGCTCATGGCCCGCTTCGAACTCTCCCGCCACAAAACGGCCCCACAGACATTATCCGAAAAACAAAAAGAACTTGCAGCAGAAATCATCGATAATTTCAACACACGCATCGACACTCTGGAACGGCTCGCTTCCGCTGGTCAGACAGAAGAAGAAAACGTTATCAAACTCAAATTGAACCTGCTCCTTTTCCGGAGAGACTTGGCAATCGCGTCAGGAGAACCCAAAGAGACCGTCATGCAGCATCAAAAACGCATCGTCGAACAATCGTCCGCATGGCTGGCATTTGTACAAAAGGCAGTCGACAACCATGTGATGGGACTGACCGATCTTCAGGAGCCTCAGGCAATGCTCGAAAAAGAACAAAAACGGCTCCACAGCACGGAAAACACCATGCCCCATTAACGGAAACAGGCAGCACCGCCATCTGAAGGCCATCTGCCACCCCCGGAGCAAACGAACACCACTCTGGTTTCCTTCTGGCTGCGTCATTGGGAAACGCGTCACCCCCGAACAACTCGGTTGGAATCGACATGGATTCTTGCCGGCATTCTCTTCATTGCGATTTCTCCGCAAGGAACATTCACAAGCAAAACCAATACAGGCATGGAACACTGCATGCGCGCACCATGACAGGCAGCTATCACCATCCTTCCATATCTGTTGACCATTATTCACAAATCACTATAAATATAAAATCCGACCGCTATTCATCATAGCGAAAAAATGGATAAAATAATTAAACCAAAAACATCATGACAACTCATAACAACAAAAAACAAAGCCAATACTATCAGCCATTGGATTCCGAATATAATCGGCGTTTCACGATTAACAGGCAACCACAGGTTGCCTATATTGATTGGCAACTCGCCGAAATCTCTGAACCGGTTTTAACCGACTGGAAGGGATATCTCCGTGTACCGGTTTCTGGAACCTATATTCTGAAAATGACGGTTGATGACAGCGGATACGTCAAAATGGCGCTTCCTCCCACTCTCGGCGTCATCGAAGTCGAAACGATATTGGAAATCACCGGCAAACATTCCTCCATCTCTACCCAGACAGCCCCAATAGTACTGGATGCCGGCTTCTACTACATAGAAATGCATCACGAAAACAGCATCCCCGACCGGGACTATCCCAACGCCACCCAGTTCAAACTGGAACTGAACGGCACCCGAGTGGATTACCTCTACGATATGGTCATTCCTCCGAATCGACTGACATCGGCCGATGCATGGCGACTTGCCGGATGCTACGACCCAGTCAGCTACAAACTCGGTCCCGAGGCTATTTGGGATATGACCAGCGAAGCTCTGAAAAAAGATACAGGAGGAGGAGAATCATGTGCATTGAGAATGAGTATCGCACTCAGTAACTACGGGTTCGATTTCAAAGGAATTGCCGACAACTGGTCTCTCAAAGACCCCGATAATACCCTCCTTGGACAGGATGCCAACGGCAACAACAAACAATACGTCCTTGTGGGCGCTGCACCGATGAGAGATTTTCTCATCAGCAAACTGGGACCTCCCGATTATGCCAAATACGGCGAAGGAGTCGGGTATACGCCCAGAAATGGTGATGTCATCGTTTACGCCGATGCCGGACATACAGGTCTTTCCATCGATGGCAGAGCAGACTACGGAGGCGGCTTCAGAGACAATCTCTGGCTTCTGAGCCGTACAACAATGGACGATCCAGACACTCAATCTACCATAAATTAAAAATTAACTACTGGCGAGTATACACTCGTCAGTAATTTTATATATAACAAATCTAACTCGATTGCCTTCATTGCTATGTTCATGTTATAATATGTATATAATGACTCCATCTATCCTCTTACCCATCGTGGCTTTTATCTGTGCGGCCGAGCCTGAATCGCCCCGCCAGCTCACAGAAGACCAGGAACAACATTTGAGATTTATCCGGCAAAACAGCCACGTACTCACCGCTATCGTCTACAAAAGAGAAATCATCCCCGACCCCAAACACAACAACGATGCCATAGAAGTCTCGCACGCCATCGTTACCCGCACCATGAAAGGAAGCACCCCCGAAGGAGCCCGCATCATCTGGGTACGCCCCTTGGAAGTCCTGATGAACGGCGCCGTCTACACCCATACGATCTTTCCCGGAAAACCGTTCCCCTACCACATCATCGGCAGCGTATGCGGTGAACTGAAAGGCGGAGTCAAAGTCATCTGGGAACCGGTCAGAATCACCCCCCTCCAAGGAGACTTCTACACCAGCTTCATCTCACTCGGCGCGAAGCACCGTGAAAAATGGAAACAGGCACTGAAAGCACCACACCCCGAGCCATCGGCACTCATGTCAGAAAACGAATGGAAAACATTCGAACAACAAATCGAAACCGCTGCCGCGAACGACCCCGAACACGACTCGACATCCTTTTGAAACTGCTCCAGCCATGAACCGCCTAACTCCTTGCCTCTTCCCCGTTCTGGCCGGCATCATATATTCGACCGCCCCAGCAGCCGAACAAAACACCACGCAGGAACAGGAACTCATCCTGCAACTCGTCCGGGAAAGCGGCCACGTCATCGCCGTCGGCATCTACAAAAGAGAAATCATCCCCGAAACATCAGACCCGAAGCGGGCTCAGGAAATCTTTCATGCCTTCGTTGTGCATTCGGTCAAAGGCGGCATCCCCGAAGGCCAGGCCATCATCTGGGCGCGACCGATGGCACACCCTCCCGAAGGAGCCATATACACGCATGCGATCTTTGCCGGCAAACCGCAGCTGCACTACCTCATCGGCCATCTATCGAAAGAACTGAAAAACGGCGTCAAAATATTTTGGGAACCCACTGTCATCACCCCGATGCAGCAGCACCTCCACACCGCATTCATCGGCCTCCTCCAACACCGTACGATTGAATGGGAAAAGGCTCTGCAATCTCCCGCAAGCCAACCGTTCCCCATGAATGAAACCTTCTGGAAAGACTTCGAAACACGAATCGAACAGGCGGCAACAAACGGCACAGATCGCACGACCTTCACCTTCTGACATCACCACCTCCCGCCCCGCCATGAACACCATACCTGTCGGCATCCTCCTCTCCCTTTCCGTGCCTCCGCTTGCTGCTCCGGCTGCCACGGCGCCCCCCATCACGGCATGGCAAAACGAAATCCTGCGCGCCATTCGCGAACACGACCACCTCATCACCGTCGTCGTCTACAAACGCTCCATCATCCAATCCGGAGCAGCAGACTCGAGAAAAGCCCTGCAAGTCTATCATGCCTTCGTCGTCTGCGCCGAAAAAGGCAACATCCCCGAAGGAGCTCGCATCTTCTTCGTCAAACCGATGGATAGCCCGATGGACAACCAATTCAATGTCAAACGCGACCTCATTGGAGAACCCCATCTCTACCACGTCATCGGCGATGTTCACGGCAAACTGAAAAACAGCATCAACGTCTTATGGGATCCTCTCTGCTTCTCCAAAGCGCAGGAAAGCATCCATACAGACTTCGCCGATCTGCGGCAACACCATGCAGAGGAAATCTTGCAGGCCATGCAATCGTCGAGAACATCCCCGAAATTCATTCTGGACGAACGCTCATGGAAACTCTTTGAACGGCAAATGCAAAGCGACGCCATGCACGACCAGTAGCTTCCGACAGCGCGCCCGCCGGAAGCACAAAGCACCCCTCACCTGAACTTCGGCAACTTCCCTTCTCCGTTCCGGGCGTTCACATCCGCACCGTGCCGGATCAGCACCTGGGCGATCTCCGGAGCCGTCGCCAGATGCAGCGGCGTATTCCCCTTGTTATCGCGGGCATTCACATCCGCTCCAGCCGCCAGCAACAACTCCGAAAACTTCACTCCCTGCTCCACGAGCAAAGGATAGCCCATAAAATACATCGCCGCATGATGCAGAGGCGTGCGGCCTTCGTCATTCCGGACGGAAGGAGCAGCCCCACGAGCCAGCAGCACGCGGCCCACATCGGCCTTCCACACCTCATGAAGAGGTGTATTCCCCTTCTTGTCACGGGCATTCACATCCGCACCGCAGGCAATCAGCAGCTCTGCTGTCTCCGGATAAGCCTGCCAGAAAAGAGGCGTCCAGCCCTCATCGTCGCGCACATCGGCAGGAATCCCGTTTCCGATCAAAACCCGGGCCACCTCCGTATCATACGCCGTATGCAGAGGGGTCACGCCCAGCTTGTCCGTCGTCTGCACATCGGCTCCCCGGGCTATCAGAGTTCGGGCCACAGCGGCATCCGTCGCACCGAACAGGGGAGTCCTCCCCGCCAGATCGCGGGCATTCACATCCGCACCCTGGGCAATCAGCAATTCGGCCACCGGAGCAGATACCACGCGGAACAACGGCGTACGGCCGAAATAATCCCGCGCATCCACGCGGTAGCCCTCACGAAGGCGTTGCCGCACATTGGCCTGCGCCTCCACGCTGCACCGGGAAAGGTACCCCTGGCAATCGGAAGCCTTCGGCTGCCGCAGCATATCCATCTCATCCTCCGACAATGGGGACAAGGCATCCCGATGCAGAGGAGTCCTCGGCCCGTGCTGCTGCCACTTGGCCTGAATCTGCGAACACGAGACCGACAATGAAACAGCCGCCAGCCCCGCCATCAACCATCGAACATTACCTGGCATAATCCCTCTTTCCGAAAATCAACGAACCTACGCGAACCATCGTCGCACCTTCTTCCACCGCCACCTCGAAATCATGGCTCATCCCCATCGACAATTCCGGCAAAGGCAAAGGCCCGCGGGCCGCCAGCTCATCACGCACATGCCGCAGGCAGGCGAACGCCGGGCGCACACCTTCGGCAGATTCCGCCGGAGCGGGAATCGCCATCAGGCCGCGTATATCGAGATGCGGCAGGCGGGCAATCCCGTCCCACTCGTTCCGCAGCTCCTCCACCGAGAAACCGTGCTTGCTTTCTTCCCCATCCACATTCACCTCCAGCAGGATAGGAGCGGCAACACCCAGCTCCCCCGCCACTCGGGAGATCGCCTCGGCCAGCCGCAGGGAATCCACCGCATGCAGCAGCGCAAATCCCTGTTGCAAAGCCTTGCGCACCTTATTGCGTTGCAGCGGCCCGATCAGATGCCACTCCAGCCCCTTGGGCAGCAGCGGCATCTTCTCCATCGCCTCCTGCAGCCTGTTCTCGCCGAAAACGGTTTGTCCCGCCTCCACGGCACGGGCGACATCCTCCGCCGGGAACGTCTTGCTCACCGCTACGAGGCGCACCGAGCCTGCCGGCCGCCCGCACCGCTCTTCCGCAGCGCGGATACGCTCCAGCACATCTTTAAGTTGAACCTGAATATACATGGCTTGGTCAAATTTCTGAAATCAGGGGAAGCAGTTCGGACATATCCGTCAGCAGGAAATCGGGTTCCGCGCGGCGCAAAGCCTCCACATCGGCGGAGGGAGCCCATGCGGCGGCAATCACCTTCACCCGCACCTCGCGACAAGCCTTGATATCGGACACGGCATCCCCCACATACACCGCCTCATCGGGGCTCATCCCCCACGCATCCAGCACGCGCCCAATACACTCGCCCTTCACCACGCGCTCGGGAGACCCCGTCTCCACATACTCGAACACATCCTCCAGATTATACACATCCAGCGTCACCCCGGCGGAATCGTCATCCTTGCCCGTCACCATCGCCAACCGAAACTTCTTCCTCTTCAGGGCTTCGAGCAGCTCCGGCACTCCCGGAAACGGCTCCGGAGCCATATCCAGATGCAAAAACGTATAATTCTCCATGAAAAGATTCTCCAGCCTCTCCACATCCTCGCCGGGCAACAGGCGCGCCAGCACACCGCGGTCGCTGGGGCCGAAATGCCTCGTAATCTCCTCATCGGCCAACTTCCTGCCCGAACAAAACTCCACCACACGGCGGAACGATTCCACGCACAGAGGAAGCGTATCGGCCAATGTCCCGTCCAGATCGAAAATAACGCCGCGAACCATGCGCCTACTTTGCCTGCAACCCGCGGCCAGGTCAAGACATTTGCCCTACTTGCAGCCAACACGCCGGCCGCCTCACCACAACCCCGGCTTATTCCAGGCCAGCGCCGCCACCCCCATCAGCAAATTCGCCACGGCATGCATCGCCACCGTCGCGCCGAGGCTTCGGGACACCACCGCCAGCACATACGTCAGCGAACCGTACACGAACGCCCCCAGATAATCCACGGGCAAATGCACGCTCATGAACAGCAGAGTCGTCACCCAGTAAGCCCGCCATGAATGCTTGCCGAACGGCACCGTCCACGGACGATCGAAATTCACCATCAGCCGCATCAGAAAACCGCGCCAGAAAAGCTCTTCCACAAAAGCCACCACAACCACCGCCCGGAAAAAACGCATCACATACGCCATCCACCAGGCAGCACCGCCCCGCTCGAACACCAAACCGGGATCGAACCCCTCGGTCCGCGCATCCAGCCCGAGAGCCGTAGCCTGCCACGAATCGCGGCCGAACCACTCCTCCACTGGCAGACGATCCGCCAGCAGCGTAGGAGCCAGCCAGCAGGCAATGCCCAAGGCACCGGCCACTGCACCGATCAGAGACCACTTCCAGCTCCACGCCCATTGCACGCGCTTGCGCCAGTGCCAGACAAGGAACCCGGCAGACACCGCCTGCAGCGGGTACACCCACTGCTTCAAATCCCTCTGCCACCATGCCGCCGAAGGATGATCCCACCCCAGCGCAGGCTCAAGAAACTGCAGCAACAGCGTAAACCCGAGAAACACGGCAAAAGGGCCGACATACGCCTTCATCAGCGCATCGTCGTCCGTACTGCTCTTCACTGCGGGCATGGGAAAAACGGGGGCGGCAGAACAACCGCCGCCCCTGAAAACACATCAACGGGCTTCCTTCTGAAGCTTATCCACAAAGCGCTCCATCGCATCGCACGCCTCGCGAATCAGCTCGAAAGCCGTCGCGTAGCAGCAGCGCAGGAACCCTTCGCCACTCGCGCCGAACGCATCGCCCGGCACGGCAGCCACCTTCGCCTCCATCAGCAGGCGTTCCGCGAACTCCTTGCTCGACAGGCTGAAGCGCGACACATCCGGGAACACGTAAAACGCACCGCCCGGCAAATGGCAATCCAGCCCCATATCGTTCAGCCGCTTCACCAGATAATTGCGCCGCATGCGGTAGCTCTCGCGCATCTCCAGCATCGCAGGGGTACCGTTCTCCAGAGCCTCGATCGCCGCCTCCTGCGATGTAATCGGAGCGCACAGCATCGAATACTGGTGCACCTTCATCATCGCGGAAACCAGCGGTTCCGGCCCGCAGGCATAACCGAGGCGGAACCCCGTCATCGCAAAAGCCTTCGAAAAACCGTGCAGCAATAGCGTACGCTCGCGCATCCCCGGCAGGGAGGCAATCGACGTATGGCGCACATCATCGTAGCGGAGTTCGCTGTAAATCTCGTCAGAAAGCACCACCAGATCATGCTTGATGCACAGGCGGGCAATCGCTTCCAGAGTCTCCACCGGAGCCACCGCCCCCGTCGGATTCGTCGGGAAATTCAGCATCAGCACCTTCGTACGGGGCGTAATCGCCGCTTCGAGAGCCGCCGGATCGAGAGCGAAAAGATCGCTCTTCTTCGTCGCTATCGGCACCGCCACGCCGTATGCCATACTCACGCTGGGAGCATACGACACATAGCACGGCTCGTGATATAGCACCTCGTCGCCGGGATTCAGCAGCGCACGCAAGGCCAAATCGATAGCCTCGCTCACGCCCACCGTCACCAGCACCTCATTCAGAGGATTATAGGAAACGCCGAAGAAATTCTCCACATACGTCACAATCTTGCGGCGCAGGGATTCAAGGCCGTAATTCGACGTATACGTCGTATGCCCCCTCTCCAGCGAATAAATGGCGGCCTCGCGGATATTCCACGGAGTCACGAAATCCGGTTCGCCGACTCCCAGGGAAATAATGTCGCTGCGCCCCGTCACTAGATCGAAGAACGCGCGGATGCCCGAGCGAGGAATTTGAGCCACTTGTGTGGCGATTGTTGTGGACCAGTCCATAAGAAAATCACGGTGAAACGCTCAGGCGCTCATGAGACGGCTGCACCCCGAACAGGAAACCGTCGCGCTTATAAGTCTTCAAACGGAAATGCGTCGACGTCGAAAGCACACCGTCCATCGATGAAAGCTTCTCGGAAACGAACCGCGCCACATCCACCAGCGTACAGCCGTCCACCTGCAGCAACAGATCGAAACCGCCGCTCGCCAGATAGCAGGACTTCACCTCGTCAAAGCGGGCGATGCGCTCGGCCAGACGGTCGAAACCGCCCCCACGCTCGGGAGTCAGCCTCACCTCGATAAAGGCCGACACGCCGACCTCTTCATCATCGTTCGTGATCGCCTGATATCCGACGATCCGCCCCTGCTCCTCCAACTCGGCACGGCAGGCGGACACCTCATCGGCTGTCAACCCAAGGCGATCCGCAATCTCGCAGTCGCTCAGGCGGGCATCCGATTCCAAAATTTTAAGCAAAGAATCTTGCGTCATACGTTACCTGTGTATCGTGACACATAAGGCGCGATGCGTCAAGCACAAGCCCCGGCAGCTACAAAACGGGAAACATTCTCAAAAAACAAGGTAAAACATTTGAAAATAAAATAGAAACAAACGACATAATACATCTGCCGAACACGGCATGAGGACACAATAATATCGTCAACACGTAAGAGAAATCTTGAAACACTCGTATAAATATGAGAAAGTCTTACAGGTGCAGGGCAAACTGAGTGCTTTATAACTTTGCTCCGCCACGATGACTTTCCGACAGCAATAGAATAATTATCAGGTATGAACATGTCTCTCAATCCGGACCGCGCGACGCTCAATTTTCTCAACTCCTTTTCGGAGGATGTGCGCAACCTCGGCGAGAAACTGCAGAAAGACGGAGCAGTCACCCAAATCTTCGGCAACCACCTCTTCATACAAGGCCGAGTCGAATGCAGGGAAGGAACATTCCGCACCAGCCTCCGCCTCCAGGGAAACCGCTGGTTCGGCTCCTGCAACGCCGAAGATGCCGACCTCGCCGACGCCTGCATGTACGCCACCATGATGGAACGCATGTACCGCGGCACCAGCATGCCCGAATCGCCGAACGAACTCGACGAAACGCCCCTCATCGACATCCTTGAAGAAAAACTCGGCCGCGAACTCGACGACCGCGAAGCCGACTTCGTCACCAAACTTGAAAAGCGCTACCGCCGCTTCGCCATCGAGCAGGAAATCCACGACCACGACCTCGTGCGCCTCAACCCGCGCTGGGAAATCGTCTCCTACGACCCACTCGACCTCTGGTCCGTCCCGCCCAAAAACATCCTCGAATTCTGGAACTACATCGCTTACGCCTTCAACAAAAGGCGCCTGCCCATCCCGGAATTCATGGAAGTCGTCACCAACCTCGAAAAAGTGCAGAACCAGATCCGCGCATGGGAGCGCGAAAAGGAAGTCGGCACATGGTACGACCGCATCCAGTCCATCAACGAACGTCCGCCGCAGCCGCCGCGCCGTCCCATCCACATGCGCCTCGTCTCCACCATCAACGAGGCACACTTCGATTACCGCAACAACATCAAGGAAGAATGGATACCCATTCGCGACAAGTCCCTCCTTGACGGCCTCGTGGAAGAATACCGCCGCGGCGCCCTGAAAATGGACCCGCAGAGCGAACTCCTCCTCCTCCTCCTGGCGGAATATGCCGAAAAGGAAGGCACAGTCGCTCTCGACCTCGATCTGGAATCCGCCTGCTCTCTGATGAACAGGCTCTTCCACCAGCCCTCCCTCAAAGGCTACCTCGTCAACCTCGACGAATGCTACTTCAAAGTCGTATCCGACCCGCTTCGCTGGATCTGCATCGACGACCCCATCGAACCGGACTGCTTCGGCCTCCAGCTCGTCACCTCCGCCGGCGTCCACGTCTCGCATTCCGTACGCCAGCTCCCCGGACAGGTCGAACTCTACCAGTCCGACGAAACCGTCTTCCCCGGCCCGCCCCGCTGGCTGGAATGCACCGAAGTCGAACCGCGCTACTCCATCCCGAAAAGCGTCATCGACAGCCTCGACGGCGTCGAATTCCTGCGTAAAATCGGCGCATCCCTGCCCCCCAGCATGGAAGAACGCGTCGAAGACATCGAGCTGAAACCCACCTTCGCCATGAAAATCGTCCGCGGCCTCACCGCAGCGGACACCGAACACGTCCTCCTCGAAGTCACCGCGCAGGACGAACCCGGACGCCGCACCGAACGCCTCGGCAAAGACGGCTGGGAAATCACCCATCAGGCCTCCGTCCGCAACCGCGTCCTGCTTCGCTTCATTCGCGACAACCTTTATCCCATCCCCGACCTGCTTGAGGAAATGAACTTCACCTTCGACTCGCAGGTGGACGCCTTCAAATCCCGCATCACCAAGCAGTTCCCCGAAAAATTCGCCGATTGGGCCAAAGCCATCCCCGAAAGCATCAAAGTCGAAATGGACGAAGGCCTCCAATCCCTGCTGGCCGACCCCATCGCCGCGGCCATCCGCTTCGAAGTCGTCAACCAGGAAATCGACTGGTTCGACCTCCGCGTCGTCATCGACGTCGAAGGCGTCAAACTCAGCAAAGAACAGATCCGCTCCCTCGTCTCCGCACGCGGCGGCTACGTCCGCATGGAAGACGGCCGCTGGATGCGCCTCGAAATCAAACTCGACGACGACCAACGCGACGCCGTCACACGCCTCGGCCTCGACCCCTTCGACCTCTCCGGAGAAACGCACCGCATGCACGCCCTGCAGCTCGCCGACCCGCGCGCTGCAGAAGTATTCGACCCCAAAGCGTGGAAACGCATCAAGGAACGCACCGCCGAAATCAAAATCGACGTCAAACCCGACGTCCCCACCGACCTTCAGGCCACCCTGCGCCCCTACCAGATCGAAGGCTTCCACTTCCTCGCCTACCTGGCCGTCAACGGCTTCGGCGGCATCCTCGCGGACGACATGGGCTTGGGCAAAACCATCCAGTCCATCACCTACATCCTCTGGCTGCGCGAAGAATACGTACGCAACAACCAGAAAGGGCGTAAAAAAGTCCAAACACCGCCAGTCCTCATCGTCTGCCCGAAATCCGTGCTCGACGTCTGGGCCGGTGAAACGCAGAAATTCGCTCCGAACATCCGCGCCCTCGTCATCCGCAACAAAGACCAGGCCGTTGCCGAAACCATCATCGAAAACTTCGACATGGTCATCGTCAACTACGCCCAGCTCCGCGTCTGCGGCGACCAGCTCAACTCCATCAAATGGCTCACCGTCATCCTCGACGAAGGCCAGCAGATCAAAAACCCGGACTCCAAGGCAGCCAAGGCAGCGCGCGACATCTCCGCCTCCAACCGCCTCGTCCTCTCCGGCACGCCCATTGAAAACCGCCTCCTCGACATGTGGTCGCTCATGGCCTTCTCCATGCCCGGCGTCCTCGGATCGCGTGCCTACTTCAAAAAACGCTTCGACAAACGGAAAGACGCCCAGAGCCAGAACCGCCTTGCAGCCCGCCTCAAGCCCTTCCTGCTTCGCCGCACCAAGAGCCAGGTAGCCAAAGACCTCCCGCCGCGTACCGAAGAAGAAGTATACGCCAAAATGGAAGGCATCCAGCAGCAGCTCTACAAAGCCGAACTGCGCCGCATCCAGAAAGCCCTCCTCGGCGTCGACTCCGACGAATCCGTCAAGAAAAACAGCTTCGCCATCCTGCAGGGCCTCATGCGCCTCCGCCAGATATGCTGTCACCCCGGCCTCGTGGACGCCAAATACGCCAAGGAAGAAAGCGCCAAACTCAACGCCCTCTTCTACCTCCTCGACCAGCTTCGGGACGAAGGCCACAAAGTACTCGTCTTCTCACAATTCGTCTCCATGCTCGAAATCATCAAGGCACGGCTCGAAAGCGAATCCCGCCCGTTCAACTACCTCACCGGCCAGACCAAAGACCGAAAGAGCGAAATCGAACGCTTCCAGACCACCAAAGACCCATCCGTCTTCCTCCTCTCGCTCAAAGCGGGCGGCGCGGGCCTCAACCTCACCTCCGCCTCCTACGTCATCCTGTATGATCCGTGGTGGAACCCTGCCGTTGAAAGCCAGGCCATTGACCGAACGCACCGCATCGGCCAGAAAAACAAGGTCATCGCCTACCGCCTGCTCACCCGCGACTCCGTCGAAGAGAAAATCCGCGTCCTGCAACACCAGAAGAACCAGCTCGTCAGCAACGTACTCGGAGACGAAGGCTTCGCCTCCAGCCTCGACCTGAACGACCTCCAGTTCATCCTCTCCCACGGAGACGACGACGAAAACTGACACACCCCACCGGGCACCCGGTTTCAACAAGCGCATGGCAGCCTGCAAGATTGCCATGCGCTTTTGCGTATATACACACGTCGCACTTCACTCTCCGCATCATGGACACATCATCGCCCCAGCCTCCGGCACGCATCCTCGCCATCGACGCCCTCCGCGGCTTCGACATGTTCTTCCTCACGGGAGGCCTCGCCCTCGTCCTCGCCGCACTCGGCCTCATCTACGAACCGATGCCCGAATGGATCCGCTACCATGCCACCCATGTCGAATGGGAAGGCTTCGCCGCATGGGACCTCGTCATGCCCCTCTTCATCTTCATCGTCGGCGCCGCCGTCCCCTTCTCCATGGGCAAATATTCCGCGCCGGGCATGAGAAGCAAAGCCTACCTCCGCATCTTCCGGCGCGTTGCCATCCTCTTCCTGCTCGGCATGGTCGTCCAGGGAAGACTCCTCGGCTTCGAGCCGAAAAACATGGCCCTCTTCTGCAACACCCTCCAGGCCATCGCCGGCGGATATCTCATCGCATCCCTCTGCGTACTTCACCTCCGCCTGCGCGGCCAAATCGTCACCGCACTCCTCCTCCTCGCCTCATACTGGGCGCTCATGCGCTTCATGCCCTACGGCGACTCGCAGGCCGGACTCTTCCTCCCGCACGACAACCTCGCCCTCCACATCGACAAATACCTTCAAGGCAGCTGGCAGGACGGCACCAACTACAGCTGGATCCTCACCAACCTCTCCTTCGGAGCCACCGCCATGCTCGGAGCCCTCAGCGGCTACCTCCTCAAAACGCCCTGCCTCCCCGTCAAAAAACTCGCATGGCTGCTCGGCATCGGTGGAGCCCTCCTCCTTTCCGGCTGGGCCCTCAGCTACGACACCCCCATCATCAAACACATCTTCACCACCTCCATGGTCCTCTGGGCGGCCGGCTGGAGCTACCTCCTGCTGGCCCTCTTCTACCTCATTCTGGACATCGCCCGGCTCACATGGCTCGCCTTCCCCTTCATCGTCGTCGGCAGCAACGCCATCTTCGCGTACATGTGGATCGAAACCCCGCAATGCTCTCCCGAACACAACATCTCCCGGGCCCTCTTCGGCGGCCTCGCCCGCCAAAGCGGAGACTATGGCGCCTTCATCTTCCAGCTCGGCAACTACGCCCTCATCTGGAGCGTCCTTTACTTCCTGTATCGCAAAAAGACATTCATCAAAGTATAGATACTGGAAACCAACGCTCCGCGCACGAAAAAACATCCCGCCCCAGCCAACCGCCCTCCCTTCGGAGAGCGGGCTCCCGTTTTTTCCGGAAACCCCTTGAAAAATTTCCTTGACTTCACCTCCCGACAGGATAGAATCGTTCCGAGTTTCGTTACGAACTTTTTACTGTACAGTCTCAGCATATGAAAATCAGCTTCTCATTACTCTCCCTCCTCGCCGCATTCTGCTTCGTTGGTTGCAGCAGCAGCGACGACAGCGGCAACAACAAAAACAAGGAAGAGCTCAACGTAGCATGGACGAACCTCGTCGGAGGCGACATCTTCCAAATCTCCGGCGTTGCTGAAAACGGACAGACCGTCTACGTCACCATCACCATGCAGCCCAATGGCGACGGCCCCAACACCGAAACCTACGGCACATTCCGCGTCGACACGCCCGCCACGCAATCCGGCACGGGCCAATTCAGCTACACCCCCATCTTCGGCACCAACAAGGCTCAGATGGCCCTCGGCATCGCGGGCACCGACACCCCCGTCATCCGCACCGGCCTCAACGGCACGGACTCCAGCTCCACCAAGGCCACCATCGTCTGGGAAACCAAAACCACGGGCTACATGATCTTCGGCGAAGGCGGCATCCTGGAATCCCAGCCCTTCAGCAACCGCACCGCTCGCTTCAGCTATACGCGCATCTCCTCCACGAACACCTTCTAAAAAACCTCCGACCATGTTCAAGCAAATCTGCACCATCGCTACGGCCACTCTCGCCTGCATCGTCCTGACACAATGCGGAGGCGGCTCCGACGGAGGAAGCTCCGTTGCACCTTCCGTCTCGGCCGTCAAAAACGGCTATGTCTCCATCGCCATTGAAGCCGCTCTCGGCACCAACGGCGTCTATGGCTCCGGCGGCTTCATCCTCACCGGCACGACCAGCGGCTCCAGCGGCGTCATCCCCGACCTCGGCCGCAACATGTGCTACGGACAGGTCACCGACCTCAACAATGTCGCCCACGGCTTCGCTACTTTCGAATACTCGCGCGACTCCAACAACCAATCCACCATCATCATCTACGCGGTGGATGCGGCTCAAGAAGACTTCTGGGGCGGCATCTGGGGTGAAAACCCCAACGGCCTCACCAAGTACCAACCCATGTACGTCCTGAACTTCTCGACGTCCACCCAAGGCTCCTACCGCCTGAACTACGGCTCCTCCGCCGTCACATCCTACAGCGGCCGCTTCTGGTGCACCACGAACAACAGCGCCTCGTCCAACACGAACGCAGCGGCCAACAACAATAACAACAACTAACGCCGGTACTGCACCATATGCAGTAACCGCCCCTAGTCGCCGATTGCGGATTGGCACGCCAACATTCCTCCAGCATGAAAATCGCACACACACTCTTTGCCTGCTTCACCTGCGCCACATCCCTGACATTCAGCGGATGCGGAGGTTCCGATGCCAGCGCCGACCCGACCGTCCTGAATACATCGGCCTACCTGCCGATCGACTCTCCGCCTCAGGAAGTATTCGGCTCGTTCCTGTTCGGCACGGCTCATTTCGGCACTGACCAGGAATTTCTGGATCAGGATGCCGGAGCCTTGATCCAGGTCAATCCCGCAATCGTCAACTCGACGCCCGGAGGCGACTTCATCCCCTATATGAATGGAACGCCCGACCCCGACAGTCGTCTCGGTATTCCTCACGACCGGAATACTGATACGGATGAACGGGCCGCCCGCGACCAGAATGGAGTCTACCTCTTCCCGGGATTTCTCAATGGCCCGCCTGACAACTCATGGGAACCCGGTCAATCACCCGATAATGGCAACATCGTCGGCCCTCCGGGAACAGGCCAAAACGACGGAACCATCGGCAATCTCGGCTACTGGACCAACCGCATCGCCTATACTCCCGGTTCCTCGACTGCAACTCTGGAACTCGAATACACGCTGAACGGCTATTACATGGTCGAACTCCAGCAAGGCATATGGGGCTCCCACTGGGTCATCTTCGGTGCGCCCTACACCATTCGCCGCACCTACACGCTCATGTTCAAGGGTGTCAATGAAGCCGGAGAATACTACGGCTCCTACACCTGCAAATTGACCTACATGCGCAGCTGGAGGCACAACTCCACATCGGGCGTGAACATGAGCGGACAAACCGTCAGCACAACCCCTTCGGGCACCTTCACTTTCACCCCCGGCGCCAACTAAACCTCTCACGCACTGCCAAAAAATCATGCGCATGAACATGCACCGCATCACGCTGACCGGCCTTTTCTCCCTTCTCCTCGCATCCTGCGGAGGCGGAGGTGGAGGCGGATCCTCTTCCTCCAATCCGGACGTCGTCAATCCCGGCAACAACATCGCAGCCCCCACCGCTACGGCCGGCACCTACCACTGCGACTACGGCACAGACAGCTCCTACGTCTACATCGCCGGCAACGGCCATCTCGCCGCCAACGGCAAGGCCATCATCAACTTCAGCATGCCCAACGATCCGCAGGCCACCATCAATGATACGATCACTTGGGCCTGTCAGGAACACACCGGCGACATCTACGGCAAGTACAACACGGATCACCGTGCCGACCGGCTTCGCAACTTCTCCTACCGGACTACGGCCTCCAACGCCTATCTGGAAATCAACTACGATTCTACCGGCATGTATGTCACCGGAATCGGAGCTACGGGCACAGCACCGCCTCAGACCACTCCCGCAGGATTCAACTTCATCTACAGCTACGTCTTCACCTTCAACGGCATGTCGACAGATGCAGACGGACAGACAGTCTATACGGGCACCTACACCTGCCAGGTCTTCGTGAACAATGCCTTCAACGGTTCTCCCATGATGAGCCAGGGCACCTTCCGCTTCTACCCTCAGGTCAACTAACACCTACGCCGCATCCTCATGAAACCGCTTCACTGGCTCATCCCCTCCTTGGCGATTCTGGCTCTCTCCGCGTGTAGCAGCAGCAGTAACAGCAGCTCCACAAAAGACGAAATCAAAACCGCCATTGCCTGGCAGACGCTCAACAACGGCGACGAATTCCGCCTGAAAGGAACGGCATCCAACGGCCACACGGTCGACGTCACCTTCATCGTGCATGTGCTGCAAAACAACCGCGAAGAATACACATCCGGAGAATTCTCTGTCACCTATGCAGCCGTCAGCGGTGAAACCGTGGACAATTACGTCAACCCCGGAACCATCATCTACACGCCACGGCGCAATGCCAATACGGCCAACCTTGTTCTGAACATGGAGGAACAGGGCGGCGGCACATTCATCGCCACGCGCCAGGGCATGAACGCCACGCTCACCTGGGATCCGGGCATGACCACCGGCACCATCAACTTCAACGGGTTGGGCATCGTGGCCGGGGAAACGTTCACCAGTTCCAACGACGGAGCCTTGCAAAAAGTGCAGTTCGAATACAAACGGGCCACACCGGACTCCACACCGAGCCCGACCACAGCTCCCTGACAACGGCATATCCGGCACTCCGTCTGCCTGACGGCAACCGAACGCTTTCCTACCAAGCGCGGCTCTCTCCGGAAAAGCCGCGCTTCTTTCATTCACCATTCAACCATTCCGACAGCATGAATTCCTATCCCGCACTCTTCACTCTCACGGTTCTTTGCGGAACCGTCTCAGCCGCACCGGACACTCAGGCACCCCTGCACGATTCCTTCTCACCCGGCCAAATTTGGACGGACAACAACGGAGTCCACATCAACGCCCACGGAGGAGGCATCCTGTATGACCGCGGCACCTACTACTGGTACGGAGAACACAAAATCGAAGGCGATGCCGGCAACTACGCTCAGGTCGGCGTCCATTGCTACTCCTCAAAAGACCTCTACAACTGGAAAGACGAAGGAATCGCCCTGAAAGTCTCTGACGACGCCAAATCCCCCATCGTCAAAGGATGCATTCTCGAACGCCCCAAAGTCGTCTACAACAGCAAAACGGGCAAATACGTCATGTGGTTCCACCTCGAACTCAAGGGCAAGGGATACGGGGCAGCCTACGCAGGCACAGCCGTGGCGGACAAGCCGACGGGCCCCTTCACCTTCCTGCGCGCAGGACGCGTCAATGCCGGGCAATGGCCGGTCGACATGCAGAAGGAAAAGCGCACCCTTGCCGCCGAAGGCAGCATGCCCAAGCTCACTTCCAGCAGCTATCCGGAAGGGGCAGATCTCGCCGCTTTCTTCAAGCGCGATTTTCCCGGCGGCCAGATGAGCCGCGACATGACCATCTTTGTGGATGACGACGGCAAGGCATACCACATCTACTCCTCGGAGGAAAACGGCACCACGCACATCGCCCAGCTCACGGACGACTACACCGCCCACAACGGGCGCTTCGTCCGCGCCTTCCCCGGCAGGTTCATGGAAGCTCCCGCCGTCTTTAAGCATGAAGGCAAATACTACTTCATCGGCTCAGGATGCTCGGGCTGGTATCCAAATGCCGCCCGCAGCGCCGTAGCGGACAAAATCGAAGGCCCGTGGAAAGAACTCGGCAACCCCTGCACCGGTCCTCGTGCCGACAAAACGTTCGGCGGGCAAAGCACCTATATACTCCCTGTGCAGGGCAAACCCGGCACCTACATCTTCATGGCAGACATCTGGAAACCTCAGAACGCCATCGACGGCCGCTACATGTGGCTCCCCATCCGCTTCGAGGACGGGAAACCCAAACTCGAATGGAAGAACCGCTGGCAGCTCCCCTGACAATTTCCCTCTCCCCGGCGCAAAAAAACCGCAACCGCCGTCAAGCAGTTGCGGTTTTTGCTTGAAACATCTCCAAACGGGCGATTCCTCAGAAGCGGGACAGCACATCCTTCAGGATGCCCAGGCCCTGCATCAGCACATCCTCGGGAATCGTCAGCGCAGGAATCAGGCGCACCGTATCCGGCCCGGCAGGCACCGTCAGCAGACCCTCTTCGCGCAGCATATTGCTCACCACTCCGGCGGAAGTGCCACCTTCAGGCACATCGACAAGGCCGGCATTCAGGCCGATCCCCAACAAAAGCCCCAGTCCGCGCACGCCTTCCACCACAGGCAGATTCCATGAAAGAACCTCCTCGCGGATCTTGTCTCCGAGCCTGTTCGCACGCTCGGCCAGCCCGGCGCGCACGATCTCCGTCACCACCGCATGGGAAGTCGCACAGGCGAGCGGAGTACCTCCGAATGTCGAACCGTGGGAACCGGGCCCCATGATCGAGGAAAGCTCCGTTCCCTTGCCGTCGAACACCCGGTTGCTCACCCAGAACGCGCCCACGGGAAAACCGCCGCCCATCCCCTTAGCGCAGGACACGCAGTCCGGCTGCACATCGGGAGCCACGGCCTGCCAGCCCATCATCGTACCGCAACGAGCAAAACCGCACTGCACCTCGTCCATCATCAACAGAAGATCGTGCTCGCGGCACAACTCGGCAAGCCCGCGGAGAAACTCGGGTCTGCAGGGATTCACCCCGCCTTCGCCCTGCACTGCTTCGAGCATGATGGCTGCCGTCTCCTTGCCGATGGCAGCCTTCACCGCAGCCAGATCATTGAACGGCACGTGCTTGAACCCATGCAGCATCGGATCGAACTCCGCCTTGATCTTATCCTGCCCCGTAGCTGCCATCGAACCGAGCGTACGGCCGTGGAACGACTTCTGGAAGGTAATCACCTCATAGCGGGGCGAACCGTCTGCCGCTGGCCTCCTGTGGCCGAAACGCCGCGCCACCTTGATCATGCCGTCATTCGCCTCGGCGCCGCTGTTGGAGAAAAACACGCGCCCCGGCAGCTTGATGAAATCTCGGACAATCACCTCCGCAAGCTCGTTCTGCTGGGCAATGCCGTACAGATTGGAACAGTGCATGAGCGTCTTCGCCTGTCGGCAAAGCGCATCCGTCACTACGGGATTGCAGTGGCCGAGGGAGCATGTCGCAATCCCCGAACAGAAGTCCACATAGGACTTCCCGTCGCTGTCCCACATCAGGGAACCCTCACCCTTCACCATCGTGATGGGCGCGCGTCCGTATGTGGGAAGAACATACTGGTTATTCATGATCGTCAAGGCAGCGAGTGTACTCCCCGCCTCCGGCAAAGTCAATCACGATGCCGCAGCACAATGGAGCCTTTTGCCGCACCGGCCAGCACCGCTCAATACTCCTGCTTCGGATAGATGATCCAAAGCTTCTTGTCGAAAAGCGCAGGCACCACGACCACTCCATCCTTCGTCACGCAAAAATCGGCAGCACCGTTCATCTGCTTGCGCGTCACAGCCTCCACCTTCCCCGACTTCAAATCCATCTTGCACACCGCGCCCGGCTGGCGGCTCTTCCTGTTCCAATCGGAAAAATACAGGAACCCCTTATTCAGGGCCAGACCGCTGAACTTCCCCCGGTGTCCGCATACCTGCTCCACCTTTCCCGTCGCCGGATCAAGAGACAGAATACGGCCGTCCGCTACCTTCTCGCCGCTCCCGTACTCACAAACGAGCAACCGCTTCGCCCCATCATCCCACGTCAGCCCCTTCGGCCCGCGGAAAGGCTCGCTCGACTGCACTTCGGCAAATTTTCCCGTTGCGGGATTCACCTCGTAAATCCTGTTCTTCGTCTGGGAGGAAACGAACATCCGTTCACCCGCCCATGTCGCATCGTGCATCGACTCCACTCCGGCCTTCGACAAATCCGCCACCGTGGACACCTTGCCCGACTTCGTATCGACGCTCACGATACGACCGCGGTCCGCCGCATACAGCAGACCGCCATGCAGAGTCAGCGCCCTCGGGGAATGCAGAACACCCGGCTTCGTCACATTCCGGCGCACCGGAGCGCCGTTCTCGCACCCGGTCATCACAATCAAACCCTTCCCCTTCCGTCCGCTCACATCCAGCTTATCGCCCTGCGTGCCCATATATCCGACCTGCCGGGATTCGTCCACCACAATGCTCTCCACATACCCCGGAGTGTCGGCTTCGTAGTAAGTCGTCGGCACCTTTTGGGACTCGCATGCGGACAACAGAACAGCACAAACCGAAACGAGAAAACACTTACTCATTGCCCTGCAAAAATACCACGACGCCCCCCAAAACACAAGCGGCAAAAAGGACAGCGAACGGGAAACACGTCATCGCCGCCTTATATTCTCGACAAATACTTCACACAAAGGCATTGTCATGTCGCATTAAAGCCTATGACGTCCACCACCACGTTTTCCGAACTCGGCATCTGCCCCGAAATCCTCGAAGCCATCGAGGTCCTGGGCTTTGAAACTCCCTCCGCCATCCAGGCGCAGGCCATCCCGGCAGCCCTCTCCGGCTCCGATATCCTCGGCCTTTCCCACACCGGCTCCGGCAAAACGCTCGCCTTCTCCATCCCCGCGCTCGAGGCCATCGACCCCGGCGTTCGAGCCGTGCAGGTACTCTGCCTCTGCCCCACCCGCGAACTCGCCGTACAGATCTGCCGCGAAGTGGACAAACTCGCCCTCTTCCTCGACGGCGTCTCAGCCGTACCCATCTACGGCGGCGCCTCCTTCCGCCCGCAGCTTGATGCCCTCCAGCGCGGCGTCCAGTTCGTCGTCGGCACCCCCGGCCGCGTCATGGACCTCATGGAACAGGGAGCACTCCGCCTCGACGAACTCCGCATGCTCATCCTCGACGAAGCCGACCAGATGCTCGACATGGGCTTCCTCGAAGACATCGAACGCATCGCCTCCTCCCTGCCCGAGCAGAAGCAGACCCTCTTCTTCTCGGCCACCATGTCCCCGGCCATCCGCCACCTCCTTTCCCGCTTCACCGAATCTCCCGTCGAAGTCAACATCGAACGGCCCACTCTCACCGTACCCACCATCGAACAGCTCGTTTACGAAGTTGTCTTCTCCTCCCGCATCGAAGTCCTCAGCCGCCTCATGGAAATGGGCAAGGTCAAAATGGGCCTCGTCTTCGCCAACACCAAACGAGTCGTCGACGACATCGTGGACGGCCTCATGGCCCGCGGCTACGCCGTCGACCGCCTCCATGGCGACATGCCCCAGAACCTCCGCGAACGCGTCATGGACTCCTTCCGCCGCGGCAACCTCCGCATCCTCGTCGCCACCGACATCGCCGCCCGCGGCCTCGATGTGGACGATGTGGACGCCGTTGTCAACTTCGAACTCCCCCGCGACCCCGAAGACTACGTCCACCGCATCGGCCGCACCGCCCGCGCAGGGCGCAAAGGCAAGGCCATCTCCTTCATCGGCAGGCGCGACTTCTCCCTGCTCGGCCGCATCGAACGCTTCATCGGCACAAAAATGAACCGGGAAACCGTCATGACCGCCGAGCAGGTCGATCAAATGCGCAAGGAAGCCCTCGTGGATGACATCCTCGAACGCGTCAAAACAGGCAGCGGCCTGCCGGACGAAATGCGCGAAGTCGAACTTCCCGCCGAAGAACTCGTCGCGGCCATGTTCAGCCTCCTCGTCTCCCGCACCTCGCGGGAAATCCAGCCCATCCCCGAAGACAAGCCCTCCCGCTACTCCCGCCCCCGCCAGGCCGATACCGATGAACAGCCGGCCGGAGAAGAACGCTACGAAAAAGGCCACTCATGGGCAGGCATGGAAGACACCGTCACCCTCTTCATGAACGGCGGCAAAATGCTCGGCATCCGCCCCAAGGACATCGCCGGACTCCTCTACAACGAAGGCGGCGCACCCAAAGGCACCGTCGGCGACATCCGCATGTTCCCGAAACACTGCCTCATCGAAGTCGACCCCTCCGTCGCCGAACAGCTCAAGGAACGACTCTCCACCACCATGATCTGCGGCTACGAAGTCAACGTCCGCGAAGACAAAGGCAAACCCGCCGGAGACGCCGAATCCTTCCAGCGCCCCCGCAGCGGCTACCGCAAGGGCAACAGCTACCGCGACGGCGGAGGCTACGGTAACCGACGCGACCGTAACGACCGCGCACCCCGCACGCGTCGCGACCGCGGAGACGGCGGCGGATACAGCCGCCGCTACGGCAACTGACCCGGCATCCGAACATTCTCGACAAAACAACGCTCCATCCCTTGGCGGACGGAGCGTTTTTTCTTTTAACGGAGGCTCAACACCTGCTCCACCTCTACAAAACGCGGCATACCATTGTTACGACCGAATTTGACAAAATTGACCTTCATACCTGCCGCCATCAACTCCCGGATCACGCGAAGCCCAACCTCATCGTTCACTGACTTGAAATTGATAGCCACATCATAATACTTCTTGGTATCCAAGGCCTTCAACAGCTCGCGCACAGAAGAATACGCCTTGTCCCTGTACTTGAATACGCTGCCATAATCTTCCACCTCTACCGGATACTTGCCCGGCCTCTTCGGCCGGGGCTCAGATGCACGTTCCGTACGGACATCCTTCCCCCCTGCAACGGCAACGTCGGAACAAGACATGCCGAACACACAAAGCCAAACGAAAACCGTCTTCATACTTCTACAGTAGAAGCTTCATCTGCAGGAATCAAGACAAATCGGCACGGCGCACCATCCTGCTCACCGCCATGCGTCGCCGCAGGTCGTCTCCACCGGGATATGCCCCTTCCTGCCCAGATTATGCACCGCATACCAGCCGTCTTCGCGGAGCTGCGTCCTGGTCGTCCCCTTCTGGACTTCCGGCAAATCACTCTGCATCACGAAATGGACAATGCATACACAACCCGCCGCAGGGAACGAAGCAGGCAAATCCAGCATACACACCGTCCCGTCCGCCTGACGTACAACTCGGCACACACGGCTGCGCTTCATCAGATCCAGCATCCGCCGCACCTCCCGCGTCTTCAACCCCATGGATAAAGCATCAGCCTCATACCCCGGTTCACCGAAAGCTCCGTCCCGATAGAACGTCTCGCACCTCTTGCGCGGATCGGCCCCGGGCATCAACGGCTTGCGGGCAAACACACCCACCTGGGGATGGGCATCCATAAAATCCGACATCTCGCGAAACCTCTCCTCATTCCGGTCAAAAATCGCCGTAGCAAAAGCATGCGCTTCCTCACTGCTGCCGTTCGAAGACGAATTCATCCATGCCCAGACGCCCAGCAGCACCAGGCACCCAAGAACGAAAGTCATGCATCCGGCAATGATTCTGAACATAAAACAATCACGGCATCACACAACCGCCACGGTTCCGCACACGGTCTCCCGTGCAGGCGAAGCATGGCGGGAGGAAATCAATGCCAGCCAAGACCTACGGCCCTGCGCACGCGAGTCAGCACCTTGGCAGCCTCTTCACGAGCCCGTGCGGCGCCCTTGTCCAGCACATCCGTAATATGGGCCGGATCCTGCAGCAGGGCCTCCCTGCACTCGCGAGCCGGACGGAAATACTCCCAGTACGCCTCAAACAACTGCTTCTTGAACGTACCATACCCCACGCCGCCGGCAAGGTGTGCATCCACCATCGCCTGATACTCCGCTTCACCCGCGAACAGCCTGTACAGCTGCAACAGCACGGAACCCTCCACGGGCTTCGGATCTTCCAGCGGAGTCGAATCCGTCAGAATCTTCTTGTTCACCATCTTCAGCAGCGGCTTCTCTTCGCCGAAAATCGGCAGCGTATTGCCGTAGCTCTTACTCATCTTCTGCCCGTCCAGCCCCGGCACCACAGCCGTATTCTCGGCAATCAAAGCTTCGGGCAACTTGAACAGACCCTCGCCGAACGCATCGTTCATCTTCCCGGCGAGATCGCGCGTCACCTCCAGATGCTGCTTCTGATCCTTGCCCACAGGCACCAGATCGGAATCGTACAGCAGAATATCCGCCGCCATCAGCGCCGGATAGGCAAACAGCGCATGCTGAGGCTGGAACCCCTTGGCCACCTTATCCTTGTAGGAATGGCACCTTTCCAGCAGACCCATCGGGCACACCGTACTGAGAATCCATGCCAGCTCGTTCACCTCCGGCACGGCGGACTGCACGAACAGCACGGAATGTTCAGGATCAAGCCCGCAGGAAATGAAATCCAAGGCCAGATTGAACGTATTCTCCTGCAGAGCTTCTGCGCTCTCCATTGTCGTCATCGCGTGGTAATTCGCAATGAAATAGAAAGCCTCGCCCTGCGTCTGCAAACGAACCGCCGGTTCGATCGCGCCGAAATAATTGCCGATATGGAGCTTGCCGCTCGGCTGGAGTCCTGTCAGAATTCTCATGGTAACAAGTAGGTATGGAAATCAGTTCTGTGTTTTGGCCGCCGTCAGGTGCTCCTGTATCCTGGCCGGAGATTCGTTGCCGGTAAAGGAATACAGCAGCATCCCCTCGGAATAGACAAACGTCATCGGCACCTTCTCGATATGGAAACGGTTGCTATTCGCCAGCTGGGGAAAGGCATCCGCATCCACATACACCACCTGCAGCTGCCCCTGCGCGCTCTCGGCCACCTTCTTCAGCGAAGCCACCATCTCCTTGCTGTGCGGGCACCATTGCGGAGCCACGAAACTGAGCACCAGCGTACGCCCCGAAACGCCGAGAAGCTGATTGATATCCTCCCCAGCATATGCACTGAAAATCTTGAACTTGCGCGTACCGACCGAAGCCATGCCCTCCTCCGGCTCCTCCTCGCGGGAACTCCCCGCATCCGGCTTCAGCTCAATCGCCTGCACCTCGGGCCGCGGCGGCTCCTTCTTCTCGGACGTCGTATAACGGGCATTGCGATTCTCCGAATCGCCGCACCCGGCACAAAAAAGAGCACACAAACACAGGAGAGAACCCGGACGAAAACGCATGCCCGAATGATGAACAAACCGATTGAAAAAGAAAAGCGGGAAATGCGCCATGATACACCCCTTTCCGCTCATCCCTGCACCGATGGCGACCACGCCGCCGCACTCACGAAACACCCCGCAGCAAACACGGCCAGCAGCACGGCGAACACCATCTCGATACCGCGCGTATGCCTCACATAGCACGCCCTCAATACGGGAAACTGCAGCAGCCCCGACCACAGCATCCACCCGCAGGCGGCAGGCACCACCATCGCCAGCCCCATCACCCACGGGAACCAAGGCTCGTCATGGCGGCGCAACAGCGGAGTCGCCAGAGAAAGCAGAAAAAACGTCACCTTCGGATTCAGCACATTGCTCACCAGCCCATCGCGGAAAAACAAAGCCAGACTCTCCTTTGGCGCAGCTCCCTCCATCCCGGCATCCTGCGACACACCCCGGCGGGGATACACCTTCCAAGCAAGAAACAGCAACCAGCCCCCGGCAGCCGCACACACATACGGCGCATACGTCCAGTCCAGCAAGGCCGCCCCCAGCGAACACACCAGTGCCGCATGGAATACCAGCCCGGCACTGCATCCCAGCCCCACGGCAGCCCCTGCCCGAAAACCCCGCGAAAGAGCCGCACGGAACACCAGCGCTACATCCGGCCCCGGACTCAGCTGGGAAAAGATGAAAAACAGGGCAAACAGCAAAAGCTCCCAAACCATACCCGAAAACTCAACGTGAACCATCGTCCTGCACTGCGGGCGTTGCCTCCTTCTCCATCGCCCCGCGAATACGGGCCAAAGCCTCGTCGATATTCGCGCACACATTGCACTTCTTCAGCTGGCGGTACATCGGCGCATGGCGAATCACCTCCAGCGGCTGCGCCTGCACCCCGCACAGCATCAGGCGGATGCCATGCTCGCGGCACTGCGCGAAAAACCCTTCCAGCACATGCAGCCCCGTCGCATCCAGCACCGGAACCAGCCTCATCCGCAGCACCACGAACGACACATCATGCTCCAGAGACTTCAGCACAATATCCTTGAACTTCTCCACCACCCCGAAAAACAGAGGACCCTGAATATCGAACACCTCCACGCCCTTCGGCACCTCGCGCAAATAAATGCTGCGGGAAGGATCCTCCTCCGGATCCGCGCCCAGCACCTCATCGCTGATCATCGACACTTGGCTGAACTGCGCCATCCGCCCGATAAACAGCAGGGCGGCCAGCACCACGCCCACCTCGACCGCCACCACCAGATCCATCAGCACCGTCAGCACCAGCGTAATCAGCATCACCGCCGCATCGGGGCGCGGCCCCGTCAGCAAATCGCGGCAAAGCTTCAAATCCGCCATATTCCAGCACACCACCGCCAGAATCCCTGCCAGCGCGGCCAGCGGCACCATCGCCGCATACGGCCCCACCGCCATCAGAATCACCAGCAGCGTCACCGCATGCACGATCCCGGAAACGGGAGTCTTCCCCCCGGCCTTGATATTCGTCGCCGTACGGGCAATCGCACCCGTCGCAGGCAAACCGCCGAAACACGCCGACCCGATATTCCCGATCCCCTGTGCAATCAGCTCCGCATTCGGCTTATGGCGAGACCCCGTCATACCGTCCGCCACCGAAGCGCTCAGCAAAGACTCGATCGCCGCCAGCAGCGCAATCACGAAAGCGGGAAGCACCAGCTTCGGCAGCTGCTCCCACTGCATCTCCGGCAGCGCGGGCAGCGGAAGGGAACTCGGCAGCGAGCCGAACTGCGAAGCAATCGTCTGCACCGGCAAATCCCAAATCACCGTCACCGCCGTCGCCGCCAGCATCCCGAACAGCATCGCGGGCAATCGGGGGAAAAACCTCTTCACCAGCAGAATCACCGCCACCGTCAGCGCCGTCAACCCCACCGCCCACGGATTCACCGTCTCCATCGCCCGGAAATAGCACTGCCACTTCGGCACGAAAGCGGAAGGCACGGACTCCCCGAACGACAACCCCAGAATATCCTTCACCTGCGTACAGAAAATCGTAATCGCAATCCCCGTCGTAAACCCCGTCGTCACCGGAAACGGAATAAACCGGATCAGCGCACCCATCCGGAACAAGCCGAACAGCACCAGAAATACCCCTGCCATCAGCGTACTCACGATCAGCCCGCTCATCCCGAACTCGGCCACAATACCCGCGATAATCACCACGAAAGCCCCCGTCGGGCCGCCGATCTGGAACCGGCTCCCGCTGAACAAGGAAATCAGCAACCCCGCCACCACGGCCGTAATCAACCCGGTTGCAGGAGTAATCTCTCGGTACCCGCAGGCAATCGCAAAGGCCATTGCCAAAGGCAACGCCACCACCCCGACCGTCACCCCCGCGCCCAAATCGGCAAACAGAGTCTTACGGTCGTACGTTTTCAGACAGGAAGGCAAAACAGGCTTCAACATAAGCAATTGGAAAAAATGTGAGGGACAAGAATACGCCCTTCCTCCTGTTTGGCAAGAACTATTATACCCCGCACCTCCAAAAACTTGCCAACACGCCCCCGTAATGCTACACTCGCCGGGACATGAACTTCTCCGACAAACTGCGCCAACGCATCGAAAAAACAGGCTCCGCCCTCTGCGTCGGCCTCGACCCCCGCCCGCAGAACGACAACATCGAAGAAATGGGCACATGGCTCCGCCGCGTCGTCGAAGAAACAGCCCCCTACACCGCCGCCTACAAGCCCAACATCGCCTACTTCGAAGCCATGGGCATCCCCGGTCTCATCCTCCTTGAAAAACTCGTCGCGGACATGCCGCGCGACATCCCCATCATCCTCGACGCCAAACGCGGCGACATCGGCGAAACCCAGAAATACTACGCCAAATCCTACTTCGAACGCATGAACGTCGACGCCGTCACCCTCAACCCCTTCATGGGCTACGACACCCTTGAACCCTTCCTCGACCATCCCGGCAAAGGCATCTACCTCCTCGCCGTCACCTCCAACCCCGGCTCCGAAGACATCGAACGCCAGCCCCTCGCGGACGGCCGCCGCGTCTACCAGCTCGTCGGCGACATGATCGAACGCTCCCGCCGCGAAAACCGCGCCACCCACCTCGGCATGGTCGTCGGCCTCACCAATGCGGGCGGCAGCGTACTGGACGACCTCCCCGACGCCCCCCTCCTCATCCCCGGCCTCGGCGCGCAAGGCGGCGACCTCTCCGCCCTCGCCGGAAGCAACCGCACCGCCCCGCCCGTCATCAACGTCTCCCGCGGCATCCTCTACCAGAACCCGGAACTCACCTACGCCCAAAAGGCCGAACAATACGCCGCGCAAATCCGCGCCGCCCTCCGCCCCGGCTCCTGACCCCGGCAGCGAACCCACCCGCACCGCCATGCAGCAATACCTCGACCTCCTTCGCGACGTCCTCGACAACGGCACAGGCCGCGAAGACCGCACCGGCACCGGCACCATCGGAGTCTTCGGCCGGCAGGCCCGCTACGACCTCCGGCAGGGCTTCCCCTGCCTCACCACCAAAAAACTCCACCTCCGCTCCATCATCCACGAACTCCTCTGGTTCATCAAAGGCGACACCAACATCCGCTACCTCAAAGAAAACGGAGTCACCATCTGGGACGAATGGGCGGATGAACACGGAGAACTCGGCCCCGTCTACGGCGCCCAATGGCGCAACTGGCAAACGCCCGGCGGCGAAAGCATCGACCAGATCGCTCGCCTCATCGACGGCCTCCGTAACAACCCATGGTCGCGCCGCCACATCGTCAGCGCGTGGAACGTCGCCGTCGTCGACCAAATGGCGCTCCCCCCCTGCCACACACTCTTCCAGTTCTGCGTCATCCCCGCCGCGAACGAAGGCGAACGCCACGGCCTCGCCCTCCAGCTCTACCAGCGCAGTGCGGACCTCTTCCTCGGCGTCCCCTTCAACATCGCATCCTACGCCCTCCTCCTCATGATGGTCGCACAGGTCTGCGGCTACGAAGCCCGCGAATTCATCCACACCTTCGGCGACCTCCACCTCTACCGCAACCACCTCGACCAGGCCCGCCTCCAGCTCACCCGCACCCCCGGCCCTCTCCCCACCATGCGGTTGAACCCCGCCATCACCGAACTCGACGCCTTCCGCTACGAAGACTTCACCCTCGAACACTACAACCCTGCGCCGGGCATCCCGGCGCCCATCTCCGTCTGAACCGCATGAACCAGCCCCGCCAATACACAGCCGTCGTCGCCATGGACGAAAACCGCGCCATCGGCTACAAGGGAGACCTCCCCTGGCACCTGCCGGAAGACCTCAAAACCTTCAAAAGGCTCACCACCGGACATCCCGTCCTCATGGGCCGCCTCACCTACGACAGCATCGGCAAACCCCTCCCCAACCGCCAAAACATCGTCCTCTCCCGCGACCCCGCCTTCCGACCCGAAGGCGTCACCGTCATCCGCAACCTTGCCGAACTAGACGCCCTCCCCCTCATCGACCCGGAAATCATGGTCATCGGCGGCTCGAAAATCTTCGAACTCATGCTCCCCCTCATGGACAAACTCTGGGTATCCCGCATCCCCGGCACCCACGAAGCGGACACATGGTTCCCCCCCTTCGAACAGGAATACCCCGACAAAAAACTCGAAACCGTCGGAGACGGCTTCGAGCTGTGGCAATACAAACGGGCCTGACCTCTCCCCCTCAGGAAACCTGGGAATCTCCAGCCTTCGCCTCCTCAACGGGCGCAGCGGCAGCAGTCGGCGAAACAACCGGACTCTCCTGCACGGGAGCCGGAGCTACAGCCTGCACGGCAGGAACAGCCGCCTGCTCCTCACCCTTCCTGCTCTCCATCGTCCTCCTCTTCTCCTCGCGCAGCTGGGAATACATCAGGCGCTCCAGAAACGTCGCAATCTGAATCAGCAGAAGCATCACCACGGACACCCCCACCATAAAGGCGGGTTCCAGCAGCAAATTCATCATCTCGCTGAAATCGATACCCGGGCGCAGATCCATGCACACCTGCACGGCCCGGCTCACCCCAGCGATCAAAAACATCGTGGCGACCAAATACCCTAAAACAACGGCAATCAACATAGTTCTCATAACATAACACACCCCTGGGCCAAGTCAACACCCAAGAACGAAAAAAACACAGGGCTCACAGCAACAGCAGCCCCGCCGGATCATCAGCCTCCGGCCACACCCCGTTCGACACCAGAAAGGCATCCCAGCTCGCCATCACCTGCTCGAACACCTGCGGATTCACATTGAAATGCAAAAACGCATGATCCCCGAGCGGGCACGACACATGCATCGCCGCATTCCCGCACCCCTTCCACTCCGCAGCGAACCACTCGCTCAAATGGCAATCCATCAGCGAATCCTGCATCCCGTGCGCCGAAAACAGCGGCGGCAGACAGGGCCGCAGCAAATCCACAGGATTCAGCCCATAGGCAGCCGTCATCTCACGGTCGATCTGCAACCGCGCCGCCTCCGGCGCATTCAAATCCACCACCCCGCGGAAAATCGCCACCGAAGCAGGCATCGGCGGCAAAGGCTCCTTTGAACGGAACACCAGCCAACGCCGCTTCCTCGCCACCGGAGGCATCGCCACATGCAAAGCCATCAGCGCACCGGCATCGCAGCCCGCCACCGACACCGCATGGGGATCCAGCCCCAGCTCCGCCGCATTCTCCCGCACCCACAGCCATGCCTCCTCCGCATCATCCAGCACATCCAGAGCCGACACCTCAAACCGCGCCCGCGTCCGGAACACCGGAAGAAAACACGCCACCCCGCGCCGCGCCAGCACCGTAGCCCACGGCACGAACTCCGCCATACTATCCACCCGCCACATCCCGCCGTGGAAAAACACCATCGACGGCACTGCATCCTCCCTCGAATGGTTCGGAGGGAAAAAAGCATACATCTCCAGCTCCACCCCATCGCCGAACACGCGCCACGTAAACCGCGGCACCTCAGCCAGCAACCTGCCGTAGGCGGACTCGGAACGCACACTGGCGCTTTGCGACGAAAGAGACATGAAAATAACGGACATATCCTGCTATTTTCTTGCCATGAGCGCAAGCCTCATGTAAGTTCTACGCAGGATATGAAGAACCGCACCCTCACCTTGCGACGGCTCCTCGCGTGCACCCTCCCCCTCCTCGGAGGCGGAGCCGCGCTCGCGCAGGCCCCCACCCCACAGACTCCCACCCTGCGGCAGAACTCCGTCCCCACATGGATCGCCGTACCCAACCAGGAACAGGCACGCGACATCGCCGAAACCGTCTACAACACCTGGCGGCAAAGCATGATCAGCAGCAACCTCGCCGCCTGGCAAAGCGCCACCGCGCAATCCCGCCAAGTCAAGGTCAGGAACATGATCGTCTCCCAGAAACGCGAATTCCCCCGCTCCCTCTTCGCGCAGGAAGCCACTCCCCCCGCCCTCGTCAGCCTCCGCTACGTCGGCGCCCTCACCGGAGCCAACGGCTACACCCTCGCCTGCACCTACATCGGCAAAGCCGACCTCGGCATCGGCGGCAAACCCGCCAACACGGCCCTCGTCCTCCTCTTCGTCCACGAAAACGGCAAATGGAAATACGACCAGCTGCGCTTCTTCAACCTCTCGCACCTCCCGCAGGTCGCCGAACGCCTCCGGAAAAAAGACATCGCCGTCCTCAAGGAACAGGACGGCTTCCACCCCTACGAAAAACTCCCCGCCACACCGCCGCCATGCCCCGCGCCGCAATACATCGCCAAAGTCTTCGTCGATGCCCCCGGCCGCGTCGTAGACATGACCATCAACGGCATCTCCCACCACAACTTTGAAGACGTCCGCCTGGCGGAAATCGTCTCCGGCGGCCTCCGCCGCGGCAACAACACCATCAGCTACACCATCCGGGACATCGCCAAACCCGCGGAAGGAGCCAAAACGCCCCCCCTCGCCATCGGCCTCTTCATCATGCCCGAAACAGAAGGCAACAACCCCGGTCGCTGCTTCGAATACATCGTCGGCGACGGCGACCCCACCGTCAGCGGCAACTACACCTTCACCGTCTCGGACGACACCATCCGGGCCATGAACCCGAAAAACTCCAAGGGAGTGCAACCCGCCCCCTTCAGGCCCGTCCCCCTCAAACAAAAACCGGAAGAAGGCAAATAACGCCCACTTCCGCCGAATAAAACACCTTAAAACCCGGAATTGCAAAATTCCGCTTGACAATAACCTCCATATAGAGTAAACATCTCGCCCACACAGTTATGGCTAAGAAAAGCTGGATCGAAAGAAACAAAAAGAAAGAAGCAGTCGTTGCCCGTTATGCCGAGCTGCGCGCACAACTGAAAGCCGAAGGCGACTACGTCGGCCTGAGCATGCTTCCCCGCAACGCTTCCCCCGTCCGTTTGGTAAACCGCTGCGCCTTGACAGGTCGCCGCCATGGTTTCATCCGTCGCTTCAACCTCTCGCGTATCTCCTTCCGCGAATTGGCGAGCTCCGGAATGATTCCCGGCGTCACCAAGTCGAGCTGGTAATGCACCGAATACACCTTTACAAGTTTTAAAGGCGTGGGGTATACTGCATACCTCACGCTTTATTATGCCCATCTACGAATACATATCCGAACACCCCGAAGACCCGGAGCAATCCTGCCCCGTGTGCCGCAAGGTCTTTGAACTTCGCCGGCCCATCGACCGCGAACCGCTGGAAAAATGCCTCATGTGCAAACACCCGGTCCGCAAAGTCATCAGCCGCGTCAACATCCCGGAAATAACCAAACCGCTTTCCGTCACGGACGCCAAGAAAGCGGGCTTCACCGTGCTCGAAAAGCGCGACACCGGCGTCTACGAAAAACTTTAACCCCAACTTGCCACCTCTCCTCACATCATGCACGACGACATCGATCCTCTCAGTATTCTTGCGACCCTCGGGGCCGCATCCAATGACTATCCCGGCTTGGGAGAAATCCTGCTCATTCTCGCAGGCATCATCTTCTTCCTCCTGCTCAACGCCTTCTTCGTGGCGAACGAATTCTCCGCGGTACGCACCCGAGAAAGCCAGCTCATCGACCAGGACACCGACTCGACCAGCACGCGCCGCCGCAAAGGCGATGCCCGCACCATCGCCCGGCACCTCGACACCTACCTCTCCGCCAACCAGGTAGGCATCACCCTCGCCTCCCTCGCCCTCGGCTTCCTCGGCGAACCCCTCGTCGCCAGCCTCGTCGCACCAACCCTCATCAAAATGGGTTGCAACAGCGAAGCGCTCGTTCAGGGCATCTCCCTCTTCCTGGCATACAGCCTCTTCACCTTCGCGCATGTCGTCCTCGGTGAACTCGTACCTAAATCGCTGGCCATTCGCCACCCCCTTTCCACAGCCCTCGCCACTGCACCGTGGCTCCGGCGCTTTGCGAAAATCTTCGGCTTCATCATCAACCTCTTCAACCACACCGCGAACTTCATCCTCCGCAAAGCCTTCGGCATCGACCCCTCGCAGGCTGCCGCCAACCCCCACAGCGCGGATGAAATCGCTCACCTGATCGACGAAAGCGAACGCTCCCAGGCCGTCACGGAAACAGAGGCCGAAATCTCGCAAAACGCCCTCGAACTCAACGACATGTCCGTTAAGGACATCCTCACGCCGCGCAGCAGCATCGACGTCCTCGACATCAACGACAGTTTCGAAACCAACTGGAACCTCGTCCGCACCTCGCGCCACACCCGCTTCCCCCTCGTCAACGGCCACCTCGACGACGTCAAGGGCTGGGTCCACGTCAAAGACCTCCTCAAACTCGTCGGACAGGAACACCCCGACCTCATGAGCGTCTGCCGCGAACTCAAAGTCGTGCCGGACTCCATGAAACTCGACACCCTCCTCACCTTCTTCCTCACCGAACACGTCCACTTCGCCCTCGTCGTCGATGAATACGGCGATGCAGTCGGCGTCGTCTTCCTTGATGACATCCTCGAACAAATCGTCGGCGACGACATTCAGGACGAATTCGACCACGACGAAAACCGCGAATTCGTCCAGGTGGACAAAAACACCTACATTGCCGACGGCGCCATGTCCCTCTACGACCTCGAAGAATACCTCCCCGAGCTTGATCTGGACTGCCCCGGCATCTCCACCCTCAGCGGCTACATCACCAACGAACTCGACCACCTGCCCGAAGAAGGCGAAGAACTCCGCATCGCCGACTTCACCGCCAGCGTCACCGGAACGGACGGACGCCGCGTCACCCAGGTACGCCTCGTTCGCGACCCGGCCGCAGCAAAAGCCGGCTGACCATCCACAGAAAACCTCAAACAAACAACCCCGTTTCGAACATGAAACGGGGTTCTTTCATTTCGGGCGGCACTCCACCCCTCTGCACGCAGCTCTCACACCTGCGGAGGCCTCGCCACCGCTCCGGCATCGTCCGGCCGCCACAAAGCCGCGGCCTTCATCCCGCACACGCGGGCAAACAGCACATCCGGAAACCGGCTCACCGCCGCGTTGAAATGCCCTGCCAGCGTATTGAAATACTCGCGAGCCAAAGCCACGCGATCCTCGGCATCCACCAATCGGCCCGACAACTCCGCAAACACCGCATCCGCCTTCAGCTCCGGGAAAGCCTCCGCCCGCATCCGGAATGCGGCGGCCCCGGCCTGCCCCGCACGCAGCAGCGCCACATCCTCCTGCAACTGCCTCTCATACGCCGCATACCCTTCCACCACCCGCACCAGATCCGGCACCAGAGAATGCCTGCGCTGCAGCTGCACCTCAATCATCGCCCATGCCGCCTGCACCCTGTTCCGCATCCGCACCATCCCCGCATACATCGTCCAGCCCGCCGCACACAGCCACACCAGCATGAAATACGCGGCAAGCTGCACCAGCAAAGCCTTCAACGCACCGGGCGGCACCCCATCCGCCAGCAGAATCGTACCCAGCAGCAGCGCGCAGCCCCCGCCGACCGGATACAGCCATGACTTCCAGCCGGAAGACCTCGCGATCTCATCCTCCGACCGGCACGAAATCAAAAACACATCCTCGGCAAAACCCGCCTTCGCCACCTCCGCCGCCGCACAATCCTTCCGCTCCCGCGCCGTCCCCAGCAAATACAGCCTCTGCCCCTCCGGAATCGCCCGCTCCGTAAACCTTCGCTCATGCGTCGAACCGCTCACGGAACCGCTCGGCCCCTTGCCGTAATACAAAGGATCGCCCATCGAACATTGGCGGGAAAAAACCTGCACCGGCTCCACCTCCGCTCCAGCGGGATGCACCAGCACCGCCCCCGTATCGTCCTGCAAAAAGAAAGACTGCCACGCCTTATCGGAAGCCACCGTCTCCCAGCCCGTATCCACCCGCGTACGCGTACGCACATTCCCCTTGCTATCCGTATACGTCTCCACCCGCACACGCCGCCAGTGCTCCTCCACCGAATACTCGTACCACACGCAGGGAGCCTCCGCAAGAAACGAAGCCAGAGGAGCCTCCGACACCGCATCGCCCTTCATCTCCACCTGCCCCACGAACACACCCTTCGCCTTGCATGTAGGCAACTCCCGCACCAGCCGACGCAGACGCATCGCCTTCACGCCGAACCACACACCCGCCACAGGCAGCCCCACCCAGAGCAGCACCCCGAGCACCACAAACAGAGTATCGGCCGACTCCGCCGCCGACAACGCAAAACCTGCATTGCGCCACACGGCGTCCCACGCCAGCAAAGCGGAATCAGACAACATCACACCCTCCTTTCTCCGGCAGACGCCCCACTCAGAACTCCACCTTCGGAGCCTGGCGGGCAGCTTCATTCTCCACGCGGAACAAATCCGCACGCGTAAAACCGAACATCCCCGCAATCAGCGACGAAGGGAACGTCTCCTGCTTCACGTTGAAACGCATCACCACATCATTGTAAGCCTGCCGGGAAAGCGCGATACCGTCCTCCGTCGAAGACAGCTCCGCCATCAACTGCACCATCTGCCCGTCCGCCTTCAAATCCGGATACGCCTCCGACACCGCAAACAGCCTGCCCAGCGTCGCCCCCAAAGAACCTTCCGCCTGCACCAGCGAACGCATCGCCTCGGCATTCGCCGGATCGGCCGCCGCCGCCTTCGCCGCCTGAGCCGCCGTATTGCGGGCAGCCGTCACCGCCTCCAGCGTCTCGCGCTCGTGCTGCATATAACGCTTTGCCGTCGCCACAAGATTGGGAATCAAATCGTAGCGGCGTTGCAGCTTCACATCGATATTCGCAAAAGAAGACCGCACCTCGTTGCGGAGAGACACCAGCGCATTATACGAACCGATCGCCCAAAAAAGCGCCAGCACCAACACGCCGATCACGACATAAACAGCATAACTATCCATGCCTCCACCATAAACGCCCCGGCACACACTGTCAAGAACAAGCGAACGGCATCATCGTTTCACCGACACCCGGCGCAGCAACGGAGCCGCCAGCGACGTACCGAACCCCACCACCGCAATCAGAGCGAACGACCACCGCAAATTCAACGCCTGAGACACATACCCGATCATCGGCGGCCCCAGCAGAAACCCGAGAAACCCCACTGTGGACACCGCCGCCAGAGCCACGCTCGGAGCCAGCTTGCGGGACAACCCCGCCATACTGTAACAAATCGGCACCACCGACGACGTGCCGAACCCCACCAGCAGGAACCCCAGCGTCGCCATCCACACATTCGGAAACAGCACCGCCAGCAGCAGCCCCGCACCGATCAGCACACCGCTCCCCCGCAGCACGCGGATCGCCCCCAGCCGAGTCACCAGCCCATCCGCCAGAAAACGCCCCGCCGCCATCGTACACATAAAAGCCACATACCCCAGCCGCACCAGCTCCGGCCCCGGCTGCACCACATCCTGAAAAAACACCCCACTCCAATCGAACATCGTCCCCTCGCTCACCATACTACCGAAGGCGAACACCCCCAGCAGCCCCACATACGCATCCATCCTGCGGAACACCCCGCCCCCGCTCCGGGCCACGACAGGAAGCCGCGCATCGCGAGGCAGCAGAAAAGGATAAAAAGCCAGCACCATCAGCAGCCCCACTCCGGAAATCAGGCAGAAATGCTCCAGCGGCGCCACACCCTCCGCCGCCATCCACATACTCGCCAGCCCGCCCGCAAACCCGGCCAAACTCCACAACCCGTGAAACCGCGCCATAATACTCCTGCCATACAGCCTCTCCACGCCCACTCCCTGCGTATTCACCGAAATATTCATCAAATTCGCCGCCACGCCGAAGAAAAACAGCACCGCCCCCAGCCACCAGACCGTCGAAACCAAAGCCAAAGACACCAGCGAAACAGAATACGACACAGCCGCACACAAAAGCATCCGCCGACTGCCGAACCGCGCCACCAGAAACCCGGACAAAGCCATCGCGGACATCTGCCCCACCGGAATCGCCAGCAGCACCGTACCAAGAGCCGCATCATCCAGCTCCATCGAAGCCTTCACATCCGGAATCCGGCTCGCCCAAGTAGCGAACACCAGCCCCTGCAGAAAATAAAATGCACTTGCCGACAACCGGTAAACGCCCTGAGTCGAACGCGGTAACACACCATTCATCACGTGCGCGCGACAATACAGCGGCACGCCTGCACTGTCAAGCGCGAGAAAAGGCGCAGCATGGCATCAAGCCGCCCCGAACCGATCGCATCAGCAGCCTCCCTACTTACTCCTGCGCACCTGCAGCACAGGCAGATACAGACAAGCCGCCAAAGCCAGAGCCAGCGGCATCCAGTCATTCGAAAAACACTGCATCAGCGACGAAGTCACCGCAGGCCCCGCCAGACTCCCCACGGAAAAACTCAACAAAAGAAGCTGATTCATCACCACCAGCTCATCTCGGGCCGCATCGGAACAGCCCCACGCCATTGCAATCGGATACAGGGAAAACCCGGCCGCCCCCAGCACCACGAACGAAGGAGCCAGCAGCCAATCTCCCCCCAGCAGCCCCATACAGGCAGCGGCAATCATCACGGAAAGCCCGCGCAGCACCAAACCGCGCCCGTAACCGTCCGCCAATCGGCCAAGTGGCCACTGCCCTGCCACCCCGGCACCGATCAGCAAAGCCATCCAAAACCCGACATCCGGCACGGACATCCCCTTATGTGCCAGAAAAACGGGCATCAGCGTATACAGCGTCCCAAGCACCACGCCGGAAATGGCACACCCCGCCACGCCCAGCATCGCACTGCGGCGGCGCAGCAAAGGCCCCAGTGCCACACGGACTCCGGCCTCAGCATCCTCCGCTTCCGGCATCCGGGCGACAAACAGAGGAACCATCCCCGCCACACACAGCACGCAAACACCGGGCACCATCACCGCCATCTCGTCATCCAGCACGCCGAGCGCAAGCTGCCCCAGCACCGTACCCACATAATAAACCATCATATAAGCCGCCAGCAGTGAACCGCGCGACTTCACAGACCCCGCGCGCAGCAGCGCACTCTCCACCACCACCCAGATCCACGCGCTCGACACTCCGGACAAAAACCGCAACGCGCCCCACGAACAACCGTCCAGTCCCAGCAGAAGCCCTGCCGACGAAAACGCGCACAGCATACAAGCCGCCTGATAGCACCCGTTGAACCCGAACAACCGGATCAACCGCCCGGCGGACACCGTACCCGCCAACGTACCGCAGAAAAACAGCGCACCCACATAACCCGCAGTCGACGTCGCCACCCCGGCCCCGGACAGCCAAAGCGGCACCATCGTATTCATCACCGCCAAGGCCACCGTCATCAACAGCAGCCCCGCCAGCAAACACGCAATCGAACGGGAAAACGGCAACATACCTCGCAGGGGCGCGGATTGTAGCACCGCACCCGCGGAAGTCAAGCATGGCGAGGCATCACCATGAATCCTTCTCCGGATACAGCGCATTCCACCAATCCGCATCCTCCTTCAGCCACCTGTCGAACCAAGCCAGATGCGACTTGATCCACTGCTTCCTCCGCTTGTAATCCAGAATGAAATGATCCTCTCCCTTGAACGTCACCAGCTCCACAGGCTTCCCCAGCAGCTTCAACGCCGTAAACATCTTCATCGACTCATTTACCGGCACATTCCGGTCTGCATCCCCATGCACCAGCAGAAGCGGAGTATTCATCTTCTCCGCCGCATACAGCGGGCTCTGCTCCACGAACAGCCCATTCTCCGACCACGGCATCGAACCCGCCGCCGCATCCGCATTATACGCATAGCCCCACAAACCGCCGCCCCAATACCCGGAAAGATCGCTGATCCCCGCATGCGACACCGCCGCCGCGAACAAATCCGTCTGCGACTGCAAAAACATCGACATATACCCGCCGTACGACGCGCCGATACAGCCCACATGCGCCGCATCTACAAACGCATGCTCCTCGCAGAACCTCTTCACCCCCTCGATGATATCCTGCGCATTCCGCTTCCCCCAGCCGTTCACATGCAGAGCGGAAAACGCCTGCCCGTACCCGACCGCACCGCTCGGCTGCGGCACATACACCACATACCCCTGCGCCGCATACAGCAAAGCCGGATAATGGGCATTGAACACCTGCTTCGAAGGATTCGTCCCTCCGTAGAAATACGTAATCATCGGATACTTCCGCCCCTCCTCCATACGCGCGGGCAACACATAAAACCCATCGATCCTGCTCCCCTCCGAATTCGTAAACTCCCACTTCTCCACCTTCGGCAGCTCCCACTTCGCCATATGCGCCGCCGCCGGATCCGACACGCAGCGGAACTGCCCGGACGACACATCGCCCACATACAGCCGCGAAGGACTCAGCATCGACTGCCCCAGCGCCGCCATCACGGGGCGGAACCCCTCCCGGCAGCGAGAAACCGAAAACACCCCGGCAGACACATCCGGCACCGCCACCCGGGAAAACGAAACAGAAACAGGATCATACGCATACACCGCATTCACATCCCCCTCGACCACCCCCAGATACACACGCCCGTCCCCGCCCCACACGGCGGAAACCACACTCGGGGCGAACTTGCGCGTAATCGGCTCCGCCTGGCGAGACTCCACATCAAACAAAAACGCCTGCCTGTCGAACCCATTCGCCACATACCCCTCCGGCAAATCGAGCCCCACCCCGCCGAACGCATCGGCATCGCTCACAACCAGCAGCTTCCTGCCATCCGGCGACCACGATGCCGACGACACCGAAAAAGGCACATCCCTCAGCAAAGCCTCGCAAGCCATCGACCGCGGATCCATCACCCACAAATCGTACACCTCATACCTCCGCTTCGAATAATCCACGCGTGACACCGCAAAAAGCACCTTCGAACCGTCCGGAGAAATATCGCACAGCTCCGCATTCCCCACCCCTGCCGTCAGGCGGCGCATCCGCCCCGAATCACGATCCACCAGATACAGGAACGACCTGTCGCGCCACTTCGGATCTCGGTCCGCCATATTCACAAACCTCTTGAAATCCTTCTCCTTCCCCTTCTCCTCGAAACGCTCCGTCACCGTCGCCACCAGAAACGACTCATCCGGTGCCCACGCATACGACACATCCTTGAACGGCACCCCCTCCACCAGCACCTCCTCAGCCCGCTTCTCCACATCGTATGCCTTCAGGGCGCACTCATTCTCCCCCTGCATCGCCGTAAACATCAGCCTCGCCCCGCGGGGCATCCACCGGTAGCGGCGGGCATCGTCCGCCACCATCACCACGGCATCATCCGCCACCCGGCGCACCTCGAACGAAGCCTGCGACTTGCCATCCGGCAACAGCCTCTCCACCCGGGAAAGCACATACTCCCCGTTCGGGGACACGGAACACCACGCCACGCGCGGCGCCTCATTCAACGCCTCGATCGTCACCGGAGCCCGGCCGTACCCATCCGGAAACGCCACATTCACCGCCTGCTTCGACTTTACGGACACGAAATCCGCCTTCACGCTGGGTGCAGTCCAATCCCACGGCATCGAAAGCACCTTCACCACCACCTCGTACCTTCGCCGCTCCCATGCCACCTTCGGACACATCGTCCCAGCCTTTACCCCTGCGGACTGCCTCTCCAGTTTCTCCGCCACCTGCTTCCCATCCACATACACCCGGCAAACCTGCGGACAAGCCACCTCCAGCTTCCCCTCCACAAAAGCGGAAGGCTCCACAAAAAAACGGAACACCCGCACCGTCGGCCAAAACGGGGAAACGCACGGCTCGGCACGCATCCAGCCATCCTCACCGGCGGTCACCCGGCCCGTCCACGGCAGCTTGGCCACATCCCCCAACGGCACGGACAACCGCGCTGCAGCATCATACGCCTTCCCCTTCACGCTATCCACCTCCGAAAACATCGGATCGGGCAGCGGAAGCACCCGCGACACCTGCCCGGAAGGCACGCACCAACGCGACACCTGCTTCTTCTCCACACCCCGGTACTCCCCACACGCCGCAGCGGCACCCTCCCCCTTCGCCTCATCATCCTCCGGCACATCTCCCAACACCCAGCCGCTCATCGGCAACAACGCTAAAAAACAACGGAAAGCCTTCATCTTACAGCCAAGAAATACGAAAGCGCACCGGCAAACCTTGCACCGAACCCGTCCAAAAAGCACAACTGCCACAAAAAAAGCTCTTCCGCCAGCGCGGAAGAGCCCTGAAAAAAGGAAACACACACCTCATTTGCGGCGGCGGCGCATCATCAGTGCAGACAGGCCGAAAAGGCTCAAAGTCGCCGTAGCAGGCTCGGGAATCGTACCGTTGGCCAGCAGCTTCACACTGCCGCCATCCAGAACGAGCCCGTATTGGCCCCGGTCAATCTGCGTGGCATCCGTAAAATACCCTGCGTAGTCCAGGGACTTACCGTGCATATCCGTCACCGACACGCCCGACGCATTCCACACGCCTGAATTTTGGGCCAGATTCGTAGCGGAAAACAGAGTATAGGTAAACGAATCCGCCGTCATTGCCAAATTGCCCGTAAAATTGACCCTTGCTCCCGACTGCATCCAGAAAGATCCCATGGAAAGCTTCGCATCTCCGGAAAAGGAACCGAAATCGTAATTGTATGTACTATTGCTGCTGAAACCGTTGGAACTGCCCCTGATAATGGAATGGGTACCGAGATAAACAGTCTGCCCGCCGGTTGGCCATGTCGCCATGGAAAACGTCACATTATTGCCCAGCCACAGATACTTATACGCACCGGCAGCCGTCACGGTAATAGCCGTATTCGTCTGGGTATAAACCTGCCTGTTATCCTGATAGCTGAACGTATAGCCGATATAGCAATATGCCTGTGCGCCGGGCGTATTGGTTCCCGTATAAGCCACGCTGGTTGCCGTACTCACATCGCTATTGAAATACCAACAGGCCTGTGAAAAATTGCCCGAAGTACCCCCGTGCCCCGGCGTCTCATCCCAGACAAACAAAGACGCGGCATGGGTATAGCTACCCAACAGAAAACCGATTAAAAGAAGAGAGCGTTTCAACATATATAATATAAATTTAGCGCATTAAGTATAACCCGCCAACCCTTCACGTCAAGAAAAAATCGTCACGATCGATTGAAATTATGAATTTTGTAAAACAAAAAAAACACACCACACCTCATTTTCCCCTCACACTCCATACTTTACTGTCATACCTGCCTCGCATATATATCCCGCCACAAAAAAGGCCTTTCTACCCATGTAGAAAGGCCGATAAAACGGAAAATATCCCCCGGCAACCTCACTTGCGGCGGCGGCGCATCATCAGTGCAGACAGGCCGAAAAGGCTCAAAGTCGCCGTAGCAGGCTCGGGAATCGTACCGTTGGCCTGCAGCTTCACACTGCCGCCATCCAGAACGAGCCCGTATTGGCCTCGGCCGATCTGCGTGGCATCCGTCACGTATCCGGCATAGGCGAGATCCTTGCCGAACCTGTCCGTCACAGACACATCGGAAGCAACCCACGTACCCGCATTCTGGGCCAAATTCGTCGCAGCGAACAGCGTATAGGAAAACGTATCGCCTGTCATCGTCACATCCCCCTGGAACTTCATCGTACAAGCCTGCACCCACACATCTCTCATGGAAATCCGGGAGGTACCTGTCATCGAACCGAAATCGAACGTATACGTGTTGCCCGACCTGAAGCCCTGGCTCGTACCGGTGTACAAAGCATTCTCGCCCATATACACCATGCGGGTACTATCCGGCCATGCGGGAGCCTGATACGTCACATTATCCCCGAGGAACAGAGTCTTCGGCGAGCCTCCGGCCGTCACCGTGATCGACGGATGTGTCGAAAGCTGCGAAAACGTCTGTACGCCGTTGGAATAGGAATATGTATAGCCGATATAGGCCACATCCGCCGCGGCAGGAGAACCGGTCACGGATGCAAGGGAACCTTGAGTCGTATTCTTCACCGCTCCCCAATTGGAAGCAGTACCGAAAGCGCCGCCCGACGTATTGGTCCACACATAGACCCAATATCCATTGTAATCATAAGCGGCGGAAGCCTGCGCTCCCAGCGACAGAGCCGCCACTGCCACAAACCCGGATAATAAGGAAGAAGTCTTCATCTATTCAATCAATTAAAACCTGTGTTGCATAGAAAACAACACAAGAAGTTTACCAGATAAACAATCCGTCGCCACGTACTTCACTTCAGTCAATTTATTCTTATATTCATTGTCAATAATATAAGAATAATTGATGCGTAGGTGGCGAAAGTGGAATCATGTGAGCCTTTATAGATTATTGGAGTTGGTTTCCATACACCACCTCCAATAAATAAACATGGTTATGCATTTTCGGCTTGTCATGCGGATTGTTTATCCGGTTATTCCATGATTGAGTCAACAGCCAAACACCGATCTCACAACAAAATCAATAATAGGCATCAAGATCGAAAAAATTGATTTGCAACTCATTGCCACGGCCATCCTCGTCGCCGGGCTTGGCAAACACACAATAACACCCGATCAAATTTTCTCCACTATTCAACAAAGACCTCACGGTCCCCAGCTGCGCACCATTCAACCACATGCAAATCTCATCGCGCCGATCCGTATTGCTGGGTTCCCCCAAATAATCGACCAGCTCCTGCGGACTCATTCGCCGAATATCATCATACACATCTCTTATATCCAACCACGGCACATGGTGCCACATTCGCGTCACCTCATGGTAATACCGCGACTTCTCCTCCGCAGAGTCAAAAAAATACCACGGAGCAAACAGGCAAACCAAAGGCTTCCACATCAGCACCAAACAGCCCAGCGCCGCCAGCAACGCCCGCACCCGCACCCAGCGGTGCCGGGTAACCACCGCCCACACCACCAGCAACACAATCGCTGCAGAAAAGAAAACAAGACACTCCAACATCATTCAATATCCCTTCGTCAATAAACAAAAACATACACCTCACCCCGCCGAACCGACGGCACAGACAACGCAACCGCCCTCATCATCTCCCCCCATACTCCCGCAACACACGCCTCACCTCCCGCAACTCCTCCGAATCATCCTGCACCGTACCGGCCAGCGGATTGCCGCCATCTGACAAAACCCGGTAATGCAACGAATGGCGCCGCGTATAATCCGAAGCCGACTTCCCGAACCGATCACGAGCCTTCACATCCGCCCCACGGGCGATCAACTCCCGCACCAGCCCGCTCAACCGGTTCTCGGCAGCCATCATCAACGGCGTATAACCGTCGTCCGCCGCCAAATTCACATCCGCCCCGCCTTGCAGCATCGCCTGCACGCCCGGATCGCGATCATCGCCGAAATTCAGCATCCGCTGCATGAAAACCGTATTATTGGTCGAAGCCACCAACAAATTCGGATTGGCACCATGCCGCACAAGCAAATCCGGAAAATCGCTCAACACGACCGCATAAAACCCTTCCTTGTTTGGCCGATTAGGATTGGCACCAGCCTTTAACAGCATGGACATGATCTCCCGCGAAGTACAATAGTGATCGAACAAAGGCGTCTCTCCGGCAGAATCGCCCACATTTGGATCGGCACCACGTGCAAGCAGAACCGCAACGGCCTCCACCTGCTCCAACCGGCAGGCCTGATGCAAAGGCGTAGCCCCATCCGCCGAAGAACGGTCATTCACATCCAGCCCTGCCTCCAGCAGCTCCCTCATGGCAGGCACATCCCCTGCGGCGGCAGCCTTGTGCAACGCCGTCTCGCCGTAAAAATCGCGCAGCGTTACAGCCTCCCCGCTCCGCATCAACTGCCGCATCGCCTTCAGCTTCGTCCTGCTCAACGCCACACTCTCCGGATTGCGCCGATCCTCCCGAGGAGGCGATACGGCAACCTCGAAACGAGGCGAACCGTCATCCAGAATCGTCTCGTAGCTGCACCGCACCACCTGTCGCGCCTGCTCCTCGCTCATGCCGGATGTACAACCGGCATGAAAAACAGCCGAGAAAAGCACCGGCACAACACAGAAAACGGATAATTTATTCATCATCAGACAGCAAATTATTTTATTCGGCCTCGCCCACGGAAACGGATTTTTGCCCGCACACTCACTCTTCTGCGAACTCATCCCCATCCTTTGCTTGGCGCTCCGGTTCCAAGGCATAGATTCCGATATATGCCGGATGTTCATTGGATGAATCTGTGATTCCATATAATTTACCGCGAATCAGAGACGGATGAAAGCGCGTATGTTTTGTCTCACGAATGAGCGGCGAATCTGAAATATGCTCGGGGTTGTCTGTATCGATGAAGTGGTAGCTCATTTTGGAGTCAGCATTATGCAAACCGACAATCAAGTAATTATCAACTGATTGATACAGGTGCGACATCCATTCGGGACTTGCTATTTCAAAGGAAAGACGACAATCGTCCACAGGGCGTAAGGATTTTGAAGCCAAGAGCTTGCCGTCTTTCATGAGCGCGACGTACGTATCCCGTCCGTTACTCGGATCTCCGCCGGGAATGGACGTCAATGCCACAAAGGCGACAACTCCGTTCGGCATGACTTTGAAGCGCTGCATAAATCCGAAACGAAAGTCCGGCAGGGAGGCCTCGCCGATGCCGGCACATAAAAGGCGTGTCTCCTTGTTCTCGAGATCCCGGACGAACAGTCCCCCCTTGTCGATAAAATAAAGGTAGTCCCTGTGCAGGCAGGCATAAAACATGCTCAGCGGGATCTCGGAATCCTCGCCGTCGAGATTAAGAGCGACTGGATTATAAGCTCGATCAACATGGATGGGCACATCGTCGATGAGCTTACCCTTATAATCGAATACGGCATAGCCCGATGTCGGTTGCGGCAGGCGTCGAAAGAAAGGCCCCGTCATCGGCGCCGCTTGCAACGGGAGTTTCTGGTAAAGCAGAGCGAGCCGCCGGGAATCCCGTTCCCAGCAGAAATCTGTCGCGAACACTCTGTCCGTCGGAAACAGATAGGACGATTGGAAACCCGGTGTAATCAGCGCAAGCGGAACGGGATCATTATCGACAGAGAAGGAGATGCATCCATCTGTTGCAGGTTGCAGCCATACATAACCAAGCGCCGTGAAATTGTAATCTGTCGACAGGCCCAACCGTTGCATCTCACGCTCCACATCCCACAAGTTAGAACGCAGGCGATCGAACATGAATCCGCCATCGACATGATTGTACTGCTTAGCCCCTCCATCAAACGACCTAATTGCTGTTGGCCGACCTTTAAAATCAAGCCATCTTTTCTCATTGATATCATCAAAGAGAAAACAGTGATTATCCAAGTACAGGATTTGTCCATCATCTGGCCGCTGAGATGGGATGACGGATACTTTCTTCTGCGGTATATCGACAAAAAAGGGTGCCGCATGGTATCCCGCACCGAGAACATATTTTCCATTCGGAGTGACGCAAAATTGCGTAGCCCGGGTGTATCCGTTGATGAGCGAGGCAACATCGAGAGACTCGGGAAGTTCGATTGTTTCAATCGGCTTGATTTCTTCGGCCGCAGGGAGGGCGGCGCCTCCAAGACACAGCGCCGTCCATGTGGCGAATAGAGTAGTTTTCATCCGGATAAAAGAAAAAGGCAACGGTTCATTCAGCATACTCTTCATGCAAAAAACGGGGTTGAGCCAACAAACGACCAACAGCCACAGCCCGCGCCCAGGCACGCGCAGACGGAACACCACACAGGCATCGAAAAACAGGAAAACATAGGGGAAGGGAGGAAGAGGGGCATCGGCATGGCCGCCTTGCGCACGGAAGCAAAAATACTCCGAACAAGGCGAACGAACCGCTCACGCGCATCATAGAAATAAACACGCCATCCCGTCAAGCCGGAAAACGCACAAACCCACGGCTCACTCCATTTCGGTGCTTAAATACCTCCTCCCTCTCCCGAAAAACATCCCATCAGCGCCCCTCGCGCATGCACAGGAACCACACGCCGCATAATGTTCCGGCACTTCCCCTGCGGCGCAAAAACAGGACAACCGGACGATCATCCCCGCCAATACCGCCCGCACTTGCCTGACAAGCAAGTCACTCCTCACCCACCTTTTCGAAAACGGCAAAGGAACTCTTCTTGGCCTGCTTCAAGGGGAACCTCCCCTTCCAGTATGGCTCACCATCGTCCAGCAAATCAAGCTTCACCCAGTCCTTGCTTTCCGGAATAAACAGACTACCTGTAATAGATGATTGGCGAAAACTTGTCACCTCCTTGCCCGGAGCCCACCCCGTCGGCAAGTCGATATAAGACGACCGGGGCACGGACGCACAAACGCCGCCTTCCGAATTCAAAAGCATCCAGAGCACATAATGCACCTCGACACCGTATTGCATATCTCCATCTTTATTTTGATAACCTGACAGATACATCCGAACATTCGTCTTCATGCATTGCGCCAGGGACAAACACATCATCACCGCAAGGAGAACATTTCTGAAAGATAAGCGTTTCATGGCAACAATCAAGGAATCGGCACACCAGGCATACAGCAGTCGCGCTTCGTCAAACCATATCTTCCATTGCCTCAGGCCACCCTGCGCACGAGCCCCGACCTTTCGCCGCATCTCCCCGCCATGCCCCTCCCATCAGCCCCCGAAATTGGGACGGTAGCGCGGATGGTAGAAATAGAAATTCACCACACCCGGATCCACTCTTCGCAGCTCCAGACTCCCATAAACGGCATGGAACCTATCCGGCTTGAACCGAACCACTTCATAACCTCGCACGGCAAGCACATATTCCGCCTTCTCCGGCGAAACACCCCGCGCCAAAGCCAGCTCCGTCACCCCGGAACCAACTTCATAGTATTGCTGCTTACCGGCCAGCACACCTCGGCATGCACATTCGGCCGCAGTCATGGAAAACGCCCATTCGGGATGAGTATAGCGATAATTGACAACGACAATACAAATAATCAACCCGACGATAACAAGAACAACGCTGGACAAAACTATTCTTTTCAACATATGGCAAAATCATCATGATGCAACCGTTCCATCAGAAAAACGCAGTACTTATCGGGAAGACATGCGGAGCATATCAATCTTGCACGCGCTTCCCGAGCATACGCTTCATTTTGGCATGCAACCGCCTGTCCCTGACAGAAACCGACTTTTCTTGATAAGCGATCTTAAAGCCCAATTTCTCACAAGGGGTAAAAGAAAGATCGATTGCCGGATACTGACGAGGAATCCCCAACTTGATGGCGCACCAAAAATCCTGGGTTTCACTCGGTAAAGAAATACGCTCCTGCGCAAGCAAACCCTCCAGATCCCTTGCCGTCATTGTACCTACCCTCCTAGGCTTACCGTCATACCCTCCGTATTCACAATCGTCCCGCTCAAGAAAATAAACGGGTATCTTATCGTCCCCGTTTTGCTCCATGCTGCGGAGGGTACTTCTCAACTCCTTCTCCCACGCTCCCTCTTCCCGGACCGTGGAAGCATGCTGCCACAAAGAACATGCAGGAAGCAGCAGCAGAACGATCAGCATGAACAAACATCTCATCCATAATGCCTCCCTTCGATGCAAAAACACGCTCCTGCCATACCGCTGACCGACGATCCCGGCAGAGCACAACCGCGCATCCAGCCCACTCTTCCCCGGAGAGTTATTCACTTCTGCCCCCCTTCCCCATCCGACTGCGACGAGCCCTTGCCCGCAGCCGCGCTCCTACGCTCCTCCAGCCGGAGCAAATCCTCGCAAACCTCCAAATAATCTTCCGCTTCCTCATGCCCCTGCTGGTCGGCCCTCCGAAAAAGTTCCTCGGCCTTGCGGGCATCGCGCGGCACGCCAATACCCTTCAAATAGCAGGAAGCCAGACAGAACAGAGCATCCTCATCGTCTTGCTCGGCCGCTTTCGCATACCACCGGATGGCCTGCTCCATATCGCGCTCCGTACCTTCCCCCTTCTCATAGCACTGGGCCAGATGAAATTGAGCCGATGGCAAATCGTGAAGAGACGCTTGCATAAACAAGTGAAACGCCTCTCTGGAATCCTTGGGCACTCCGTTTCCATCGGCATAACACAAGCCCATGAAAAACATCGCCAACGGATCCCTCTTCTCCAGAGCTTCCGTGAAGCAGGCAATCGCCCGCTCCGTATCCTGCTCCACGCCGACTCCGTCCACATAACATGCGCCGAGCATCGACAAAGCCTCGACGTCGCCTTGCGCCGCCGCCTTCCTGAAGCAGGATACGGCTTCTTCGGGTCGGGCATCGGTCCCTACTCCGAGCAAATACATCGAACCAAGATGGTTCAGAGCTACGCCAAGCCCCTGATCGGCAGCCTTCTTACACCAGAAAAACGCCTGCCGCACATCCGTCTCCACTCCCATCCCTCCTTCATAACAAAGAGCCAACATCAACTGCGCCTCAGCATGGTTCTGCTGCGCGGACTTGAGAAACCACGCGAACGCCTTCGCCTGATGGCCAGGCATGGACGAATCGCGACAATAGGCCAGTCCCACAAGGTATTGGAACTCGGAATCACCTTCTTCGGCTTCGGGCAAAAACGACTCCAAGGCATCCTCAAGACTGTCCGGCAACCTGAACCGAACGACAGAGGAATCATCTGCCGCCCACGATACGCCAAACGCGAACAATAGCCCGAACAGGGCGCCCCATACCTGAAAAGTACGTTTACACATGGCAACAAATGCGGAGGCGCCATACAAATACGGCCTTCGCACCGCAACGAAACTGCGATCATACTGGGAGTAGCTCATATCGGAGGGAATGGGGTAACAAATCGACTATAAACGAAACGCCACACCCACACAAGGCAAAAAAGGCCATTCTCCCACACCGTCCGCCCCCCTGTCCGCCCCCCTGTCCGCCCCCCTGTCCGCCTTCATCACCGCCTCACACCCGCACGGCCATGGACAGGCGCCCCCGAGGCCTCTTCATCAACACATCACAACCCCTCCTGCTCCATCACATACTCCCGTATCTCCGGCTCCACCGCCACCCACACAGGCTGCACATTCTCCTGCCGGCAACGCCTCACATACTTCAGCGCGTACTCTCTCGCCTTCTCTTTATCGACCCTTGTCCCCGTACCTTCATAAAACATGGCATAAAGAAACCTGTAGGCCTCGGAATCCGTTCGCTTCTCGAACCCGGCGATAGCCCTTTGAAACCATACGTCGGCTACTCGATCATCATTCCAGTAACTCCTGTATAACTCTCCGAGCAGCCATTGGGCTTCCGCCATCCCCTCCCGTGCGGCCAGCTCCAGCCACCGCTTGGACACCTGCACACACTCCTCTCCATACATATGATAATCGTAAAACCAGCATCCCAGCTGGTAAGCAGCCTCCGCATCGCCCTTGATCCCGCGCTGCAGCACATCCTGCGGCGGCGCCGGAATGGCCGGGCGCAAAATCCCCCTGCGGCAAATCCGCCTTTGCCGCTTCAGCAACTCACTCATTTGCACCTGATCCGGATGCTTCTCCGGGCTTGCAGGCTCGGCACACAAACAAGGCGAAACAGCCAAAAGGCCGAACAACACAACTGCTATCTTCTTCGATTCCATGGCGACGGCCACACTCAGCGGCGGCACGCCAAGCCTAGCACATCAACAAACCTGCAGCAATCCCCAACCATGCATACAGCGCGAATGCTTCCCATACCGCGAAACATTTCCGCCCGGCGGCACATGCCAGACCTCCAGAAGCCCCTTCATCTACCCATTATGCTCGTGCATCAAGCTCAACCGGCACACCGTCCGTCGCTGTCGGAACGACGGACACGACACATGCAGAGAACGCAGGCATCGCAATCATATCACCGGAGAATCCGGGGCGCGTGTAGACAACAAACCGTAGAGCCAGCCGATTGATCCACATTGGCGTGCAAATATTTCTCCAGAGTCGCAAGAAAAGAAGCGCATTCCTTCCTGATCACCGGAGACATGGCCTTCAGCTTGTCCGAACCGTAGTAGTCCACCTTCTCCAACTCATCCAGAACCTGCCCTATTTGCCGCTGCATGATGCTCCAGCGGTAGTGCAGGTATTGTGTGGCTGTACGGCTCAGCTGGCATTCCGTCAACGTCTTGTCCAGCTCCGCGTGAATATCCCCTGCTTCAATATAGATGGACATCTCAACCTGGAGGTTTGAGGTGCACGTATCGGCGGATGTACGGTCGCTCACCATGATAAGCGCATTGAGAAAGGAAGGCAGCCTGCCACTATCAATACTCTTAATGACCCCAATGTCATATTCAGATGCTACGTCGACATTCTCCCATGACACCAGAGGCGGCTCCATGTAATGCGCCTCAACCTCATAGGGAAACGGACGCCTGTAGGGCGGCGGAATCGTGGCGTAAATCCCTGTTTGATACGGAATGACATTTTGCCCCGTTTCGATCCGGACTCGCGGAATGGAGAAAAGAAAATACATCGCGTCGGGATAGGCATTCCCCATTTCCAGAAGAGGCCAGTCTACATAGGTGACGGTTTCTTCCTTGCCGCTTTTGGAGTAAAGCGAAACCTCCCATTCATCCGCCTCCGGATCGATTTCCGGATTGTTCTTGCGCAAGGTCATGGTCACCGTCAGGGGTACTGACGGTTTGATCGTCCATTCGGGCTGCTCTTCCATCCAGCAGTATTGGTTGTTCCGGTACCAGATGGCATCGCTTCCAAAAAACGAACAAGGAAACAGTTCGATCATATTCAGCGGTCGGCCATGCCCGGGCTGATTATCGACCTGTCGATCCTTGTTTTCAATCTCAACGATAGAGTCATAGTTAAGAACCGTGATCTCGTGATTGGAATGATTCGTAAACCGGCACGTCATCAACAGGGCGTCGTCCTTCTGCGGTTGAATCTCCACAATCTCGCAAGTCAGCCAGTGCCGTATATCCGGAATGAACAATTGTTGAACACCGAAACAATCGGACACCTGCTCCAAGCGATCATCAACCGGCATAACAGATTGTGGCGCGACTTCTTGCAAACTTTCGTTCCGGGAGAAATACGGCTCTGACCCACCTATGCAAACGGAGGCGAAAACCGGCAGGATCATCAAGGGAGCTGGATTCATGAAAGGAGGGTGCTTTGTTGCGGCAAATCCTGTTATGACGGAAATGAAGGACGATTGCAAGCATGGATGCAGCAGCCTCCCATACTATCCGGCCATACAGCTCCCCCCCCTTCGCCAATCCTCGGCAGATGAACCCGAACATATACTGACCGAAAACCTGTTGCGACCGCTTGAAATACATCGGCACACCCACTCCCTCCCGAGAATCGGCATAAGCACGCAACCTGACTTCAGACAAACAAAAAGACTGAAGCACCAAGCTGCGGCCAGCGGCAGCCACCACCTCATCCTGCCTGCCGTAGGCATCCAGCGGCTCCAGCAGAGAATCGGGCCCGCCGAACAACCCGCCCGGCGCATTCACCACCCTCCAGCACGGAATCGATCATCAGAACCTGCGCCATCCGGACCGCATCCCAGCAAAACGGCGACAGGGCATAAACTCCTTCTTGCATCAATCATACCTCTTCCGTCAGCCACCCCAGAATGCGCCAATCACGGTCAAACAAAACATCATAATTCGTGCCCCCTATATGCCCACCCATATCGGCCTTGGCACGATCCCACGCCGATTTGGCCCGGTACTGGACGATATATGCGACCTCATCCGGCCGCCGCTTGCCATGATACCAATGAATCGATACGGATTTGAGTTTGCCGGAGGTAACATATCGGGAAGCCTCCTCGCGGCCCTGCTCCAAAAACTCCTCAAAACCGGGCTCGGAAGGCCGGGGAATGGGATCCGTCTTCACATACTCGGACAAACGGTGCTCCAGATCATCAAGATCGGAGGGATACTCCTGAAGAATCTTCTCCATGCGGGAAGGCTCCGGAATACGACCATGGGGATCCAAACTGTACTTGATGTATAAAAACGGATACCCCATCCCGAACGGCATGGTAATACAAGCAAGGGCGAGCGCAAGCACGGCTCCCCCCATCCAGCGGAACATGGTCTTCATCTTCTTCATTTTGCTATCGAAACATCATCATATTGCCCGTCCTCCGGATACTCCTGCTTCAGGCAACCATGCTCCTCTTTCTCGAAGGAACAGGCTGCATCAAAACTCGAACTGCTCACGATCCTCCATATCAGGGAGGCTGGGTTCTTCTGGTACCTCAACCTTATTCATCGTCCGACATTCATCATCCACGACGCTTCCAATCTGTTGCATCACTCTCAGAATGCCGGGATCAATCATTTTTAACGGCACACACTGGGGATCGGTTTTATGTATCCGAAAACTTTCTGCGACACGGCACCCCGGTTCACAGCCGGCATTGGGAATGGATCGCATGCTCGCCAGCCAATAACCGCCTTGAGCGCGAAAAAACGGTAGAGGTATATGATCGCTGATCTCTTGCCCGCACATGATCTGATCAACCTCCTTCCAGGAGAAGATATCAATAGATTCGGTCATATAAGGAGAATCCGGCGAATTGTAAACGTCTAGTACGGCCGCTTCGGACACAACTGCCGCTCCATCCTTACGCAAAACGACATATTGGATATCGCCTGAAGACAGAGCCTTGCCTTTCATGTATTCCGGATTGGCAAAGGCCACACATCCGTACTCTTGGAGATACCCGATGATCGTTTGATGCAACAAAGAATCCTCTTCACGTGCGGCCATCCCGGTACGCTTTTCCGCAGGAATCTGAGTTACGCCCTCGCTCTTATCTTCGCAACCTGATAAAAACGCTATGATCCCGACAAAAATGACAGATGCCGTTTTCTTCATAAACGATAATCGAAGCTCATCCATGATATAAGTTATTCTATGATAGAAAAATTTGAGCACACGCACTTCTTTTCAGCGATGGAACCACGGGAGGTTCGGCGACAGTCGGTGAGATTGTAGTTGGAGGAGACGAGACCGAAGCCTGGATCGTGGTGCTCGGCGAAGAAACGGCAGGAGCTGTGCTCCGCCGCATCTCCCTCCATGGAAGTGATGCAGCCGAAGGAATCATACTGACAAGATGCGAGGTGCAGGCCCTTGCCGACGAAGAGAGAGAGATAAGGTTGTTGCGAAGGCCGTGGGCGTAGTAGAGGGTTTCGCGTGCCGTGCGTTCACGCGTCCACAGGGTGAGGGCGAGGGGGCGTGTGGCGACGGGTTCGGAAGGGTCCCACCAGTAGGTTTTCGCGACGTACGGGGCAGTTTCGTCCGTCGCATCGATTTCGGCAATTTGCACATATCCATGATAGATGGAACGGAGGTGTTTCGTCAAGGCGTTTTCATTTCTGCACGGTAATGATTGAATAATGAGGTAGACATCTCTCACATGAAGATATTGAAATGCTATTTTTGGGGGATCATTTTTCAGATTTTTTGATGAATATGTTTTTCATCCAAATGGATTGTATCATATTGTGGCCATGTGAGCTGGATACCATATTCTTCAACAGGAGAGATAGAGATTCCAATTGTCGGGCTATGAGGGGGTAAATCCCAGCGGAGGGCATACCAGAAATCTTGGGTCTCACCCACACGATCGATCTGTTTTGCTGCTGCGAGAGCGCGCATATCATCGGCTGTCAGAATCCCGATCTTTCGGGGTTGCCCATCATAAGCTCCGTATGCATAGTCGGATTCCATCAAATATAAAGGAATACCCCTTTGCGTATTTTCGGCAATTTTGCTGAAATCGTGCTGCCAATCCGGATCGCTGTTCAAGTTGCTTTTGACGGCATTGCATGATGCAAAACAGAAGGACGCGAATAGACAATAGATCATTTTCATGATAATGGAAATGCTTGTATAATTGAATAGTGTTAATAGGCGAGACCGAGGTTTTCGTCGTGGTGTTCGGAGAAGAAGAGGTAAGGGTTACTTACCTCCATGTCGCCTTCCATGGAGGTAATATTGCCGAAGGGATCGTATTCGCAGGATGTACGGAACAGGTCTTTGGCATCGAAAAGAGAGCCGACATTTCGCAGAGATCGCAGGCGTAATAGAGAGTTTCGGCGTACCGTGCCTTCACGCGTACAGAGGGGAACGACGCATTCAGCCGCAGGCCGGTTGACATCACGAACGGGGCAGTTTCGTCCGTCACGTCGATTTCGGCAATTTGCACGTATCCAGGATCGATGGAGCACAGGCGTTTCGTCACGATTTATGCCTCTCTAGAGCTTGCATGGATGCCCGCAGCAAAGAGAAATTGGCTGCGGGCATCGCGCATCATTTCACCTGAGACTCATGAATGGTAATTCCTGATTTCAAAAGAGTTGACAGAGATGGTGAATTGATGTTTACCGGAGCAATGACCGGATATGATTTCCCCTCTACATTGACGATAAAAACCAACGCTCCATTTGTTCCTCTTTTGGTGGAGAGAGGTTCCCGTTGTAGAAAGCGCCAATTGCCCTCAAAGGTAATCGTTCGGCTTTCTCCTTTTTTCAGAAGTTGCGGGTGCGTATAGTTGTCGGAGAAGATAGGTTTTTCCGGAGAGAGATTGAACGTACCTACAAGATAAGGTGTGTGATTTGCAGGGAAATAATAATAAACATCCTGCAACCCTTTATTCTCGATGGTGAGATCGAATATAAATCGTCCGTCCCGAAGTTCTTCAGGACCGTCAAGAGGCTTTAGCAATTCATCGATGCCACTGCCGTGTACGCGCAGATGAAATAATACCCACTCACTGAGAGGCGACGGATATGTGGAATTAAAAACAATCGCCCCCTTTTCTAGGGAATGCAAAGAAAATTCAGGGGTGGGTTCTGTGTTTTTTTCACATCCGGCCATGAACATTCCTATGCTGATGATAGCAGGTATGGATACGATGTTTCTCTGATGCATGAGGTAGATGGTTGAAGCTGATATTTTGTTCAAGATAAAATCAATGGACATATTGTTGTTTTTAAGTGCTTTTAGGCCATATAAAAGAATACTGCCGTTTTCGGTAATGGGGTACGTGAAATCCCGCGGCTTTTGATGGGGTTGCAGTAGCGATAGTAGATAAGGGCGAGGTCTTGGCTATGGTATACGCAGGCAGTGCGGATTCGACCCTACGGATATGACAAGATTTCTGGGCGTAGTCTGCTGTACGGGCACTTGGAAGAGGAAGCCTCCGAATGATGGATCATTATTTTGTACCGATGCTTTGGCCTCCTGCTTTTCGAAAGCATAGATGAACGACACGTTTGCATAGTAAATACCCGCAGTTTCTGTTTTGATGCGTGATGTGGAGAATCGGTGCATCAACAGCTTATGGAGGGGTGTGCCTGTTTCAGGAGGGGCTTGAAGGACTTGATCCGAACAGGAAAGAAAGGTTTCCGTCTCCTTTTCCTGCATGTAGACATGTGCAGTAAATCGTAAAGTAAGATGTTTGAACCGAATATTTTTCTGAGAAAGCGATGCACTGGTGTAAAAATCGACTTTTTTCGGTGGTGTGGTTAGGGTTATCAAGGAAGAACCGACCTCGACCCCGTGACCCACATTCATGTATGGCGACGAATCGTATTGTATGGTTCGTTGGATACTGACGGGGTATTCCTTGATACCTCGAATGAAAAACATGGTTTCCTGAGGGTACTGTGTCACGCTTTCCGTGACAGGAGCATTCAATAATGCAGCGTCCTGCAAAATGGGCATTTGCTCCAGATCATGAAATATCAGGTTTCCTGTAATGAAAATATCTTGGTTTGGCGAATAAAAAATGACCTTGATAAAGTACTTTCCATCTTCACCAAGGTGAAGGATGTTCCCCTCGGTCCTGACGAAATGGAAAGGCTGGAGATATTTTGCAGTTGAGAGGGAGCTTTGCGGCAATGGATTAGGGATCAACAAGGGAATCTTTTGGAACCATAGATGAGTTGGGCCCGGATGGATTGTGATTTGATCGGTGGCATTTTCCGTTTGCTGCGCAGGAGGCTGATTGTCCGATGCGCTGGCGGACAAGGCTGTTGTTGTTAAAAAGAAGAGTGTTCGGAGCATATGATGGTGTTTGTTTGAAGATTCGATAACCACCCATACGGATATGCCGTACGGGTAGTTGATATTTGTTTTGGCATCCAATATTGAATTGATTATAAAACAAAAAATGAGTCGAACCTTTATTGTGGAAAGAACAATTGTATAGGTACTAAGGGGACAGCGGGGTTTTCATGAAGACGGATAATCGCATGAGTATGCATATCCAATTTGTATATGTTGACGTCAAACCACTTTTTTGTTTGGCCGTTATATTCTCCTATTTGCAAGATAAGAATATTATTTTGCTTCTGAATGGCTATTATATGATAGTCTTTTAATATTTGAGGAATATCTTTTTCACTATATCTACACAGGTCATATCGGCAAGGCATACCCGGAAGAGGTTCATCCTCAAAAAAAGCATGTAGATAATAGTCTTCGTATAGATGCTTTTTTGTTAGTCCCAAAGGATCCAGGTCACATGATGAAAGACAAAAAAGACAGAAAATGATGCTTATATTATATACGTATTGCATTGTCGTATTTACATGTGATTCGACTTAATTGAGTTTTGGGTTTTGGTTGACATGGGTATTTTTTTGTCCAAGAATATGATTGGAACCAATTGTGCCCCATGCATCTTTTGTCGTTGCATTAACTGATACGGCTGGAACATGGTAGTTGTAACAGGCAAGGTCGAGGTCTTCGTCGTGATGTTCGGAGGAGTAGCGGAATGGATTTTCTTCCGCCATGTCGCCTTCCATGGAGGTGATGTTGCCGTAGGGGTCGTATTGGTAGGATGCACGGCGCAGGCCTTTGGCGTCGAAGAGGGAGACGACGTTTTTGCGGAGGTCGCGGGCGTAGTAGAGGGTTTCGCGTGCCGTGCCTTCGCGCGTCCACAGGGAGAGGGCGAGGGGGCGTGTGGTGACGGGTTCGGAGGGGTCCCACCGGTAGGTTTTCGCGACGTACGGGGTAGTTTCATCCGTCGCGTCGATTTCGGCAATTTGCACGTATCCATGATAGATGTAGCGAAGGCGTTTCGTCAAGGTTGTTTTCTCCCAAACCGCTTTTTCGATGCGTAGACCCATAAAGTCATAAACGCTGTCGATGCGCCGGTCTCCCTGCTGGAAGAAGGTGGTGCGGTTGGCGGCGTTGTGTTGGGCGTTCCATGTGACGGTGCGGATGAGAGTTTGGTTGCTGGCAGCATCGTAGGCGGGGGTGACGGTGTTGAGGGCGGTTTCCTTGTGTTTGAGACTGTAGCCGCTTGTGCGCCCCCATACATCGCGGTTGAGGGTGACGATGCTTTCGACGAGTCCGGTTGTTTGTTCGCTTTCCAGTTCGCCGTATTGATTGTAGCGGAAGGTGCGGGTGCCGGAGGCGTCGGTAACCACGGTAGGCGGTAGAAATGAAACCGTGTTTATTATTGATGGTGATGCGAGCTCTTTCCTGAAAAAACGAAGAGATACTCCATTCTTCGGGCACAGAGGTGAGGACACCGATCGACAAACGGGATTTTATCATACAGCTTATCCAGCCACCACTACAATCCCAAAGGATCCATATTCATGTCCGTTGTTCCGGGGGAAATGGCTGAGGATATCGATAGTAAACATCCGCACGAGACCCTGAATTGATACTCTGAAGTCATCGAATGGAAAAAATATTCGTTATACACTCATCACGAATACATTATTCCACTCACAAAATCACTCAACTAGTCATAAGCCATGATTTTTTATCAACAAACACCTGTAGTAAGAGTATTCTTACTACAGGTGGCCAAACGCGACTTGATTTATATTAACTTATGGGGGAATTGACGATATGAATGCTTGTTGTTATGTAATCACAATTTTTCAAACCGTTCTATTATCTTTCGGAAATTGTATATTGTTTTGGATCGATCCATTCAATCTCCTGATAACTACCTTGCACCAAACCTTTCTTCCGCTGCTCATGAAAGAATTGAGCAGGAGAGCCTCCCATTCTGTCATCTAATAACATCATGAATCCCCAATCTCTCAGGAGAGAAAAAATAGCAGGAAGTTTTTCTGCAGAACATGGTATTTCGTAATAAGGCGACATGCTTATACATTCAATAATATCGGTAAACCAGTTAGGAGGAAAATTTGCTTGTGTTTTTCGCATGCCTAATTGTTGTAAATCAAATCGGATCTTTTTGATGCTTCCACAATGTAGAATGATATAGCTGACATTGGTCGACAGATTAGTATTCAGATATACAACATAATTGAGTTTCGATGTTTTAAACATATGAAGTAGATTGATGTGATGATTTATAGAGGCTGCGGCGGCCATATTTTTGTAGAAACGGCATGTTCGATATCGGTTTGCAATTTAGGACCTCCACGTGGTAAACCTTTGCCTGTTTTGTAGGTTTTATAAATACCTTGGATGAAAACAGCTTCCGTCCAAGATATTAAGAATTAGCAAGAATATGCTAATTAGTTATTAGCTATTGATAATCGCTTTACGTATCAATATACATTATTCGACGATATACTCCGTATGGATAGGCTGAGGAACTGTTGATGAATGTTTTAAAGAGTAACGGCCTTTCCAATATGATTCACCGTTTCGGTCTAAATCAAGATCGACCCATTCCTTATTGTGAGGAATAAACAGCTTTCCTGTGATATCGGGATCTCTAAAACTTGTTGCCTCCATGCCAGGAGTCCAACCTGTTTTCAACGAGATATAATCAAATCGTGGAATTTGTGCACATATACCTCCTTCAGGATTGAAAAGTGTCCATAAATCATAATTGACCATTACACCATATTCGGTTTCTCCCACACTGTTTTTATCCTCTGTGAGATCCATGCGTACATTGGTTTTAATACATTGAACCAACGAGAAACACATAATCACGGTAATCAGAATATTTGTTATAGATAATTTTTTCATCATGGCATACAGGGTTGTCTTTGAATTTTCTTATATTCACTCTCTTTCTCTACCCAATTTTGTATTCTTTGTTGGATTTTGTCAAACGCATCAACATAACCACCTTTAATATGGGAACCTATATACTTAATTATCCATCCTAATATATTCGTATCGTACAAAGGCCTATTCCCAACAAATCCGTACAAATTCCAGCCACCTTGTTCAGCGATGGGATCGCGTGAGGTCCATCTGCCGTCGGTGGGGTTGTAGTGGCAGTAGTTGTAGTAGACCAGACCGAGGTCTTCGTCGTGGTGTTCGGAGGAGAAGCGGTAGGGGGGTTCCTTGGCCATGTCGCCTTCCATGGATGTGATGTTGCCGTAGGGGGCGTATTGGTAGGATGCACGGCGCAGGCCTTTGGCGTCGAAGAGGGAGACGACGTTTTTGCGGAGGTCGTGGGCGTAGTAGAGGGTTTCGCGTTCCGTGCCTTCGCGCGTCCACAGGGTGAGGGCGAGGGGGCGTGTGGCGACGGGTTCGGAGGGGTCCCACCGGTAGGTTTTCGTGACGTACGGGGCAGTTTCGTCCGTGGCGTCGATTTCGGCAATTTGCACGTATCCATGATAGATGGAACAGAGGCGTTTCGTCAAGGTGTTTTCACTTGGTGATTGCATTCACCCCCATGGCAAGAGACATATTGCCATGGGGGTTGGATCTTGACTTCTGCTTGTTGAAAAATATGCTATATCAAACAAGAACAACAATGAGCCATTTTATGGATTGCGTGCGTGTTACTCTTCTTCCTTCAGCCATCCAAGAATGCGGAAACGTCGATCAAACAGAAAATAATACGTCGTTCTATCTGTCAGATCACCCATATTGGCTTTTGCTCGTCCCCAAGCTGTTCGTGTCTCATAGCTTTTGATATATTTGACCGCACATGCTTGCTCTTTGTCGTGATTCCAGTGAATAGATGGAGCATTCAATTTTCCTTCTGCAATATACATGGCTGTTCCCCTCTCCAAATATTCCTGATAATCCTGAAAATCGGGAGCACCCAAATGTGGAGTACGTATAGCAATACTATTTTTATAGAGTCGATCTTCTATATCGTAAATAGTTTCTGGCTTTGTTCTGATGATATCCTCCATAAGACCCGGTGTGCACTCCGGGTTAAAAGTATATTCTATATATAAAAATGGGTATACCATCACAAACGGCATGGTGATACAGGCAAGGCCGATCGTAAGAATAACCCCTCCTATCCAAATACATATGATCTTGATTTTTTTCATTTTCTTATAAAATTTCTTTGTTTTTTACGCACCTCTAGTTGATATATTGTGTGGCATATTCCCAAAAATTTTTGTTCTTTTTAAAATCATATACTGCACCATGATCTGTACCAAAATCCGCCGTACAATCTTTCACATGTACATTCGGAGGTATTTGATCCTGATGTTCAGGTCCATCTTCTCCAAGCGCAACATACATTTGTGAAATGCGATACCAACGATCCAGAATATTATCTTTCCGACTATGTACCACATGTATTGATTCTGTAAACTTGGCCGCCTGAGCAAATTCTTTACCAGGCTCCAATACATTTTGATTGACAGCGGCATTGGTTAAAACAACATGCCCAATCCCACTAACTTTATTCTTAGGCGTTTGCAGTGCATTCAGGACTATTCGAGCACCCAAGCTATGAGTTCCTATGTGAATCCTTGTTTTCGGGCATTTCTTTTTTAAGTCACGAATAAACTTGGAAAACGCACCTTTCCCCACCTCATGAGCAATCTCTATAGCTACCTGAAAGGCTACCTCGGGAACATCTCCAGGCCAAGTAAAACCATACACTTCACATCGTCCCTTCGCTTGTTTATATGAGGTCTCAATTGCTTTAAAACTATCCTCCGCCTGTTTCAATGTCACATTGAATCCATGTATCCATATAAAAACACATCCACAGTCAGGACAAGCACCAATGTCCCCTTTATATGGTGCGACGGTTCTAATATGATACCAATAAATCGGGAGAAGCCTCCCTGGCCTTCGCTCCCATTGCCAAACTAATTTCACTGTCTGACGAGCACTAATCAACGTATAAAGTCCCAACTGATCAGTTTCACCAATTGGCCTATTCCCGACGAACCCATACAGATTCCATCCACCTCGTTCAGCGATGGGGTCGCGTGAGGTCCAGCGGCCATCGGTGGGGTTGTAGTGGCGGTAGTTGTAGTAGACGAGGCCGAGGTCTTCGTCGTGGTGTTCGGAGGAGAAGCGGTAGGGATTGCTTTCCGCCATGTCGCCTTCCATGGAGGTGATGTTGCCGTAGGGGTCGTACTGGTAGGATGCGCGGCGCAGGCCTTTGCCGTCGAAGAGGGAGACGACGTTTTTGCGGAGGTCGTGGGCGTAGTAGAGGGTTTCGCGTGCCGTGCCTTCGCGCGTCCACAGGGTGAGGGCGAGGGGGCGTGTGGCAACGGGTTCGGAGGGGTCCCACCGGTAGGTTTTCGCGGCGTACGGGGCAGTTTCGTCCGTGGCGTCGATTTCGGCAATTTGCACGTATCCATGATAGATGTAGCGGTGGCGTTTCGTCAAGCCGGAAGAACTTGTGCCCGTGCATGCTTTGGAAGAAAAGCAGGGCTGGTTCCTGATGGAGCAGCCCTGCTGAAATGGTAATACTTGGTATGAGTACCGTATAAACGGTTACTTCACCGGATCGTCATTCTTCTTCGCCTCATCACCTTGCAAATATTTCTCCAGAGTCGCAAGAAAAGAAACGCAGTCCTTCCTGATCACCGGAGACATGGCCTTCAGCTTGTCCGAACCGTAGTAGTCCACCTTCTCCAACTCATCCAGAACCTGCCCTATTTGCCGCTGCATGATGCTCCAGCGGTAGTGCAGGTATTGCAGAGCCGTGCGGCTCAGCTTTTCTTCCGTTAACAGCTTGTCCAGTTCCGCGTGAACATCGCCGACTTCAATATAATGGGAAACATCAACTCGAATGTTTGAAGCGCACGTATCGGCGGATGCGCGGTCGCGCACCATGAGAAGCGCATTGATATAGGAAGGCAGGATACTGCGATCAATCGTACTCATCTCCCCAACGTTATATTCAGATGATGCAGCGACATTCTCCCATGTCAACAGAGGCGGTTCCTTGTAATGAGCCTCAACCGCATAGGGAAACGGACGCCTGTAGGGCGCAGGAATCGTGGCATAGATTCCGGTTTGGTATGCAACGACATCTCTCCCCGTTTCAATCCGGACTCGCGGAATGGAAAAAAGAAAATATATCGCGTCGGGATAGGCATGCCCCAGCTCCAGAAGCGGCCAGTGCACATAGGTGACGGTTTCCTCCTGGCCGTTTTTGTAGCCTAGCGACACCTCCCATTCATCCGCCTCCGGATCAACATCCAAATTGTTCTTGAGCAAAGTCATGGTCACCATCAGGGATGCCGACGGCTTAATCGTCCATTCGGGCAGATCTTCCATCAGACAGTATTGATTGTTCCGGTACCAGATGGTATCGCTTCCAAAAAAAGAGCGCGGCAACAAATCGTCAACATTGGAAGGATCACCAATCTTGCGGTACTGGTTATCCTGAGTTTCTATCTGCACGATAGAGTCGTGGTTGAGAATCGTGATTTTGTGATTGGAATGATTCGTAAACCGGCACGTCATCAACAGGGTGTCATCCTTTTGTGGTTGAATATCCACAATCTCGCAGGTCAGCCAGTGCCGTATGTCCGGAATACATAATTTCTTGATGTTGAAAAAATCAGAATCACGTTCCATCTGATCGTCAATCGGCGGAGCCGATTGTGGAGCCGTGGTTTGAGTCTGATCGTTTTCGTGTCGGGGTTTATCCGCCTTTGCCGTCCCCATGACAAGGGAGGCAAGGCCGACCATGATGATTAATGTGGTTGGTTTCATTGTATGCAGGAATTCTGTTGTTGTTTTTTAGGATATGGTGTAAGAGGCTTACGATTGTGTGTCCAGATTGTGTTCGTTTCCCATTTGCCTGCTGGCGTTGCGTTTTTTTGCATTTGCGGTGTGTTTGGTTCGACGCCACTCCTATCTGCTTTTGACTGCGTAATCCAAGACATAGCACCATTATTTTTGGAATATACTAATAGTTGTGATGTACCCATGATATCGCATCCATTGCGGCCACATTGTCCGAGCCAAGAGTGAGCCATGCCCTTCGTTTTGCAGCCACCCAGCACAATTTGCGCTCCCGGTGCAAACCAGCATTTTGGATGGACGTAGATATCATTCTGAGAAGATTTGGGCTTCTTCTTTTTCTGCTTTTCCGCCTCTGCCAACATGGATTTAAAAGAAAATGCTTCTTTTCTTTCAACCTTGTCCTTGCTCGGAGTAAGGCAGCCTTGCATCACATCGCCATGTCCCACCAAAATAAGTTTTGTAATCGGCTTACGCCCATTCTGTGATACTTCACGCAACTTGCGTGCTAAATCCATAGATCTAACATAGGTCACTGACATACCATATGTTTTTTCACTGAGCCCAAACTTAGGATCAAAAATCATACAAAACAAGACCTCGTTTTTCTCGGGTGTTGTCGATAATCTGGACGTATCATATAAGCCTCCGACAACAAGTTTAGGAAAAGCGTCAAGAGCATCTTGACTAATTGGAAAAATACAGTCCTTTTCTGAATCGTCGAGACCAAGTTTTTGTACCAGCGACGAGAATGAATCGTTTGTCTCGGCTTTCCAATGATATTCATTTGCTGTATCCTGTTTCCATAAGGCCAGGACATCAGCATAGCGAATACTGTTATTATCAACAAACCCGTACAGATTATAACCGCCTTGTTCGGCGATGGGATCCCGAGAGACCCATCTGCCGTCCATGGGATTGTAGTGGCGGTAGTTGTAGTAGACGAGGCCGAGGTCTTCGTCGTGGTGTTCGGAGGAGAAGCGGAAGGGATTGATTTCCGCCATGTCGCCTTCCATGGAGGTGATGTTGCCGTAGGGGTCGTATTGGTAGGATGCGCGGCGCAGGCCTTTGGCGTCGAAGAGAGAGACGACGTTTTTGCGGAGGTCGTGGGCGTAGTAGAGGGTTTCCCGAACGTTACCTTCGCGTGTCCACAGGAAGAGTGCGAGAGGACGCGTCGCGGTGGGGGACCACCGATAGGTTTTCGTCACGAACGGGGCAGCTTCGTCCGTCGCGTCGATTTCGGCAATTTGCACGTATCCATGATAGATGTGGCGAAGACGTTTCGTCAAGGCATTTTTCTCCCAAATTGATTTTTCAATGCGTCGGCCCATGTAGTCATAAACGCTGTCGATGCGTCGATCTCCCTGTTGGAAGGAGACGGGACGGTTGTCGGCGTTGTATTGGGCGTTCCATGTGCCGGAGGCGGTGCGGATGAGAGTCTGGTTGCCTGCGGCATCGTAGGCGGGAGTAAAGGCTCCTGCCCCCTGTGTCGTGATTTTGCTGTACTGGTTGACGAGGTTGGCTTCGTAGGAGGTTGCCGTGGCGTTGTTTTGCGCGGTGATACGGTTGCCGATGTTGTCGTAGGCGTACGCATGCCGGGAACCGTCGGTGGCGGTTTCTCTGGTGAGTTCGCTGCGGTTGTTGTAGGCGTAGGTGCGGGTGACGGTGGGTTTGGTTGATACGTTGCGGTAGTCGCTTTGGCTGACGGGGCGCAGGAGGCTGTCGTAGTCATAGCGGTAGCGGTCGGGGTGGAGGGCCGTTTGGACATTGAGGCCGTTGTAGCGGATGTCGGTAACGATATCAAGGTCCGGGTGCCAGGTGTGTTCGCACCTGAGGCCGGAGGGGTAGAGGATGTGGCTGAGGAGTCCGCTTTCGGTGTCGTAGGCGTAGGCGAATCCGGCTGCAAACGCAAGGCGACCAGTAGAATCATAGGCATAGTCAACGCTGTCGAGGGACATGGCCTGATGTGTCAGGTTATAGCCACTCGCACGCCCATAGGCGTCGCGATTGAGGGTGACGATGCTGTCGACAAGTCCTTCCGTTTGTTCGCTTTCCACTTCGCCATACTGGTTGTAGTGGAAGGTGCGGGTTCCGGCAGCATCGGTGATCCGCGCGGGCTGTCCGAGGTGGTTGTAAGAGTAGGTAATGGATGGGGTGCTATCTCCAGATTCAATAGCGATGACTTCGCCCGTTCGGCTGTCGTATGTATATCTCTTGCCGATGTCACGCGCATCGAGTGTTGAGATAAGGCGATTCAAGGAGTCATAGTAATATTCATCCTTTCGGTTATCGGCATACTGCTTTTGCAGGAGCAACCCTGTGGCCGGATTGTAGGTCCAAACTGTACGAGCAGCTTCCGGCTGGTGGATGAGTCCTGTAGGATCGGTTTCGATGATTGTGTGCGGATCTCTCCATGTCCACATGGACGAGATTTGATCGTCATCGGTATAGGACCAGACGATGGGCTGGACGGCGGTTCCGTATTGCGCCGTTTTGCGGCTACGATGATCATAGCGGTAGCAGGTGGTTGTACCCTGGGCATCGGTGATGCAGGCGGGATTGTCTGAAACGGTATCGTAGACGGTCGAGGTCGTATTCCCTTGTTCATCGATAGTTTTGACAGGGCGGCCCGCCATGTCGTACTCGATAATATGGGTATTGTTTCGGGCGTCTATTGCGGTCATGATCAATCCGGCAGCAATGTACTGGCGCCGCATGTTGGTAACGATTCCAGCGTGATCAACCGTTTGGATGATAAATCCATCCACTTTGGTTTGGCTGAAGACAGACATGCAACCCGGTTTTGTCATATAACTTATCGTCTGTGCAGCGGCGCTATAATGTGACCAATGTTCACTCTGATAGCCACGAATGTCGATGGTGACGGTTTTGGAAGCCAGTTCGGCATCCAGTTCGGAAACAAGGGATGATTTGCTCCATCGGAGCGCTTGACCTTCTGCATTATACGTGACGAATTTTTTCGTGTGATAGATTCCGTCTTTTTCTTCAGTATAGATAGATGTTTGTTCCGTGATGCGGGAATTGGCCGGAGTAGGGGCAATGCCTTCGTCTACCAAAACGGTGGTTTGTTTTGTTTGGTTACCCATGACATCGTATTTAAGTTCTATGGGAGCCAAGGGGAATATCTGTTGCCGGACGAGTTGCCCTTTGGCGTTGTATTGTGAACTTGTCGTGATAAACTCGTCATTTTGGTTGACGGCTTTTTGTTGTTCCCGGATGGTGTGTCCGAAGCCGTCCTCCAGAGTTTTGGAGACGATGAACCAGTTGCCTTCATGTTTGATGTATGACCGTGTTTCCAAGCCAGAGGTATCCAGATCATTCAATAGAAGGTAAGATTCATATTTTTTCGCTTGTTGTGCACTACCTGTGATTGATTCGATTTTTTCGGTACAGTCGCGAGAGGTGACGGTTGTGGCGCCCGTGGGAGAAGTGACGGTTTCGGTCAGTCCGTCGACACTGTATTCATATCCCGTAGTACGTCCCAGTTCGTCCGTTGTGGAAACGGTGCGCCCGAGGACATCATACACCACGGATGTGGTTGTGGTCATCGGTCCGATGTCCGTGCGCGTCGCGATGGCTCGGCCAGCCGCATCCCTCGTGTAGGAGACGATGGTTTCCGGCGTGGCGGCCGTGGCCGAACGAATGGTTTCGATGAGCTGGTGAGCGGCATTGTAGGAGTAGGTGGTGACAACGCCGTCTTCATCGATTTCCCGCAGAGGAGCGCAACACATCCATTCCGTGGAGTACATGCGCCCATTGGCCTTGACGGTTTTCGTGCGGTTGCGGTAAATGTTATATTCGTATGTTTCACGAGTCAGAAGCGACCATTCGCTTCCGGTGTGAGCGTAGGTTTCCGTGCAAGTTGTCATACCGTCTTCCGCAATGTAGGAAACGGTACGCGTGCTTTGGCCTGCCACGGGCTGGTTGTCGACCTGCTGTTCCGTGATGATGCAGTAGACGGCGTTGTGCTCCGTGGTGGCTGCATAGGAGGAGAAGGTTTGGACTCCATTGATACCTTGCGACATTTTCACGCGGCCTGCGGCCATGGGCGGCAGTACATCCGGCCCATAGTAAACAGAGGCCGATGTTTGCTCAAGATCGCTGCCCAGAGCCGTTTTTTTAACGGTAATGCTGCGTTCCAGATCCGTGTCCGTGTAAGAATATGTTTCCTTGGAAAGCTCGGTACCGGTGGTACCGGGCATGCGAATAGCTGTGCTCACCGAAGAAGGTCGATAGTCATTGAAACGGAGGTCGGCGTAGCTGGTGGTCGTGATCTGTTCACCCTGTCCGAAATTGTTCGAGTTGGTACCGCCGGACCAGGGGGAAGCTTCCATGATGAGGCGGTTCTTGTCGTCGTATGCATAACTGCGATAACCGCCGTCGTGGAAGTCGACGCGGCTGAGGCGCGGGCCTGCGTAGGTGTAGGTGGTGGTCTGTGCGAGGGAGGTGCCGTAGCCTTCCGTGCGGCTTGTTTCCTGCCAGATGCCGTCGATCAGTTTGTAGATCTGCCGTGTGCTGGAGGTAGGCGTTGTGTCCCCGCTCGTCATGCGGCGGGTCGTCAGGTGTTCCCATGTGCCGTCGGACTGGATGGTGCGGACGTTGGAGTAGCGGATGCGCCGGTCGCCTTCGCCCGTCGGCATGTCGATGACGGTTTCGTCGGCTGCGAGATAGCGGTCGACGCGGGTGACGGGTGAGCCGGGGCGAACGGCGGTCATCGCGAGATGGCGGTAGGTTTTGCCTTCCTGTGTGGCGTTGTTTTCCTCCAGAGTCCATGTTTTGCCCGGCATGCCGGTGGTGGCGTACCAGTCGCCGGAAGGCGTGACCTGGTTTTTCGGGTACCATTCGAGGACGATGCGCGAGGATGCGGCTGTGCCGTTCCCGGCAGGGATTTCCGTTTCACGGATGTTCAGCAGGCCGTCGAGGTGGTGCCAGATGCCGCTGATGAGGCCGAAGTCTTTTTTGAGGCGCATTTTGCTGCCGTAGGCGGCCAGGTCGACGACGACGCGGTCGGCCGTGACCAGTTGAACAGGTTTGCCGATCTCAGTCGCTGTGGGGACGTTGAAGCGGATGGAGGCTCCGTCTGCCGTGGTGAAGTCCGCATAGACGGGTGTGCCTGTTTTGCAGGGGGTCTTGTCTGCATTGAGGATTTGGACGAGGGAGGAGTACTGGCGGGTGTCTCCGACGCGTTCCGCCGTGTCCTTGCCGCCGGCATATTGGTAATGCAGCGTTTTGCCTGAAGGTTTGACGACGGTGATGATTTTCGAGTAGGGGTCGTGCTGGATGCTCCATTCGGTGACGTGCTGGAAGACGAAGCCGAGCCGGTAGATCAGTGGCATATCCGGGTCGTGCCAGCTGGTGGAATGGGGGTTGAGATCCAGAATCTGGAAGGTGGCCGGGCACCAGCCGGCGATGTCCGGTTCGATGCCGAAGACGATGTTCATGGCGACGTCCTGCGTGCTGCCGAGGTGGTTTTCGGTGAAGAAGGATTCGCTGGCGACGTTGTCTTTGCCGCAGGCGCAGGTGCAGGCGCAGGTGTTGCAGAACTGGTCGTTTTCCGTGTCGGGCTTGTCGTTGTCGTCACTGGAGGAGTCGTCCCAGTCGCTGGACGAGGAGTCGTCATCGCTGGAGGAAGAATCGTCCCAGTCGCTGGATGACGAGTCGTCGCTGCTGGAGGAGGAGTCACTGTCCGAGGACGAGCTGTCGGCAGCATGTTCGGTCAAGGCGAATGCCGCGGTATTCGCGTCGCCGGGAATAAAGGGAGCCCAGCCTTCGGGCAGGTAGCCGTTCATGGCGAGGTCGGCTTCGGATTCGACGAAGTCAGGGGAAGGATGGAGGGGGGATTGTTGTGAAGACATGTTGTGTATGTGTGTTGAGGTTTTGTTGCCGGGGCGCCTGCCGGGAGAAGCGATGTCTTCTACCCTGTAAAGCAGGCGACGTAGGCTTTTTTGTCTATTTTTCTTGTTTTTTAATCGAAAAATGTGTGTTTTATGGGTTTTTCCGGGTAATATCACGTTACAAGGCCTTGACCTCGTGCAGAAATACCACCCGCAAAGATGGGGGTGATTATGTGGAATGAATGCTGTGTTAATGAGTGTCAACCATCCAGAATGCCGGAGCCGTCAACGTGTCGAAGAAGGCGAGCATTTCGGCTGTGTCCAGGCATTGTGTGATGGGCGGTGCCGTAGTGCCGTCCGCTACCCAGATACGGTCAATGGAGCAGCGAAGCTGCATGTGCTGTGCTGCGATTTCTTCATCCGGCAGTTGCAAGATGATTTCCTCTTTTTCGGCGGTGATATGCATGGCTGTCCAGCCATCCGGTGTTGGATCCAGTGTTCGGAAGTATTGGACGGCTTGCCGCCAGATGGCGAACAGTTCGGACGGCAGGTTGTGTGCCTCGATCGTGCGCGGTTGCAGGATGCGTTGTTCGTACGGTACGCCGACGGCGGTGATGACGGATGCATCCCAGTCGGATGGATTACATGTGATTTGCAGTTGTGGGTTCATGATTGTGCGGGTTGGTTAATGGTAATGATGTAAATGGTGGATGTTTTGTCCGAACTATAAAAGGCTACTTGTATCGTAAGCGCCGCCCCCGTGGCGTTGGGTTGGACAACGATTGTGGCGGTGGTGGCGGATCCGGTCAGCGCCGAAAGATTGATGGTAGCGGCAGCCGACGAGATGGCGGTTTGCCAGTTGATAGCAGCATCCGTCCAAAGTGTGGATGTGCTGATGCTGCTGGTAGAGCAGGCCATAACGGCAGTAATGCTGCCACCCGCCGCAGGAAGAGAAATGGTGCAACCGTAAAGCAGCCCCTCATCGATGACGTCTCCCGGGGCGTCTATGGATGTACATCGGATGGAGGGGCGAGAGATGCGGAGCGTTCCACCCATGAGTCCGTTGTAGCCCTGTACCTGATTGGGGAGAGGAGGACTCTGATAATATTCCGTGATAGAGCTTGTCACAATACCACCGTTGAATTTCATGGCAGGATACAATGCCAGAGTTCCGAGGCTGACATAGGAACGGCGAGACTTGTTGACAAACTTTGTATTCTCATAACACGCGCAGTAATGACCGATACGATACCATTCTCCCGACTTTGCTAGAACCATGAGATAGCCATGGAAGCCTGCCCACCAGTCGAGCGACTTGTGGTAGTTGATGCACGCTATTCCTCTTACATTCAGAACATTGATAGGAAGGTGGATACGGGTGTAGTAGCTACTGCGAGCAGCTCCTCCGGCCGCGCTGTGGAACTGCCAGTGGGCAGCAACGTGCAGGCCGCAGATGACCTCCAGTCCTACCTCGGGGCGCGAGGCGAGAACAGAGGCAGTATCGCCACGCTCCGTGATATGGATGTACCATGAAGATGTGTTGGGGCCGCCGACGTATTGGTAACCACCAAGCATCAGCCCCCAGCTGGCGAAGCCGTTGTATGCTTCGCGCTCTGCCCATCGGTAGATAAGCAAGTCTGTGCCAGCATCATCTCCGGGCCGTACGGGGCGATAGGCGCGGTTGGCGCATGACTGGTATGTAAGCAGCATAGGCACCCATGATCCATCTATTGTGCGCAGGTACGGAGATATCCCCCCATACTGCGCCGGGATGGCCGACTGGGCAGCGATGTTGGTAGAGGTCAATGTGGTTGTTCCGTTCAGGACGACATTGTTGTTGAAAGTCTGCACTCCGGACCATATATTGGCCTGGGATTTGCGAACGAAATCCGCCTGCGTCACCGCAACGTAATTGTCAATGGATGTTTTGCCGGTAGCAACCGCATTGTTGATAGTTCCCGTGCCCGTGGTCACGGCTGTAGCGATGTCCTGAGTTCCTTTGTTTGCGGCAGCGACCAGCACCTGTTTCTCTACGAGAGTATAGTTGTCAAGATCCTGTTTGGATGCCTGGACGATGTTGGCAGATTCGACGGTGACGGTCGTGACGGCGGTTTCTGCCGCACTCGTGGCTCCTTGCGTGATAGATTCCAGCGAGGTTGCCGTAGCGGTTGCAATGTCGTTTTTGGCGATTCCGGTCGCTTGGGCAATTTCGATGCGCGCTTCGGGGATGAGGTTGGAGATGGTTTCCTGCAAACCTTCCGTTTTGCGGGCGACGGCTTCGATCTCCTCCCATGCGGCGGCGGTCGTTTCCGAGTCGATCTGCACGGTGACGGTCACGCCGGAAAGGTCGTCTTTCAAGGCGACGGTGATTTGTTCGACCGCCGTGTTGTCCAGCGTGTCGGGGCCGATGAGTTCCGAGACGTCGCAGTTGCCCTGAAGGAAGAGGTAGTCGGTACCGGATGTGTTGTGTTTGAGGTGGAGGTTGTAGGGATGACTGCCGGGGTAAAGCGGCGGGATGGTTAAGAGGATGCCGGAAGCATCCGCTCCCGTGGCGGAGACGGGGACGGTTTCTCCGTCCTGCAGGATGCTGCCGTAGACCGTGTAGTCGGACAGAGCCGCAGGCGCGCCGTATGATTGCACGAGGCGCAGTGTCATGTGGTGAGCCTGCCCCGTCGTAACGGGGATGTGATGGGTGATAGGAGACATTGTAAAATCAGGTTGAATTTTATGATTGTATTATTTTCAATAAGCGATGACGACGGTCTGAAATATGATCTGTAATGTTGGGCAAACTAAATGCCCTGTTCACGATCGTCCGACACCGCTTTTCTTATCACAAATATTTTCCCTTCCTGCAACTCCCTGCGCTGGGGCTAAATCCTCCCTTTTGGCATGCTGTCGTCTTTTACCCTCTACCAAACAACCGGATAAAGTAACTCATCTCTCCATTCTTCAAAACCCCGATTCGCAATGAACAGGTACTTGGATACGAGAATTCGTACAAAAGGAAAGGCCTCACAAATCATTGATTCATGAGGCCTTATGTTTGGTGCTCGAAGGGGGACTCGAACCCCCACGGATCGCTCCACTAGATCCTTAGTCTAGCGCGTCTACCAATTCCGCCATCCGAGCAGATGTTGTGCATTGGCTGCGGGCGGAGTTTAGCCCAACGCCGCATGTATCGCAAGCTTTTTTTTCAAAAAGCCGTCTTTTTTTTCATGCATCCATTCCGGGCGGTCAAGACACGGAAATCCGCCTTTTCGATTGCATCCCTTCATGCCAAGGTGTAAGCTGAGGGTGTGAAGAATTTCTGGGACCGGATCGATGGCGTGTACACCATCAATATGGATTACCGCCCCGACAGATGGGATCAACTTGTGAAGGAAACTTCCGGCATGATTCCCGAGGGGAAGCTGCGCCGCGTTTCCGGTGTGGTGGGGGTCGACCTGCCCGGCTATGGCGAAGCCCCATGGTTTACCGCTCGTACCGGAGAACGGTCCACCAAGTGGGCAGGAGTCGGCGGTTGCACGCTTTCCCACCGAAAGGCGATCGAGTCGGCCAAGCAGGACGGTTGCTCCTACGCTCTGATTCTCGAGGACGACGCTGCCTTCCATGCAGACGACGGCGCGTCGAATCTGCTCGCCCGTTTTCTGGAGCATGATCCGGGAGGCTGGGGGCTGTTGTATGCCGGGTTCCATGGCATGCCTCCATTCGGCAGTTTGCAGGATAGAGAGGGAGGGTACGAGCTTTGGAAGCTGCCCGGAGTGATCGCCGCCCATGCCTATGTCGTTTCCAGCCAGTCATGGGATTCCCTGCTCGCTCATCTGCCGACGGAGAGGACGATTTGGCCTTGGCTGGCACGCTTCCGCGCGATCGACAATTATTACCGCGACCACTTAAGCCACGATACGGGACTGTCTGTTTACGGCCTGGCTCCTTCGTGGATTTACCAGCGACCTTCGTGGTCCGACCTCGGGCAGGAACAGGTGGATTACACCTGCCTGTGCCATGCCGGCGAGAAGCCTCGCTCCATCCGCAGTCTCGGCGGCCTGCTGTGCCGCATGACCGCCCCCCTGCACCGCATGAAGATCGAGCTGAATTCCTTCCGCACATTGCGCCGGGCACGCCAGCATGGTTTTCCGGGAAACAGGAAGAGCAAGGACGCTCCCGAAGATTGAATCCGACCGTGCAGGCAGGCCCCGCACCTTCCCGGACAGGCTCTTCCGCCCCTGTCCGACCTTGACCTTCTTCACGTCCGCTCCCGGTTCAATAGAGCCCCTTGGAGGCGTTCCACAGGCGGTGGACAGTCAGAATATCCGGCAGTGTGACAGGGCGTACGACGCGGAAGCCGATCATGCCTCCGTTGGTGAGGTACCACAGGCTTTTGGGGTTCTGCGGGTCCTGCATGTTCCATTCGGCGCGGCTGCGGCGGCGTGCCGCGCTGCGGAGCCTGTCCGGATCGTCTTCCCACGAGCCTCCTCGGACGACATGCCCCGGTTTGCCGGGTTCCAGCACGAGAGGTGATTGCAGGGTTTTGTCCGCTTCGCCTGAGTAGGCGTCGTCACGGTAAGTGTCCAGCACCCATTCCGCCACGTTGCCGTGCATGTCGTAGATGCCCCAGGCATTCGGCTTTTTCGTCGCTGCCTTCTGGTAGCGGTCGTTCGAGTTGTTCCAGTACCAGCCGTATTCCTCAAGTTTCTCTTCGCCGTCGCCATAGCAGTAGGCGGCATCGCTTCCGGCGCGGCATGCGTATTCCCATTCTGCTTCGGTCGGCAGGCGGTAGTAGTGCCCTGTCTGCGCGCTGAGCCATTCGCAGAATTTCGAGGCGGCGTAGTGGGACATGGCGATGGCGGGCATGCCGTTTTCATAGCCGTTCCCCATGCCGAGGTTCATGGATGCGTAGGGAGCCGTCGGCTGGGCCACCAGATCCCATAGTTCATCATCCGGGCGTTCTTCGAGCAGCTTGCCGTCTTTGGCTCGCGGCCTTCCGTTCTGCATGAAAGCGGTGTAGATTTCCCACGGTATTTCGATTTCGGATATCCAGTAGGCAGGCAGAGCCACTTTTCGCCGGGGACCTTCGTTTTTTTCCCGAAGGGGTTCCGTGTCGGGGCTGCCCATCGTGAATTCTCCCGCAGGTACCGGCACCATGCGAAGCGTACCGCCGATGGACGGGATTTGCTCGGCATAGGGCTGCAAGGCGGTGTCGCCCGCATTTTTTTCGAGTTCGGCGTAGATTTGCCGAGTCGTTTCAAAGAGTTCCGGCGAGGGCAAATCATCCGGCAAAACAATGGCCGCTACCGGCTGCCGCGGTTGCATGCGCGCGGCTGCGGCGGCCTGTTCTTCCGCCCACAGCCGGGAATCCATAATGCGACGCGCTTCGTCGTCCGCTTCGTGCGGAGCGTCGCAAGCGGCAAAGCAGAGCACGGGCAGAATGGCGGCAAGGGCGCATGCCCTCCATGTATGTTCCATAGCCCGTGCTCCGGTAAGGGTTACATGGACATGCCGCCGTCGCAGGTGATGACCTGCCCGGTGATGTAGCGGGCTTCGTCCGATGCGAGGAAGGCAGTCAACGCGGCGATATCCTGCACTTCACCCATGCTGCCGAGGGGGATCTTGCTCAGGATGGCTTCCTTGGCCTTTTCGGGAATGGCGTCCGTCATTTCCGTGGCGATGAAGCCGGGAGCAATGGCATTGCAGGTGACCTTGCGGGAGGCCAGTTCGAGTGCGACGGATTTCGTGAAGCCGATGATGCCCGCTTTCGAGGCGGCATAGTTGGCCTGCCCCATATTACCGGTGAGGCCGACGACGGAGCTCATGTTGATGATGCGGCCCGCAGGGGATTTCATCAGTACGCGCTGGAGAGCTTTGACGAAGTTGAATGCGCTCTTCAGGTTCGTATCCATCACGGCGTCCCAGTCTTCCTCTTTCATGCGGAGCAGCAGCGTATCGCGGGTGATACCTGCATTATTCACCAGAATGTCGATGGTGGGGAAACGTTCCGAGATTTCCGCCACGGCGACCTGTACGGCAGCGTAGTCGGACACGTCGCAGGGGCATGCCACGCAGGAATCGGGCACGAGCTTGTTGATCGCATCGGCTGCACCCTGGCAGCTTTCCGGGTTGCGGCTAATCAGGATCACTTTCGCACCTTCTTCGGCGAAGCGCTGGGCGATGGCATTGCCGATACCGCGGCCGGCACCGGTGACGATAGCAGTCTTTCCTTGAAGTCTCATGGTGCGCGCATCTTACCTGCTTGGCAGCACAAACACAAGAACAAAGCTTCCACCCGCGGGGACGGCCTTTTTTCCACCAGTGGAAAAACCAGATGAATTAGGAAAGGCTAACATCTTGAAAACAGCTTCCCCGTAAGAACGAACATCACTTTTCTTATGGAAATTGAACATATTTTTCAAAAACCGCCCGATTTGCACTTGCCAGCCCATGCAAAAAGTGTAATACTGCGCACATGGCCCGCTCGAAAATTGCCCTCATTTTCACCGTATGCATGGCGGCTCTCATGGTCGGCTGCTCCCAGCAGAACGGCCCGCGTCCTCCCATGGTCGCCTTCAAACCGTCTACCCAGCAGGTGCGTCCCCGCTCCGTCTCGCAAATGAAGAGCGAAGTACGCATCCGCCGCGAATTCATGTCCCCGGGCTGCTATGCCCGCCGCCATTCCAAGCCGATGAAGCCCCGCTTCATCACCATCCACAGCACCGCCAATCGGACTGCCGGAGCCATGCAGCACCGCAAGGCATTGGGAAACGGAGCCTTGGGCAAGCTGAACTGGCATTTCACGGTGGATCAGTACATGGCGGTACAGAATATCCCTCTCAATGAAACGGGACGCCATGCCGACAAGGGAGGCCCCGGCGACCGCTACTCCATCGGCATCGAAATGTGCGAAAACGAAAGCCGCGGCCGCAACTACCCACGCACCTGGGACCGCGCCGCCAAACTCACCGCCACGCTGATGAAGGAGTACGACATTTCCCTCCGCAACGTCGTCCCTCACTACTTCTGGACCCGCAAGAACTGCCCCGAACCCTTGCTCGAAGGAGGCCGCCCCGGCTACAAATGGGCATGGTTCAAATCCCGCGTGGACTACTACTACCGCTGCATCAACAACGGACGTTCCAACCTCGGCTGAAGCGCACCTTGCAGCCGGACACTTTTCCGACCGGGGGGGGCAGGGCCGAAACCCTGCCCTCTTTTCGTCTCCGGCTCCCGCCCCCATGACCACGACCCTGCAAACCCCGCTCGCTTCCTGCGCGACGATCGAACCTCGCGAACTCGGCATTCTGGCGGAAGCGGGATTCCGCACGGCGGGCGACATCCTGATGCACCTGCCGCGCCGCCATGAAGACCGCAGGCGGTTCGACGGCTTCGACTCCCTCAGCGGCGGCGCACCTGTCTGCCTCCGAGTCCGCGTCACGGACACCGGTTGGAAATTCATCCCGAAAATGCGCTACTTCCAGGCCGATGTGGAAGACTCTCGGGGCATACCCGGAGCCCGCCTCTCCCTCAAATGGTTCCACATGCCCTACGTCGGCAAAATCATCGCCACCGGGCAGGAACTCGTCATCTACGGCAAACCGAAAAAATACGGATCGAGCTACAGCATCGTCAACCCCGAATTCGAAATCATCGAACAAGAATCCGCAGGCCTCCGCCTTGCCGAAGCCTCCCTCGGCGGAAGCCTCCCTCCTGCTCCCGCTGCCGCCGAAGCTCCGGCAGGCATCCACATGGAACGCATCGTCCCCGTTTACCCCTCTATCTCCGGCATCCCGGCGCGCAGACTCCGCACCATCGTGCATACCGTCGTCCACAGCCTGCCGGACGACCTGCCCTCCCCCGGCTACGACATCGCCCCGCAATACCCCTACGCACAGGCCCTGCGCGACATCCACTTCCCGGCAGAAACCCCGCTCGTCCGCAAAGCCCGCATGCGCTTCGCCCTCGCCGAATGCTTCGAACAGCAGCTCCGCATCCTGTGGAAGCGGCACCACTCCCGCCGCACGCCGGGGCAGATCACGGCCACCACCTCCCACCTTGTGCAGGAACTCGCGGAAAGCCTACCCTTCTCCCTCACCGAAGCCCAGAAACGGTGCGTGCGCGAAATCTACCGCGACATGAAACAGCCGCACCCCATGAACCGCCTCGTACAGGGAGACGTCGGCTCAGGCAAAACCATGGTCGCCCTCTGCGCCATGCTCCTCGCCGTCGAAAGCGGCAAACAGGCCGTCCTCATGGCGCCCACGCAAATCCTCGCCGAACAGCACTACAACAACTTCCGCCGCATCCTCGCCCCGCTCGACGTACGCCTCTCCCTGCGCACCTCCGACCGCCGCGACGACAGCCATATCGACATCGAAGGCCCCGACGACGGAGAACCGAAAATCATCGTCGGCACCCATGCCCTGCTCTACGAAAAAAACGCGCCGGGCAACCTCGGACTCGCCGTCATCGACGAACAGCATAAATTCGGCGTCGAACAGCGCGAAAAACTTGTCCGCCGGGGCAACGCGCCCGACGTCCTCGTCATGACCGCCACCCCCATCCCGCGCACCCTCACCCTCACCCTCTACGGAGATCTCGACGTCTCCCTCGTCGACGAACTGCCGAAGGGGCGCGGCGAAATCACCACCGTCCTCCGCCCCCGCAAGGCGCTGGACAAAATCCAGACCTTCCTCCGCGAGCAGATCGAAGCCGGGCGGCAAATCTACATCGTCTCCCCTCTCATCGAAGAAAACGACAAACGCAAAACGGCCTCCGCCACCGCCGAATACGACTACTGGCAGCAGCAATTCCCGGACATCTCCGTCGGTCTCCTGCACGGCCGCATGAGCCCGGAAGAAAAAGACGCCGTCATGCAGCAATACCGGAACAACGAAACCGCCATCCTCGTCGCCACCACCGTCGTCGAAGTCGGCGTGGACGTCCCGAACGCCACCGTCATGATCATCAACAATGCCGAAAGCTACGGCCTCTCCCAGCTCCACCAGCTCCGGGGACGCATCGGCCGCGGCGAACACCGCTCCTGGTGCATCCTCCTCAGCGATGCCAAAGCGGGAGACGACAACCGCCGCAAGCTCGACGTCATGTGCAGCACCATCAACGGCTTCGAAATCGCCGAAGAAGACTTCAAACTCCGCGGCCCCGGCGACGTCCTCGGCACCGCCCAAAGCGGATTCGGCCGCGTCCGCTTCATGGAATGGCTCTCGGACACCCGCCTCATCCACCGGGGGAGGGACATGGCCACCGCCATCCTCGAAACCGACCCCGGCCTCAACCTCCCGCAGCACGCCCCCCTGCGCGACCTCATCGCCGATGACTCCGCCGAACCCACCACCTCCTAGCACCCCAACCCTGTGCAAAAAACCTTGAAATCGCACCGCCTTCCCTTATACTCTCCCGCGTGACACGCTTCCGCCCCTGCATCGACCTCCACCACGGAGCCGTCAAACAAATCGTCGGCTCCTCACTCAACGACCACGACGAAAACTCCCTCCGCACCAACTTCGTCGCCACGCAGCCGGCGGAATGGTATGCCGACCTCTACCGCAGGGACGGCCTCACCGGGGGCCACGTCATCAAACTCGGCCCCGGCAACGACGAAGCCGCCCGCGCCGCCCTCGCCGCCCATCCCGGCGGCCTCCACATCGGCGGAGGCATCGACGCCACCAACGCCGAAACATGGCTTGCCGCCGGAGCCAGCCACGTCATCGTCACCTCCTGCCTCTTCAACCGCGACGGCATCTTCCAGAAACACATCCTGCAGGAACTCGTCTCCGCCGTCGGCGCGAACCGCCTCGTCATCGACCTCAGCTGCCGCAGGCTTGCCGGAGGCTGGGCCGTCGCCATGAACCGCTGGCAAACCATCACCTCCCTCCGCATTACCACCGACACCCTCGACTCCCTCGCCGAACACTGCGCCGAATTCCTCATCCACGCGGCGGATGCCGAAGGCCTCTGCCAAGGCATCGACGAAGAACTCGTCGCTCTCCTCGGCTCGTGGAAAGGCCGCCCGATGACCTATGCCGGAGGCATCGCCACCATGGCCGACCTCGACCTCATCGACCGCCTCAGCGGCGGCAGCATCGACGCCACCGTCGGCAGCTCGCTCGACCTCTTCGGCGGCTCCGGCGTCAAATACGCCGACCTCGTCGCCCGCGAACAACAGGCGCAGCCATGAAACTGGCTCTCAAAATAACCCCCGGCGCACGCCGCAACGAATGCCTCGGCTGGGAAGAACACCCGCAGGCAGGCACCGTACTCAAACTCAAAATAGCCTCCCCGCCCGTGGACGGCAAAGCCAACCGCGCAATCATCGCCTATCTGGCGGAACTTCTCGGCCTCGGCAAATCCGAAATCACCCTCCTGCACGGTACCTCCGGCCGCATCAAACTCGTTGAAGTGCCCGACTCCGCACAGCAAAAACTCGCACAACTCCCCCATCCTCAGCCCTGATCCGGCGGCGCGAGGAAAAAAACGCACCGTTCACCCCTCCCCCGCAGAAAAAAGCTTGAAGTACCCCCGTGGATTTGATATAGACATTCTCGGTTATGAAAAAGCTCCTCTTAACAGTCGGAATCCTCGCATTCCTCACTCCTGCCTATGCCGCTCCGTACGTGCTGCCCTCTCCTCAACCGGGAGCGCTCACCAGCTACGACTGGCAACCCACCTACTCCCTTGATTTCGTGTACGCCATCAGCGGCAACAGCGACAACTACGGCGACATGATGGGACCCCGTCTCGCACTCAACCTTTACAACAACCAGAACGCCGACTTCCGCCACCAGTGGAACCTCAGCGTCGCCGCCCTCTGGGGAGACAAGACCAAGACTTTCACCGAAACCATCGGTACGGGCACGGAAACGCACGACTGGAAAGGCGACCAGTTCGCCATGCCGATCATGCTCGGCTACAACCTGAACATCGCCATCACCGACAATGTTCTCTTCTACCTCGGCGGCAAGGCCGGTGTCGTCATCTGGAATCAGGACAACACCGACAACATCACCCTTCGCCAGCCCGGCAACTTCAACACGTACAGCACCCGCACGGACTCCGACACCAAGAGCGAGTTCACCTACTCCATCGGCGCGGGCTTCAAATTCATCGCTTCCGAATCCATCCAGATCAACCTCGGATACGAATTCCAGAAGATGTACGTCGATCCGAACCTCACCCAGCACGTACTCAGCGTCGGTGTGGGCGTCACCTTCTAAAAAAGACCGCGAAAACCTTACCATCAAGCCTGTGTGCACCTCGCACACAGGCTTTTTTTACCTTCTTCCATCAAAAAAAACGCCGCCCGGAGCATTTCAAGATTGACCAAAACGTCCAATCAGGGCACTTTCTTCTTGTATGCGCATCGTCCTCATGGCCACAGGTGATATCGCCATTCCCAGTTTCCACGCCCTGAAAGAAAGCGGGGAACTGGTCGCACTCGTCACACAGCCGGACCGCCCGGTCGGCCGCCATCAGGATCTCACGCCCCCCCCGATCAAGCTTCACGCCGTCGAAGCGGGCATCCCCGTTCTTCAGCCGGAAAGCATGCGCGCCCCCGAAGCCGTCGCGAAACTCGCCGCCATGCAGCCCGACCTCCTCGTCGTCATGGCCTACGGGCAAATCCTCACCGAAGAAGTCATCGCTCTCGGCTGCATGGGCTGCATCAACGCACACGCCTCCCTCCTGCCCCGCCACCGGGGAGCCGCCTGCATCCAGGCCGCCATCGACGCCGGAGACTCCGAAACGGGCGTCACCATCATGCACGTCGTCAAACGGCTCGACGCGGGCGACATCATCACCCACCGCCGCATCCCCCTCCGGGGCACGGAAACCGCCGAAGACCTCCAGAACACGCTCGCAGCCATCACGCCGGAAGCCCTTCTGGAAGTCATCAACCAGCTGCGCGACGGCACCGCCCCCCGCGAACCGCAGGACGAACAGCTCTCCACCTACGCACCGAAACTCCTCCGCAAAGACGGCTTCATCGACTGGAAGCAGCCGGACTACATCATCGCCCGCAAAATCCGTGCCTACCACTCCTGGCCCGGCACCTACACCGACTACCCCTCCGTCCGCCGCGACCGCAAGAAAAACCTCAAAATCTTCCCCCCCGTCGACCTCATCCCCATCAGCGACCTCCCCGCCAACACCGTACCGGGCGAAGTCCTCGAAAGCAACGGCTGCGGCCTCATCGTCGCTTGCGGCAAGGGCGCCATCCGCATCTCCACCCTCCAGCCGGAAGGCGGCCGCCGAATGAGCGCGGAAAGCTTCTTCTCCGGGCACGCCCTCTACCCCGGCGCCATCCTCGGCAAAGCCCTCTGACCCCGGCGAGCAGCGACACCCGACCCATGGCCGAATCCTTCTCGATCGACAGCCTCAACGCCGCGCAGAAAAAGGCGGTGCAAACCCTCAACGGCCCCGTCCTCATCCTCGCCGGAGCCGGCACGGGCAAAACGCGCACCGTCACCTGCCGCATCGCGCACATGGTGGACAAGGGCATCAACCCCAAAGGCATCCTCGCCCTCACCTTCACCAACAAGGCCGCCAACGAAATGGCCGACCGCGCCGCCGCCATGGTCTCCCGCAAAGCGGCCCGCGCCATGACCATCTGCACCTTCCACTCTCTCTGCGTCCGCATCCTGCGGCAGGACATCGGCCGCCTCGGCTACAAGGAAAACTTCACCATCTACACCGGAAGCGACCAGACAGGACTCCTCCGCCAGCTCATCATGCAGCACGGCGGCGGCAAGGAAAAGCTCGAACCCGGCGCCGTCCTCACCGAACTCAGCCGCGTCCGCAACAACGGGCAGAACATCGCCGACATCAAGGACAACCTCATCTCCACCGTCGCCGAAGCCTACCAGCGCGCCATCCGCGCGCAGAATGCCGTGGACTTCGACGACCTCCTCATCCTCACCGAACACCTCCTCCGCAACCATGCCGACATCCGGGAAAAATGGCGCACACGCTTCTCCCGCATCACCGTCGATGAATTCCAGGACACCAACTCCCTCCAGATGAGCCTCCTCCGGCAGCTCGTCGGCCCCGGCCACCACGTCTGCGTCGTCGGCGACGACGACCAGTCCATCTACGGCTGGCGCGGCGCACAGATCTCGAACATCCTCGAATTCGAACGCTTCTTCCCCGATCCCACCGTCATCAAGCTCGAAGAAAACTACCGCTGCACGCGGCAGGTGCTCGACGTCGCCAATGCCCTCATCGCCAACAATGCAGGCCGCCGCGAAAAAACGCTCCGCTCCCAGAAGGAAGGCACCGAACCCGTACGCCTCATCGCCATGCCCGGCTTTCAGGAAGAAGCCGAGTACATCGTGGACGACATCGAAGAACAACGCCGCCTCCACAAACACCCCTGGGAAAACTTCGCCATCCTCTTCCGCGCCAACACCCAGAGCCGCCCCGTCGAAATGGCCCTGCGTGAACACCGCATCCCCTACCGCATGATCGGCGCGCAAAGCTTCTTCGACCGCAAGGAAATCAAAGACCTCGTCGCCTACCTGCAGGTCATGGACAATCCGGACGCCGACCTCCACCTCCTCCGCATCCTCAACACTCCCGCCCGCGGCATCAGCTCCAACACCGCCTCCTTCGCCATCGACTGGAGCCGAGAACACGGCAAAAGCGTCTGGGCCACCCTGTGCGACCTCTCCTTCCTCGCGGAATGCTCCACCCGCACCCAGAACAGCATCAACGCCTTCACCGAACTCATCACCCGCTTCGGCACCGAATTTTCCGCCAGCCAGCGCAACTTCGCCGAAATACTCGACGAACTCATGGAGGAAACCGAATACGAGGAATTCATCACCCGCAACTGCAAAACGGAAGTCGAACGCGAAAAACGCCTCATCTCCATGGGCGACATCCGCAACGCGCTCAAAACCTACTGGCAGCCCGGCAAAACCCTCACCGACTTCCTCGCCCAGATCACCCTCGACCAGGACAACGACGACGACGACATCGAAAAAAAATCCGGCGTCTGCCTCATCACCATGCACGCCGCCAAAGGACTCGAATTCCACACCGTCTATCTCGTCGGCGTCGAACAGGGCATCCTCCCGCACAAACGCTCCATCGACGACGGCAACACCGATGAAGAACGCCGCCTCTTCTACGTAGGCATCACCCGAGCGCAGGAACGCCTCACCATGACCTACTGCGCCCGGCGCACCATGTACGGCACCCCCACCGCCTGCGAACGCTCCGCCTTCCTCGACGAAATCCCGCCGGAACTCATCGAATTCCGCAAATACGACGACATCATGTCCGAAGAAGTCTCGCAGGAAGACTCCGCCAGCTTCTTCAACTCCCTGCGCGACATGCTCAGCGAAGACTGATTCCCGCCGATCCCTTCCCGCCTCCCTGCGGACAGACGACGAACCACACCCGCAGGCACAGCGCAAAAAAACCTTCCGTCGGCCACAGAGCCTCGGAAGGTTGTTCGGAAACTGATGATCTCCGTTACATATTCTGCCCGGTACCGATCGTACGCGGCCCCCATTCGGCCTTCTTCGGAGCCTTATTCGGCGTCGACCGGTACAGAACCGGCTCGGCATTCGCCGGAACCCCGGCCGGAGTTATCCGGTATTGGCCGTTCGCCACGGTATCGAAAGCGATCACATCCGCCCCCTTCTCACGGACGGCCACGGCGGCACCGTTCGCCCCCTGACGCACCTCCACCGCCTTGCCGGGCCACGGATTCTGCAGCACGCATTCTCCGCCCAAGCGGCTCGCGATACCGATACTGCCGACGGAACCCTTCTTCCAATCCGCCGCCACGAGAAAACCTCCCCGCGCCAGCAACTTGAAAGCCATCTCCCGATCCTTCCACTCGGCCGGAACCGCCGGGAACACGCGAATCTTCCCTTCGTTGCTTTGCAGCAGCATCTCCGTCAGCGCAAGGGAAACGAGGCTCGTCGTCTCCATCCCGCACTGGTAGAAATCCTTCCACAGAAGATTGATTCGGCCCACCATATTCGTCTTGTGGTCAAGCTGGTAAATCTTGTCGGGATAGCCCGTGCAGTTGAACATCAGGCCGGACGGGAAATACTGCATCGTCTGCACCCCCGTCTTCAGCAGGCGCAGCGCATCGTCTCCCATCCCCATGCGAGCGGCGATCACCGGCGTAGGATGATGGGAATACATCGACTCCGTACCCTTGACGAAATTCGCCACGGCCCTGCCCTCCTTCGTCTCGCGCTGATCGATGCCGATATTGCCGGAAGGGAATGCGGCCAGACCTCCGATCGCCCAGCCGTGAGGCTCATACCTGCCTCCGTTGGTCGGAGCAATGACCTCACCTGCCGGATACTTCGGACTATTCATATACAGCCTCGGCCACAGATGGTCGAGTACGTGCTGCATCTTCGCCACATGCTCTCCCTGAATACCCAGCTCCTTCGAAGCCGCGATGCAGGAAAGGAACAGATCCTCTATATACTCGCGATCGCTCTCCGGCTCCTTCGCCGGGCCGAAACCGTTCCCATCCTCATAAACGGAACCGTTCATCGTGAAAACCTTGCGTCCCTCATCCCACACCAGCTTCTGCAAATAGAAATTCGCCGCACGCTGCATGAACGGATACGCCGTCTTCCGCAAAAACTCCTTATCCTTCGTAAACTCGTACACCTCCCAGAAACGCGAAGCCACCTGCGCCGCCTGCGTAAAAGCATGCACCATATCGCCCCGGTTCTGGTCCACCATCGTCCCGTCGAAATCGTGCATCTCGGCCAACAGAATCGCATCGTTCTTCGCACCCCGGGCGGCTGCCAGATTCTTCATACCCGGCTTCTCCGCCATACGGTTGTACGTCTCCCAATACGGGCGCATCAAATCCACATCGTTCTGGGCGCACAGTCCCCAGTACTGCTGCTGCATATTCCAGTGGTGGGGAGACACCCAGTTGGTCACATCGCGATTCCAACGCCACAGGCCGCCATTGAAAATCACCGGGTATTTTCCGCGCGATCCGCACCCCATCAGATACCGCCTCAGATACCAGAGATTTTCCAGATAATCGTCACCAAGATGTACGAACGACTTGTTCCAGAAACGCTTGAACCACTCATCCTTCGTCTTGCGCATCTGCTCCACGCCCGCCTTCTCCGCGCCATCCAGCAAAGCCTGCACCGCCTGGGCGGGATTCGGGGAATCCTCCGCCGTCGCCACAGCCACGAGAATCCGGCATTTGGCTGACGGAGCGGACACCTCGCCGCTGAAGCGGTTGAGGCGTTCCGCACGGGCCTTGCCGTTCCCCGCCACGCGCATACCGACCACGAAATCCATACCGCTGCCCTTCTCCGTCAAAAGCACCGTCCGTCCGTCCGATGCCACCTGCGGATTGCTGCCGCCCAGCGCCGTGCCGGGCTGCCTGTCAAAACCGCCGCTGTACCAGAAGGCGAACGCCCGGCTGCCGATCCTCTCCAGATGCGCCGTCACCGGAGCGGCATCTTCACTCCCCTCGCACTCGATCACCCACACGTTGCGATCCTGCGCCAGCCATGTGCGCACCTGCACATCGCCGAAATTGCTTTGGGAGGCAAAGGAAGCCTCCCCGCGCTCCAGAGACAGGCGGCCCTGAAAATTGTTCAGCGCATGAATCCAGCTGAACACGGGTACGCCGAAATCAAGCCTCACTCGCGCCGCATGCCGGGGCACGCGGCCGCTGTGGCCCGCCTCGGAATTCGACCAGATATCATCCTTGTGAATCTGGAACTCGATACCCCGGTCCTGCGTCCACACAAGACCGCCCATCTTCCCGTTCCCCAAAGGCACTCCTTCCACAGGCACCTTCATCGGAGACTGGTACACGATATCATGCCGCGACACATACGAAGAATCGGCTCGGAACGGCACGACATCCGCCACACCTTGCTTCGCCTCATTCTCCGAGGCCTGTCCCGGAACTGCGGACACCATGCCCAGCAGCCCCAGGCACCAACATTTCCCCATGATCTTCAATACGGATATCATCTTGATTATTGTAAAAATTCATGCACCCCGGGGCGCATCCAGACCATACTGCACAAAAAATCATACCGCAATAAAAAACGGTTGGACATCCCGCCTTTTCTCTCCGCAAACCGGACGATTCCATGCTGCCAGCCGCATCCACGCACACGTCTCCGGAACGGGGAAAGAAAAAACCGTCGCCCCCTCACTTTGAGCTTGCTTCCCGAACCCTTCATAGTAGAATACAGAACGCCTGTTTGTTTCCTCCATATGCATTCGAGGCGCCGACATCACTTCTGCCATGAAAATCCATCGCATACTTTTCCTCTGCACGGCTCTGGCGAGCACTCTGGTTCTCACGACGCAGTGCAACTCCTCAAGCGAAAACGAATCGCTCGTCAAAGCGCCGGCCGACTCCAGCCTGAACGGCACCCTGATGACCTTCGTCAACGGGATCTTCTCCGCAGGAGACTACGCCTCGGATGCGGACATCGACGGCGAGGGCAATGATATCAGCGGCCCCAGCGGCAAACTGCCCTCCACCAATGCGACACCCTTCTTCTCCACCGAATGGAAATACACGCGCTTCGAAGGCAACACCTTCACCGCGCTGCGCGAAGATTACTCCGTACTCGGACAGGGAACCTACACCAACAAGGTCGAGGGAACGACCGGAGAATCCACCATCCTCGAACTCGTCTTCACGACCGACCTTGAAAAAACGATCGACTCCGTCACGTATTCCTACACCAACATCAGGCTCTCCGGCGCACTTTCCCGCATGGCCTACCGCGATGTCTACTCCGGCATCTGCTCCTACACGGAAACCGCCACCACCACCACGGGCGGCAGCGTCTCCTACCCGCGCAACTACCGCTTCTCGAACGCCATCGTCACCCTCACCAAACTGGCGCAGTAACGGCCTCTTTACCCATCAACCACACACTTCTTGCACTCCGTCATGAAATGGCAGCATCTCCTCCTTCTCGGCGCCGCTCTCTGCAGCCCGGTCGCCCTCACCCAGTGCAGCAGCAGCAGCGATTCCGGTGCGGATACAAACGTCAACCAGACCTTGGACGGCTATGAGATGATCTCGCCGACCGGGCTCTTCAACGACAGCGACCTCATCAGCAGCACCGACACGACCGCCACCGCTCCGCAGTTTGCGAAAAGCTGGGTCTACACCGAGTTCGACGACACCACCTTCAAGGCCTACCGCTCCGACCGTTCCACGCTGATCGCCCAGGGCACCTACACGTGGAAACCCGCATCCAGCACGACCAAGGCAGTCATCCTGCACCTCGACATCACCTCCACGATGGACATCACGGACGACAAAGGCGTGCGCTACACCTACACCAACGTTCAGCTCGATGCATCCCTGCCGGGTATCAGCGGCTCCGGACTCACCCTCTCCGGCCTCTGCTCCTTCGATGTGCGCCGCACGGCGGACAACGCCAACCAGACCACGCAGCAAAGCTGCAAATTCTCGAACAGCAACGTCACCGTGCAGCAGCTCGCTCCCGGTGCGGAACCGCAGGGTTAATTCCAAACGAATTCATATCGCAAAAAAACTGCCTCTCCGATACGGAAGGCAGTTTTTTTTGCATGAAACCATCAGCTGCACGCATCCCATGCGCCGCGGCACGAATGGTGTAGAAAAAGCTATACCCTGCGGCGGCGGCGCAGGACAAAAGCAGCCATCCCCGCGCAGGACAACAGAACCGAAGAAGGCTCCGGCACCGGGAGAGTATTGATCTCCTTGTCACGAACGAAAGCCATCTCGTCCGCATTCAACACCTTATTCCAGATGGCCAGTTCATCGACAACGAAACTACCCATCTGCCCGTCTCTCAATCCGTCGAATTCCGACCCCTCCGGAGCCGGACCGCCGATCTGCAATGAATTCAACACGTTGAAATCGAAATCCTGCCCGGTAGATTGGCCGCACGTCAGCAACAGAGTACCGTCAAGATACATGGAAAGATTTCCTTCGGAAAGAGTCAAGACGAGAGAAATCAGCTTGTCCTGAGGAGGCAAAGGCATGACAACGTTGACATCGGACCAGTCGCCCGGCATATTCGTCTGGAACTTCATATTCTGATGATCCGCCTCCGGAACAAAAGCAAAATAAAACCGCGATGCTGCACCCGTCACCGAATTGGCGAATTCGGTCTCGCAATAAAAGCCGTGGGACGATGAATCCCATACACCGACATTGCCGTTGCAAAGGAGCATGGAAATACTCATTCCATCGCTATCCGTCCATGTAGGCCTGCTGTCTCCGGTGTATTTCACCGTAACATCTCCGCCTTCCTTGAAGCTGGCAAACATGGAACCATTTCCCGAATCATACTTGTTGGGAATATAACCGTATCCGTAATTCGGATCCCATTTCGATGTCGCATTATTTCCGATCGCAATATCCGGCTTGCCTCCTGAAGAATAGGTCGGTATTTTCCATGCGCCATTATTCCCCGTATTGAAATCCCAGTAATCGTAAAGGTCTTTTTTGGATATACCGCCAAAAGCAGCCGATGCGCCAAACAGGAACATGGTCAGGGAAAATAAAATTTGTTTGCTCATACAGAAACGAATCGGCAGATACTCAGCCGAAAGAACAAACGGAGGATACACCCATCCCAACAATAGTCAACATTATTTAACAACGAATTTTGCCGCTTTCTTCTTCATGGCATATTTTCATGATATTTTTCCGGCAAAAAACCAGAAAACTTGCAGTATCTTACTTACAAAGAGCATCAAACAGCACAATCTCCCCCAACACCGAATAGCTCCATCCCGCGACAATCGCACGCATGGCGCTCCCGCCGCCTCCCGTCCGGCACGCCTCATCCGAAACAAACCCGGCCGGGCAAACCGGCAATCGCCGACCCCGGCGCAGGTGCATACATAGCCTGCACACTGCACTGCTTCACCGAAGCTTGCAGCTATTCCTCATGCACGCCCGGCATGAAACGGAGAGGCATCATCCTGCCCCCGGCGACGGCGGCGCAGAGCAAAAGCGGCAACGCCGACGCAAGACAACAGAGCGGAGGATGGCTCAGGAGCCGGAAGCGTCACGATTTCATTGTCACGCACGAAAGTTACTTCATCCGTATTCAGCGTCTTCTTCCAGATAGCCAGTTCATCAATGACAAAACAGCCAGACTGGCCCACTCTCAAGCCATCGAATTCTTCTCCTGCTGGAGCCGGGCCTCCGATTTGAAATGAATTCAACACATTGAAATCGAAAGCATTTCCGACAGCTGCACCACAAGTCAGCAACAATGCTCCGTCCAGATACATGAAAAGAGAACCCTCGGAAAGAGTCAAAACAAAAGAAACCAGTTTGTCCTGCGGCATCAAAGGCATGACAACGTTGACCCCGGACCAGTCTCCCGGCATATTCGTCTGGAATTTCATATTCCTGTGGTCTGCCTCCGGTACGAAAGCATAATAGAATCTGGACACAGCCCCCGTCTCCGAGTTGGAAAATTCGGTCTCGAAATAGAAACCGTGTGCCGATGAATTCCACGCACCGACATTGCCATTGCAAAGGAGCATGGAAATACTGATGCCGTCTTTATCCGTCCACGTCGGCCGATTGGCTCCATCATACTTCACGGTGATGTCGCCTCCTTCCTTGAAACTGGCGAACATGGAACCGTTGCCTGAATCATATTGAGTGGAAATATACCCGTATCCGTAATTTGGATCCCATTTCGAGGTAGAGGCTGAGCCGATCGTCACCGTTGGGTTGCCGCCCGACGTATAGGTCGGAATTTTCCACGTTCCGTTGGCTCCCACGTTAAAATCCCAATAATCATAAAGCTCATCTTTCGCTATTGCACCAAATACCGTTGATGCACTGGACAGAAGTAGAAGCAGGGAATAGACAATGTTTTTGCGCATATTGAATCAAACCACCAGTAACTTATCTGGAAGGCGGCGCAAAGATGCCGCATGCCTGCACGAAAGTCAACACTATTCGCAATCGAATTTGACATACATAATACATTGATTATTACTTTAATGCCATTTACGCATACAAATTAGATTGTATTGCATAATCTTCGGTGTATCCGGCTCACGGAGAACGCACAGAATCTCCCCGACCTGAACCCGCACGGCGCTCAAGGATCCACAAAAATATGCACGCATACCACCTCCTCACTCCTTCTTTTCCGGCGCTCTCCATTCGGAGCATGCCCAGCGGGCCAATGATGCAATCACAGCCGCACACTCCTTCACAGGCCTGCGGCTATCCGACACAAACGCACAAATCGCCAATCGGCGGCCATCCGGAAGCACAGCTATTCCCACATCGTTGAATGCGCCCACAAGGCCATCCTTCCGCACGCCGGAAGACCCCGTCTTGTGCGCCAGCACCGCTCCGGCAGGCATACCCTGCACCAGGCGGTCGGTACCGGTCTTGCATCCGGCCATCATCTCCCAGAGCTCGCGGTTCGTCGCCTCGCGGAGAATTTTGCCGTCCGCAAACAGCTTCAACAACCCGGCCATCGCAGACGGGCGGGCCGCATTCAAATAAATGGCATTCCAATCATCCTGCATCACTCCTTCCAACACGCGAATACTGATATCCTCCACACCCCACTTCTTCAAATCCGCCTGCGCCGCTGCAGGGCCGCCGATCAGGCCGAACAGAAAATCGCAGGCATTGTTATCGCTCTCCGCCACCGAATAACGCAGCAGCTCCCGAAGCGTAAACATGCCGCCTTGCGGGAACTTCTCGCGCATCGGGCTCCACGTCTTCGGATCCAGATCCTTACCCGCCACCCTGTATTTCGCATCCAGATCCAGCTTCCCCTCATCCACACGGCTCAGCACGGACAAGGCCAGAGGGAACTTGAACACGCTCATCATCGGATACATGCCCTCATCCCCCCATCCGGCGGAAGCTCCGGAATCCAGATCAAGCACGAAAAAACCCACCTTGCCGTCGGACAGCCGGACAGCCTTTTCCAACCCGGCCGGTACGGACGGACGAACGGCCTCGGGCGATTCGGAGGCGGAAACAAAAGCGGGCGCAGAGCATGCCAGCAGGCAAACAAGACGGAAAAAAGTCTTCATGGAGGCATCATGCCCCGCCGGGCCTGCCTTGTCAAGCAGGCTCCGCGCCGCCAGAGGAAAAGCGGGAATCCTTCCCTATCCGGCTCACGGCATGATCTCGTCCAGAGCCTCCATCGGGCGGCACAGGCGTGCGCCCTTCGCCGTCACCACGATCGGGCGGTTGATCAGAATGGGGTGCTGAACCATCATATCGATCAGCTCGTCGTCCGTCCACTTGGGATCGTCCAGATGAAGCTCGCCGTACACATCCTCGCCGTCGCGCATGATGCCGCGCACGCTCAGCCCCGTCTGGCGGATCAGCTCCGCCAGTTCTTCGCGGCTGGGAGGATTCTCCTTGTACAGGACGATTTCCGGTTCTTCTCCGGCCTCGCGGATTCTCTTGAGGGCTTCACGGGATTTGCTGCACGACGGATTGTGGTAAATGGTGATTTTCTGCATCGGATCTATTTGTTTCTGGAATCATTCTCACCTATTTTCCGATACGATGCAACATCATAAACCGTCCGCGACCCCGCTCTCCCTGTCATCATATCCCCGGCAAATGCAAAGAGCGGCCCCGCATGGAGCCGCTCTTGGAAAAACAGGGCGCACAGACGCTTCAGAAGTGGCCGCCGTGCGGGCCGGTCATCCACTTCCAGGCCGTATCCACAATGTGGAAGGCATCCTTGCAGCGTGCTTCCCAGCCGAGCACATCCTTCGCCTTGCGGGCATCCGCAATCAGGCGGGGCGGGTCGCCTTCGCGGCGCGGGCCGTAGGTCACCGGCACCTTCTTGCCCGTCACCTTTTCGGCGGCGTCGATAATCTCGCGCACGGAAAGGCCAAGGCCCGTACCCAGATTGAACCAGTTCGTTTCGCCACCCTTGACCAGATAATCGACGGCGCGCAGATGGGCATCCGCCAGATCGTCCACATGGATGTAGTCGCGGATGCAGGTACCGTCCGGAGTATCGTAATCCGTACCGTACACCTCGATCACGGGACGTTCGCCCTTGACGGCGAGGAGAATATTCGGGATCAGGTGCGTTTCCGGCTCGTGGTCTTCACCGATCAGGCCGTCTTCGCTGCAACCGGAGGCATTGAAATAGCGCAGGAACACGCTCTTCAGGCCGTAGGCGCGGTCGCAATCCTTGCACACCTTTTCCAGCATCAGCTTGGAACCGCCGTAGGGATTGATGGGATCCTGCTTCTCGGTCTCGGGAATCGGGATCTGGGTCGGCACGCCGTAGGTCGCGCAGGTGGACGAGAAGACGAACCGCTTGCAGCCCGCCGTGATCATCGCGCGCAGCAACACGAGCGGCTTGGCGATGTTGTTCTCGTAGTACTTGAGCGGGTCCGTCACCGATTCGCCCACATTGATGAAAGCGGCGAAATGCACCACCGCATCGAAATTGCCTTGAAGCAGCAGGGGATACACGACGCTCGGGTCGCCCAAATCTCCCTTCACCAGCTTCACCTCGGGATCAACGATCGCCGCCGGATGCCCGTACACCATGCTATCGAGCACGGTCACGTCCGCGCCGGTCTTCACGAGCTGGCGCACCGTATGCGAGCCGATGTAGCCGGCGCCGCCTGTCACGAGAATCTTCATATTGTCAAAGGAATAGGTTGAAATCAGGCCATCATGGATTCAATCAGCTCTTCGAGCTTGCGGATGTCGGCCGAGAAGCGGCGAATGCCTTCCGCCGTCTTTTCCGTAGCCATCGCATCTTCATTGAAGAGGAAGCGGAAGCTCTTTTCATCGGCGCAAATGCGCTCGATCGAGCTTTCGCGGGCCTTGGCAGGGTCGAGGTGGCGCACCACCGTCTCATCGCTCTTGCTGAGCAGATCGAGCAGATCGGGGGAAATCGTCAGCAGGTCGCAACCGGCGAGGGCGAGAATCTGGCCCGTAGAACGGAAGGATGCGCCCATGATCTGCACATCGTAGCCGAACTTCTTGTAATAATTGTAGATCGTGCGGACGGAGATCACGCCCGGATCTTCCTCGGGCGCGTATTCCTTGCCCGTATTCTTCTTGTACCAGTCGTAAATACGGCCGACGAACGGGGAAATCAGGCGCACGCCCGCTTCGGCGCAGGCCACGGCCTGAATCAGCGAGAAGAGCAGCGTCAGATTGCAATGAATGCCTTCCTTCTCAAGAATCTCGGCGGCGCGGATACCTTCCCACGTCGCAGCGATCTTGATCAGGATGCGGTCGCGGGAAATACCTTTCGCTTCATACAGGGCGATGATTTCGCGGGCCTTGGCCACCGTGCTCTCCGTGTCGAACGACAGGCGGGCATCCACTTCCGTAGAAACACGGCCCGGCACCACCTTCAAAATCTCAAGACCGAACGCCACGATCACACGATCCATCACGGCTTCCGTCAAAGCCTTGCCGGACAGGGAGGAACCCTTGAACTCGGCGACGGCGCGTTCCACCAAATGGCGATATTCAGGTTTTTCGGAAGCCTGAAGAATCAGGGAAGGATTGGTCGTAGCCTCCTGAGGAGCATAAGCTTCCATCAGCTTGAAATCGCCGGTGTCGGCCACTACGGTTGTATACTGCTTCAATTGATCGAGTTGATTTGCCATAATCGTTAGGTGGAAAAAGCCGCGCCAGTATAGCAGCCCGTCCGGCAAAAGGCAAGACGGATTTCGGGACGGTGGGGCGACGCTCCTCCTCGCAGGCTCAATGGGCGGCGGCGTTCAGAGAACCTGTGCGCACAAGGCGGGATTTCAATTGATCTTCCAGCGACTGGATACGCTGCCAGTCCACCGCACCGCCCTTCGTGAACTTTTGCTTGAACGCATGGTAATACCCCCGGTAGGAAGAAGGATGGTGCTCCTCGAACCTCGCTTCGGAAATCTGCGGATAATTCCGGGCCATCCACCGGTACTGGGCAAAAACCGCCTGCCCCTCCACCACATCCACATACTGCGCGCTCACATACACCAGCGGGAAACGCTTGGCGAACCACGCATGCGCCAGCTCGTGAGCCAGCGTCGAATCCAGCACCGAACGCCCCACACCCGGACGGCGGAACTTCGAACGATCCACCGTCAGCGTCAAATCCGTACTGTACGGCTCAATCCCGCCGAGGCCGCTGCGGAGCCCTCCGGCCGCATACAGGGAACCCATCGTCTCGCCGCCCATGCCCTCCTTCGTCTGGATGCGGATTTCATCCGTAGACACCTTCACTCCGGCAGGCAGGCCGTAATAGCGCCTGTCCTTCTCGAAATCCGCATGAATCCCCTCCACGCGCTCCCGGAGGCTCTTCTCATGAAACACATCGTCCGGCAAAGCCCCTTCCCGGGCCACGAAATAGCCTGCCTGCGTCCTATCCTTGTCCAGCACCCAGTCCGCACAGGATGCCAGGCACAAAGCAGCCGCGAGAACACACAACTTCCACATGGCAGCCTTATAACAGAGAACGAACCGCAAGGCAACATCAACCTGCCTCATACAAACGGCCCGCGAAATCCTCGAAACTGCGCTTCCGCCTTGACGCAGCGAAGCAAACATCCTAAAATACATCCATGGAAATCATTCCCTACATCTCGCAAGAATCCATCGCTACCCGCGTGCCGATGCTGGCAAAAAAGATACTGAACACTCTGGGAAATGACGAAACCATCATCGCCTTCGTACTCCTCAACGGCGGCCTCTGGTTCGCCTCCGACCTCCTCCGCTACCTGCCGAGCAACTACAGGCTCGAAAGCTTCCGCGTGACCAGCTACGGAGAGGGCACCAGCAGCAGCGGAGCCGTCCACTGGGAACAGAACATGCCCGCCTTCGCCGGTAAAAAAGTCCTCATCATCGACGATGTGCTGGACACCGGCCTCACCATGCACACCATCAAGAACAAACTGCTTGAAAACGGAGCCGCGGCCGTCTACACCGTCGTCGCCGTCTACAAGCAGGGCCAGCGCCTCGTCAACTGCGAAGCCGATTTTCACGCCTTCACCGCGGGCAACGACTTTCTCGTCGGCTACGGCATGGACTACGCGGGCCAGTTCCGCAACCTGCCCTACATCGGCCGCCTTTCCTTATAGGCAACCCTGCAAAACTCCGAAAATCGAGGCCATAAAGCCCATTTGGAAGAAAAAACGGGAAAATATTCAAAAAAAATACACCGATTTAGACAAAAACGGCATTCCGGCTTGCTTTATAAGTAGAGCGGGCGACATTGTCCAAAAGCTCCAGGGAAGGTACTTCTGGGCCATAGAAGGAAGACCTTGACCGGATGGGCCGCCTGCTCAGGCCGAGGCATCACATCCATCCAACGTGCTAACCGCCGATTTAAAATGATCGAACCCGGAAAGTTCGATCCTGAAAAGAGAGTAGAGCCGGAGTTCTGCTCTCTTTTCCGTTTCCGGGCGCAGGCTCTGCCGCTCCTCCCATCACCCGCCGGGCATCAGCCGATGCGGGTCACTCTCAAATGGCGCACCATCGCCTGATTCGTACCCCCGTTCACATTGCGATCGCTCTCCGTATAGCGTATCTGGAACCGGTGCGTGCCAGATTCCAGAGACATTTCCAGCGCGGACGTATGCGTATAATGCTCCCAGTCGCCCGCCTCCCCCGTCTGCGGCATCACCAGATGCCCCTCGAACTTGTCATCCACGAACAGCGAACGTATGGCGCAGGTATCGCCGTCGCGGCGGCTCTCCGTCGCATTGCAAAACCATGCTTCCACACGGTAAATGCCCGATTCGGCCAAAGTAAGATCGTGATACACCAGGCAGCGCGTATGCGGCTGCGTATCGAGCCACGCCTGCCCTCCCTCGACGGGATATTCCCCATAACGGCCGATCGAAAGAGGCAGCACGCAGTAGCGCGAATTCGGCAGCAGATGCTCGCGGGGCGCATTCAGGAACGACTCGCGGCCACCGTAGCTCACGGCCTGCACCTGATACTGGGCATAATGAGGTTCCGCCACGGGCACATAGCGCAAAGCCGTCTGCTGCGTGATCGGTATGCCGTTGCGGTAAATGCGGTAATAGGCGGCGCGCTCCACGGGATGCCATTCAAGAGCATCCTCATCCTCCACCCATGCGGGCTCCTGCAAATCCGCAGGAGAAGCCGGAGCCAGAGCCGGTTCGCCGTCGCGGTCCACGGGATTCACCTCCAGCTCCACGACGAAATGCCCCGTCGCCCGGGCGCTGATGATCGGTGGGGCATCCTTGCCGTTGATCATGCAGCGGCACACCTCCGTGCCGTACCCGTGAATATGGACATCCAGCGTAAACGAACGCAGGCGCAGGCCGTACAGCCAGTGCTCGCCGGAATACTCCTTCGGCACACAGGGGGCGAACACCAGAACATCGCCATCCCATACCAGCCCGAACAAAGCGCGGTAGAACATGCCCAGAGTAGCCGCCACGCTCCAGAGCTGGCGGTCGGAATTCAGCACCGTATCGAAACAGTCGCCGGATTCCGCACTGAAATTCTCCTTATTCGTGCCGAACAGAAGCACGGCCCGCAGCAGGCAAGCCATATTCCGCGCTACCGCTCCCATATGCCCCACCTCGGCGGCGGCACGGAGCGCATACCCCTCCACGAACGGCCACACCGCATGATTGTGGTAGCAATCGCCCACAGAGCTCTTGAAAGGATCGAACGTCGGCACCCCGAAACAGCCGTGAGGCATGCGGCACACTACGCGCTCCGCATGCGCCCCGCCCGCAATGCCGAACAGCACGCAGAACGCCTCGCCCAGCGCATCGCTCCGGGGAGAAAGCACGGGATAGCCCCTGCCGTACAGATACTGCCCGTATTGGCCGCGGGCAGGCATCCAGAAAATATCGTTCAACAGATCCGCCAGCTTGTCCGCCTCCTCATCCCACGCCTCGGCCTCCTCCGCCTGCCCCAGCTCGCGGCACATCCACGAAAGAATCCGGCGCGCCTGGCTATGCAGGGCCATCGTACTCAGGGAAAACGACTCGGCAATATCCACGGGCGACATCCAGTCCGGGTAACTCTGCTCCCGCCAGTCGAGGAACGAACTCTCGCCGCGGATCAGCCCGCTCTGGTCGATCACAACCTCCTCGTCATGCACCAGCGTCCGGCGCAGCACATCCGCCGACCAGGCCAGCCACTCGCGGTCGCCCGTCGCCAGAAACACCTCCCAGGCCGCCAAAGCCCACGAAACGCGATCCGTCGAAACCGGCCACGAACCGCCCGTACCCGTATCCTGCACCACTTCTCCATCCGCCACGCGCGAACGCAGGCTTTGCATGCTATGCTCCGGATCGACCAGAGCCAGAGCGAGATGCACGGCAAAAGCCGTATCGCGCGTCCAGGCATGGTGCCAATTGGCGCCGGAAAAAAACAGGCCTTCCGGGCTGAGATTGTCCTCCACCTCGTTCATCGCCATATTATAGGCCGCTTCCAGAATCGGGAAGCAGCCCTTGTAGCGGGGAACGTGCGAAGGCACTTCGCGCAGGGCATGCTCATGCACCTCCCCGTGCGAAGAATCTCGATGCTGCCGCCATGTCGAACGAATCAGGCCCGGATGCACCACCTCCGCCACCGCGCCGTCCTGCTCCACCCGCGAACGGGTCATGCGGAACGCCGCGCTCTCGTAAACGAAACGTTCCCCTTCAGGACAACCGGCTGGCGAAAAATCCGACATGGCAATGCAATCTACAGATATTACAGAATGGCACCGGGAACGTAACCCGCCCCGGCGGGGAAACGGCCCACAATCTCCGACACCATCCCGCGGAACACAGCCACCTGCTCGGAGGCCATACCCGTATCATTCGCATTCTCATCAAAAATCGACTGCAACTCGCTGCGGCCGATACCCAGGCGATCATCCCCGGCGAGGCGATCGAGCAAATCGTTCTGCGAAATCGTCCCGGCGCGCAAATCGTTCGACACCGCCACAGCATGCTCCTTGATCACCTCGTGAGCCGTCTCGCGGCCGATACCGCGCTTCACGGCGGCCATCAGAATCGTCGTCGTCAGCAGGAACGGCAGATAGCGGCGCAGCTCGGCATCCACCACAGCGGCATACACGCCCATCTGATCGAGAATCGTCAGAAACGTCTCCAGCAACCCATCGGCGGCAAAAAACGAATCCGGCAGCACGCAGCGGCGCACCACGGAGCAGGACACATCGCCCTCGTTCCACTGATCGCCCGTAATCCCGGCGATCATCGCCAAATAGCCCTTCAGAATAATATGGAAACCGTTCACTCGCTCGCAGGAGCGGGCATTCATCTTATGCGGCATCGCGCTGGAACCCGTCTGCCCCTTGGCGAAACCTTCCGTCGCCAGCTCGTGGCCGGCCATCAGGCGCAGCGTCTTCGTAAACGAAGCACAACCAGCCGTCAGCTCCACAAGGCCGGACACCACGGCGAAATCGAGAGAACGCGGATACACCTGCCCCACATTCGTCCACTTCGCGGGAATCCCGAGATGGGAACAAACCTTCTCTTCGAGAGCCGCCACCGTCTCCGCATTCTTGCCGAACAGCGAAAGCTGATCCAGCTGCGTACCCACCGCGCCCTTCAGCCCGCGAACGGCATAGCGATCCATCTGCGACACCCATGCGCCGAAACCATGCACGATCTCCTCGCCGAACATCGCCACGCGCTTGCCCATCGTCGAAGTCTGCGCCGCCACATTGTGCGTACGCGCAGCCAGCGTCACATCCTTCCACTGCTCCGACAGGTTCGACAGGCGCACCAGCACCGCCACCGCCTTATCGCGGATCACCTGCATCGCACGCCACACCTGAAGCTGCTCCACATTCTCCGTCAAATCGCGCGAGGTCATCCCCTTGTGGATATGCTCGCACCCGGCCAGATCGCAGAACTCCTCGATACGGGCCTTCACATCGTGGCGCGTAATGCGCTCGCGGGCATTGATGGCATCCACATCCACCTGATCCTTCACCTTCTCGTAGGCCTCGATCGCCTCGGCGGGAATATCCAGCCCCAGCTCCTTCTGCGCCTTCATCACGGCAATCCAGAACTCGCGTTCAAGAACAATACGGCCCTCGGCCGACCAGATCGACTTCATCGCCGCCGACGCGTAACGCTCGGCCAGCACATTCGGAATAACGCTCATTGCCCGGCAAGTATAGACAACCCGCCCGGCAAAAGCAAGATCGAACACGCCGCAGACGCATCACCGCCTCCGCTGCAGGCGCTTCACCGCACTATACCAGCGCACGTACAACGGAAGAGGCAAACAACGGCCCACGGAAAACACCCACCAGGAAGGAGACCTCCACCGCGCCGAGCGAAACGTATGGCGCAGCCTCCTCCATGTGGACAACTGCCACCAGTCGCGCTGCAGCCGGGCATGCTCCAGCCCGCGCCCGCTCACCTCCACCATCAGCCCGGCGCGCCGCAACAGCTCCGCATCTCCGCCCTGCGAGGCAATCGACTCGCGAATACGCAACAAATCCCTATGCACGGCCTCATAACCCCGGCTCGTCCTCTCGTGGAAAACGACCAGCTTCCGCTCCTTGCTCTCAATCCGGGCCACACTCGCATCCCCATCTGATGCGCCGCTCATCTCCTCACCCGTCCTGCGGTACAGAATCGCGGGCGGCCCATGCAGAGCCACGGTATCGCCCACCAGCAGGCAGCGCATCGCCATCGTCTCATCATCCATATACGCCGCATCAAGAGGCAGCCCCCCCCACTCCCGGAAAATCTTGGCGGCATACGTCTTCACCGCAATGAAAGGAAGCACCGAATGCTTCGACGCATCGACATACTCGTCAATCGAATGCACCTCGTACCTCCACGCGGCATCCGAAACCAGCCGCCGCGCATACTCCATCGTACAGCCCGCATCCCCCACATTCACCAGTGGAGCCAGAAAACACGCTGCACCCGGATTATCCATAATGGCGCGCGCCAGCAGTGTACAGCGGTTCGGCAGCGACACATCGTCGTCATCAGCACGCACAACCCAGTCGGACGTCACGAACTGCACGGCATGGCTCGTATTCCCGGCCAGATGCATATTGTGAGGCGTCTGCGTCACCACTACGCGGCGGCCGCCCTTGTACGCCGCAACCATCTCCCGAATAACGTCGAACGTCCCGTCCGTCGAACAATCGTCACTGATAATATACTCCAGCTCCCCCTCGTAATCCTGCGCGAACGCACTCTCCAGAGCGGCGCGTATGTGCTGCTCCCGGTTATAGGCAAGCAGCACATACGACAATTTCGGCAGCATATCGGAATTCCTCTCCTTCATCATCAGGCAAGACGTTGGGCCAGATCATCCATCGCCTGCTCCACATGCCCGGCCTCCGCGGCAGCGGCTTCGCGAATGCGGGCGCACAAGGCTTCCCTGCGCTCCAGCACGTAATCGGCCTTTTCCATAACCTCGTCAACAATACTCCCGGATGTCCACTTCCCTGAATCATCGGCCACCACCAGCAAATCGCCGCACCCCAGCCCCTCGCCGACGAGCCCCTTATACTTCGGCCCGTATGCCAGCACCACAGCAGGAACCCCCATCTGGTACGAAGACACGGATGCATGCATACGCGACGTAATCACGAACAAACTGTTCCCCAGCACCAGCCGCGCTCGAGTCGGCTTAACCTCCTCATCGATCAGCACCACGCGCTCGCGCTCCGCATCGGACAACATACCGAACACCGTCCGCGCCACCTCCCTCTCCGGCTTGCCTCCGAACACCGAAAACACATGCACCAGAATGCACAGCTTCTTTCCTTCCAGCCTCCGCTCCGCCAGCAGGCGCCGGATCAAGACCACCCATGCCTGCTCGAAATCCTCCACATTCTTCGTATAATAAGAAGCCATGCCGGACATCACCAGAGTCACATACTCCCCGGGAGCCAGCCCGTACCTGCCGGAAACCTCCTTCCACAGCCCCGGTTCGCCCTGCCGCGGCAAAGGCAGCAAAGCCAGATCGGACGACCGCTTCGCCCTCTCCGGAGACATCCCGATCTCCTCCGTCAAATAACGCCATCCGGCCTCATCCCGCGCATAAATCACCGTATTCTGCAACGACCTCATCCTCTCCACATTCCGCGGATTGGAAAACGGAGCCATCGTCTGCCCGACCAGATACAGGCGGGAATGCTTCTCCACCTCCTGAAAAAACTTCAGCAGCGGCACCTCGCCATCCTTGTAATACCCTTCCCAAAGGCCGTCGCCACCCAGAAACACCACATCGCGGTAGCGCGACGCCAGCCGGGCGGGCAGAGCATCCAGAAACCGCCGCAAACCGGGAACGAACGACAGCTTCCTCAGCTTCGTACTCACCTGCAGCCTCCTCTCCAAAGCCAGATAATCCTTCCGCTTGAATACAATACACCCATCCTCCGCACCAAGCTCGCTGCGAAGGGCCGCGACATCCTCCTCCCCGTCGAAATCCGAGGCGAACACATCCAGCCCCGGCCTGCGAAGGCGCAAATGATGCAACAGATTGATCCCCATCATCCCCGTACCGTAATTGTGCAGGGATGAAAAATGAACCAGAAGAACGCCGGATGAACGCAAGGGGGAAATCATACAGAGAGAAAGAAGACCCGCAAGACCTATCACAAAAAAACAGGCGGCTCAAGACAAATAATCCGACCGCATCCTCACCCTGCCGACAAAACACGACATGCCGCTTGATCTCAGTCGGAAAATCTGCTATCAACAGGGCAGCAAGCGCCTTACGGGCGCGCACCTCTCTTGAACTCCATGACCGCTTCCGAAGCCCCCCTGAGCATCGTCTTCTCTGCCGACCGCAACTTCTCCGTGCCGCTCGGCCTCGCCGTACATTCCCTGCTCAAACATGCTGCGCCGGGCCGCCGCTACGACATCCACGTCCTCGACGGCGGAGTCCGCGACGACGTCAAGGACGTCATCGACACATGGAAAAGCAGCCACGACTTCACCATCAGCTACCACGACCTCCGGCAGCAATTCCGCTCCTGCGGCAGCGGCAGCGGCGACTTCACCGCCGCCATGTACTACCGCTTCCTCATCCCCGACCTCCTGCCGGAAACCGTCCACCGCGCCCTCTACGTCGACTCCGACGTCATGTTCCTCCAGGACTGCGGCGAACTCTTCCAAACCGACCTCGACGATTATTGCCTTGGAGCCGTGCAGGACGTCTACCTTGCCAGCCTCGGAGACTCCGTACGGCACAGCCGCATCGTCGAAGACCTCGGCTTCCCCATCGACCACCCCTACTACCTCTCCGGCCAGCTCCTGATGAACCTCGACCGCATGCGCGCCACGCAGGCGGCGGAACGCCTCATCCGCTACGCCGAAACGCACAGCCACCTCTACCGCTTCCCCGATCAGGACATTATGAACATCGTCCTCGAAGGCGAAATCAAAACCATCCCCTACCAATGGTGCATCATGCCCTGCTTTGAAAAGGAAAGCCTCGCAGGCACCTTCCATACCCGCCTCAAACACATCCCCTACGGCGCAGCCGAAATCCTCGAAGCCACCCGCTGCCCGGCTCTCGTCCACTTTGCGGGCGGCAGCAAGCCGGACAGCACCTCCCCGCCTCCCACGCAGCTCGAAGCCACCTTCTTCCGCTACCGGAAAGAAACCCCGTGGACCCAGGAACCGCCCTACACGCCCGGCTACATCAAACACGCCGCACAGGCCGCCAGCAACGACCCCGAACGGGCCAAACGCACCGCCGCCGCCTTGATGCAATGCCTGCGGGCCGTCTACCCCATCCCCGGCGCGCCGAAAACATTCCGCATCCTTCTGAACGCCTACATCCGCATCGCGGCCAAATGGCAACGCATCCGCCGCAACAAAGCGGCCTGAACCGCGCCACGCACGGAAGCTGCGTCACTCGTCGCTCTTCTCAGACGAATCGAACAGAGACTGGTACGAAGGCAGGCTCCACCGCCATGCAATCGCGCCGAACCGCACGATCGACACCAGGAAAAAGCCGATCACGAACGCGTACGTAGACGGCACCTCCCAGTACTTGCAAAACAGAAAACCGATCGACCCGACCAACGCCGCCGTCGCATACAACTCGCCGGGGCGGAACACATACGGCACATTCCCCGTAGCCAGATCGCGCAAAATACCTCCGGCCACCCCCGTACACAACCCCATCAGCACGCAAATCACGGAAGGGAACCCCGCATCGAACGACTTCTGCGTACCGATCATCGTAAACAAAGCCACCGTCAGGGCATCCATCACGCGGATCGTCCCCATCGGAGGCCGCCACTTCCGCACCACGAAAAACACCACAAACGACGTAATCAACGCCACATACAAATACGGCAGCCCGCTCGGCACCGTCCAATAAACCGGAATCGTATTGCCGTACATATCGTGCCCCAGCAGCACATCGCGCACCGTACCGCCCCCCAGGGCGCAAATCGAACCGCACGTCACCACCCCGAACAAATCCATACGTACGCGGGAAGAAGCAATCGACCCTGCCAAGGCTCCTACAAGAACCCCCAGATTCTCACAAATCGTCATGAACTCCATAGCGTGCGCTCCCTTCGATCATCATGGCTCAACCGTAATCCAAGGTAGAACATCCACCGGCGAAGCGCAATACAAATTCGTCGACAAACCGAGTTTTGTCAGCGACTGCATCATCAAAGCCCGCGCCACGCCCGGCTCATTGCACTCCCGGCTCAAATGGGCCAGCACCAAATGGCGCAACCCCTGATGCGCGATCGCCTCCACGAACTCGCACGCCTGCCCGTTCGACAAATGCCCGTGCTGCGAAGCGATACGCTGCTTCAGCGGCCATGGCCGCCGCGTACAGGCCGCCAGAATATCCGGCTCGTAATTCGACTCCAGATACAAAGCCTCCACCCCCGCCAGAAACTCCGGCACATGCTTCTGCACATGCCCCGTATCCGTCAAATACCCCAGACTCACCTCCCCGCAATCGAACCGGAATCCCACCGGATCCACCGCATCGTGCGCCACCCCGAACGGAGTCACCCGCAAATCCCCCAACTCGAACGAATGCCCCGCCTCGAAAAACGAACAGGCCGCATGCGGCGCCTTCTCCCGGATCTCCATCCCCGTATGCCGCGTACAGAACACCCGCACCGGCACCCGTTTTGAAAGCTGGTGCAGCCCCTGAGTATGGTCGGCATGCTCGTGAGTCACCAGCACGGCGGACAAATCCTCAAGCTCAAGCCCCACCTCCGCCAGCCGCCGCTTCAACTGCAACGCACTGATCCCCGCATCCACAAGCACATGCACCCCTCCGGCGCTGATCACCGAAGCATTCCCCGCACTGCTGCTGGCCAGAACAGAAAAACGAATCATCTCCCCGTTACCCTATCACGAAACAACGAAACCCTCAAGAGCTCCCCCGCGCCATCAGCATGCACCGCCGCACACGCACGTCCGCACCGATGTAGACCTCATCTCCGGCAGAATAAACTTATGCACCTCCACCGCCGCGCGCCGCGCGCCGAACTCCTCCACACAGCAGCACGCCAGATCATGCACCAGCGTCTCCACCAGCCGCCGCGGCCTCGCCGCCGCCACCGCCATCAGCCTCTTCGAAAGCGCATCGTAATCCACCGTCCGCGCCAGATCGTCCCCGGCCTCGGCAAAAAACATCGGCGGCACAAGCTCCACATCCGCCGTCAACCGCTGTGGCTCGGCCCGCTCCTCATCCGGCACGCCGATCGAACAAACCAGCTCCAGCCCGTTCAGCCGAATCACATCTTCCTCGCGGGGGACAGACGGAACCTTATCGACAAGAAGCCGTAAAACGCGCAAATCGGGCACCAGCAAATCCGGCTTTGCCTGCACAAGCTGCGCCGCATCGTTATACCCCGTCAACACACCCACGGCCATCACGCCGGCGCAATGAGCCGCCGCCATATCATGCTGCATATCGCCGATAAACGCCGTCTCCTCAGCCCGCAGGCCGTGCTGCGCCATCAGCGAACCGATATAAGCCTCCTTATCCCGCACCCCGGCATGAATCGCCTCGAAAAAATCGAACATCCCCAGCTCCCGGCACTGCTCATCGAACGCCTTCGCATCCACGCTCGTCAACACGAAACAGCGAATCCCCCTCCTCCGGCAAAACAGCATAAACTCCCGCGCATGCGGCAGAATACACACCGGTGTACACGACACCTTGAACCCGTACCTGAAATGATCCTCCACCTCATCGATCGGCACCTCAGGCAGCACCCTCGCATAATAATCCGGATACGGAAGCTGGAACTCCGCACGAAACTCATCCAGAGAAAGAGGCTTGCGCCCATACTGCTCGAATACATGATTGGACGCATCCAGCGTCAACCCCAAATCATCGCACAACGTACCCGACCAATCGAAAATCAAATTCCTGAACATAACAAAACAAACGAAAAAATCACCGAACACGATACGGAGACCAATCCTTCCGATCCATCGGCGCCGGCACCGCCTTCGGAGCCACACGCCCTCCCTTTCCTCTCCTGGCATCCTTCAGCCGCGCATGCTTCAGCTCCTTATTCACGAACGGATTATTCAACCCGTACTTCGCCCACGGCCCTTCCTTCACAAGATGAAAATCCACAAACCGCCAATGCACGCGTGCTGAACCCGAAGGAATCCCCAGAAAATCCCGCACGGCCGGAGAAATATCGATCCCTGCCGCATTATTATTCGCATTCTTCGGCGGCTTCGATCCGAACACATACTCCCAATCATCCGTCGTAAACGGCCCGCAATCCTCCCACTGGGCGAAACAATACCTCCCTTCATAGAAAATCTGCACCCACACCCCCTTGCACACCGAACGACCGGCCCTCTCGAAATCACGCTTGAACCAGGGAATCACCCGCTCCGCCTCCGGCTTATGAGCGGAAGAACCCACACAATCGTTATACGGCAACGCCACATAAAACGGATTCAACCGCGGCACAAACCCCTTCGGACAAAAATCCTCCGTCCGGAACTCCGTATCCGGATGGTCGAAGCCGCCGTAATTCGCCTGCCACAGCTGATCCCACGAACTTTTGTGATTCGGCGTCTTATTACGCGCCGTCGGAGCCTCCCCGATCCAGAACACCGTCGCCGTCACATCGAAATGCCAGGGATACACCCCCACCTTCGCAGGAAACTTCGTCGTCTTCGGATCCGCATAACGCATCTCTTCCCCCTTCCTGCCTCCCGCCGCAAACTTAACTGGAGCATTCGGCGGAGCAAGCCTCCCTCCTTGGGCCGGAGCCGGAACCTCCTTCTCGCCGCTCACCTCCACAGAGCCGGAAGAGCCGCCCCTGATCGACACGCCGCCACCGGACTGCACCGCAGCGCCCCCGCTCCCGGGAACCATCCACAACAACAGAACAGCGGCAACCGTGCGAACCATACCATCAAAACTACCAGCGGTGAATCGTCGTCGGAACGGCACTCGGCCCCCGTTCCGGGGCATCCATCGTATAATGCAGCCCCCTGCTCTCATTGCGCCGGATCGCGCAATCCACAATCAGCTCCGCAACCGTCACCAGATTGCGCAACTCAAGAATCTCGGGAGTCACGCAATACCCCCAGTAAAACTCCTTCACCTCGCGGCTCAGAATCCGCAGGCGAGTTGCCGCACGCTGCAAACGGTGATTCGACCGCACGATCGACACATAATCCCACATCAGACGGCGAATCTCATCCCAATTATGGTAAATAATCGCCAAATCATCGGGAGGCACCGCCTCCCCGCTATGCCACTCGGGAATGGGATACGACTCCGCCGGATGCGCCAAAGGAAGCTTCACCAACATCGTACGCAACGCACGGCGCGCAATCACCACGCACTCCAGCAGGGAATTCGAAGCAAGGCGATTCGCCCCGTGCAGCCCCGTACAGCCCACCTCTCCGGCGGCGAAAAGCCCGCGCATCGACGACTGCCCATTCGTATCCGTCGCCACACCACCGCACTGGTAATGCGCCGCCGGCACCACCGGAATCGGCTGCGTCGAAGGATCGATCCCGTAGGAACGGCACGTCTCGTCGATCAGCGGAAACCGCTCCGCCATATATCCGGCGGGCTTGTGCGTAATATCCACATACACGCACGGATTCCCCGTCCTCTTGATCTCCGAATCGATCGCTCGCGCCACAATGTCGCGCGGAGCCAGAGAACCCCGGCGATCATACTTGTGCATGAACTCCTTCCCATCCGCACCGATCAGCACACCGCCCTCGCCACGCACCGCCTCGGAAATCAGAAACGTCTGACCCGCGCGATCATCCGCCCGCTTATTGTAAAAACACGTCGGATGAAACTGGACAAACTCCATATTGGAAATCGTCGCCCCGGCGCGCCAGGCCATCGCCACACCGTCCCCCGTCGCCGTATCCGGATTCGTCGTAAACAAATACACGCGGCCCGCGCCCCCCGTCGCCAGCAGCACGCGATCACTGCGGAAAATCTCCACCTTCCCCGTCCCCTTCACCAGCACATACGCCCCCAGCACCCGATCCTCCGTCACCAGCCCCAACTTCGCCGTCGTAATCAAATCGATCGCCACATGACCTTCCAGCAGCGTAATCCGTGGATTATCCCGCACAGCCTGAAGCAGCTTCGAACTGATCTCCAGCCCCGTCGTATCCTTCGCATGCAGAATGCGCCGCTGCGAATGCCCCCCCTCGCGGCCCAGCTCGAACCCGGCCGGCTCCTCCGCATCCGCATCGAAATCCACCCCCCAGTGCAGCAACTCGTCAATCGCCGCCGGAGCCTCCTCCACAATCGTCCGCACCGCCTGCTCTACGCAAAGCCCAGCGCCGGCATCCAGCGTATCCGCCACATGCGACTCGAAAGAATCCTCGGCGGACATCACCGCCGCAATCCCGCCCTGCGCCTTCGCCGAACTCGAATCCAGCGCCTCCCCCTTCGTCAAAACCGTCACATTCCCATACTCCGCTGCACGCAAAGCAAAACTCAAACCGGCAACACCACTGCCGATCACTAAAAAATCAGTCGTAAACATGATAACCTCTGCGGAACTCTACCATAAAAAAACGCCAACGTCACGCACAATTGACCCGACCTGCCGAGGAAACACGCGGAACCCTCCGCCCTGCTCCGGTCCGACCTCCTCCCACCACTTCAAGCCCGGGGATGCGCTGCCTCATACACCTCCTTCAGCCGGGCCCGCGTCACATGCATATACACCTGAGTCGTCGAAAGAGACGCATGCCCGAGCAACTCCTGCACCGCCCGCAAATCCGCCCCCGCCTCCAGCAAATGAGTCGCGAACGAATGCCGCAGCTTATGAGGAGAAATATGAAAAGGCACATCCGAAAACCTCAAATACTTATCCAGCATCTGCTCGATACTCCTCCCCGTCATCCTCCTCCGCAGCCTCGAAATAAACAGCGGCCCATCCTCCGGCAAACCCGCCATCTCCACATACTCCCGCACCGCCTTCACCGCCGCACGCCCCACCGGCACCAGCCGCACCTTCCGCCCCTTCCCCTTGATACGCAAACACTCCACATCCCCTCGGAACGCCCCCGCATCGAGTGCAGCCAGCTCGCTCAACCGCAAACCGCAGGAATAAAAAAGCTCCAGAATAGCCGCATCGCGAAACGGCAGCCAAACCGGCATCCTCTTATCAAGCTTCACCTTGAACGGCACCTCCAGCAACCCCAGCATCTGCTCCACATTCAAAAACACAGGCAGCGGCTTGCCCGCCTTCGGCAAGGCCACCTCAGCCAAAGGATTCACGCCCAAACCCTCCCGCTTCATCAAAAACCCGTAAAAACACCTCAGTGCGGCAAACCGCTGACGAATCGACGAAGCCGCCAGCTCCTCCTTCAACAACACAAAAAGCCACTCGCGAAACACATCCGCGCTGCAAGCATGCCAACCCTCGAACCGATCGCCCATCCACCCCCGGAACGCCTCCAGACTCCGCCTGTACGAAGCCGTCGTATGAGGAGAAGCCTGGCGCTCCGCCGTCAAAAACACAAAAAAACGCTCCATCGCATCCATATCGACACTCGGCCCAACAGCCGACAATGCTACCTTAACCTCAAACCTCCCCCGCGTAAAGCCGCAAACCGGGCATGCCCCCTTCACCACCACAGCCACAACCACGGCAGCACGGCAACAGGCCACCCTACCAACACCCATCCCAGCAACACACCCGCAAACATCGAACTCGCCATCACCTTTCCGTTGCCATCGCCCTCTCCATAACAACGGTCATCCGGTTCCGGCTCCATGGAAAAAACCTTCCATCCTCGTCTTTCTATTATTCGCCATCGACTGGATTCGAGAGCAGGCGCAGCACGTCAGGCCGTGAAAGGTCCAGTCATCCGGCGAGTAGCACGTCTGAAGATACGCACATTTCAAGAACAACTGCCGCGTTTTCGCTTGACTCAAATGCTGCGGCCATTTAGTGTCACGGCACATGCAAACCTACTACTACTATGATGGTGCCCGCCAAATGGGCCCCTATACGCTTCCGCTTTTCCATGCCCTTGTGCAGCAGGGAACCATCAACGCGAAAACGCCGGTCTGCCGCGAAGGCGCGACCGAGTGGACGACTTGGGAAGCCCTGTCCGCCGAGCTTGAACCGGCTCCTCGGCACTCTTCTCCGGTGCCGCCGCCTCCCGCGCCGCCTGCCCCTCCCTCCGTACCGCATGATGCACCTTCCGTCCCCCGGCCTCCGTCGGTACCAGCCGGCATTCCGGCCACGCCCGGCAGGCAATTCCCCGTCACAACCACGGAGTCGCTTCCACAGGGTGAGATCTCTGCGGTCTTAGGAATCGTTTCCGGCAGTATCGTGAAGACGCGCCATGTGGGCAAACACATGATCGCTGGGTTGAAGTCGCTTCTCGGCGGCGAGCTGGACGAGTACACACGACTCGAGGAGGAAGCGAAGGCGCAAGCCCTACAGCGTATGACGGATCGCGCCCGCGCCATAGGTGCTGACGCCGTGGTTGGCATGCGGTTCATGAGTGCGGATATTTTCGATAGCGTGACGGAAGTATGCGCCTACGGTACCGCCGTGCGCATCGACTGATTTCGTCGCCCGGATTGCAGAAGGTCAATCCAGCGGGCGGGATCATCCTTCCAGATACCCTACCGCACCTGCCGGACGCGTTCGTCCTGAACAAGCCGCCGCACCTGTGCGGAACGCGGCCAGCGTCCCCACCAGATCCGCGTGCAACAAAGCCTCGCAGGATTCATCCACCTCCATCCTCCGAACATCCGCCGCGCCGTTAACCGTCGCGTAAATCTCGTGCCACCACTACGGCATATAAAGGTGCACCGCCATCTGCATCGAGCACTGTTGTTGAAAAACTGTCCATGTCTTCCAGCATAAAGCATCTGCTCCTTGCCTTTCTCGAACATTCAGGAACACTTTCACCCCCCCTTCCCCTCGAAATCAGGAAACCAAACAACCCGCAATCACATTAGATGAAAGAATACTTCTCATTTTCGCTTATACTATAAATAATCTGATGAAAATACGCCATATGAAAATATCGCTCCTCATATTCTCCGCGCTTCTTGGAGCAACCGTACTCTCGGCTTCCGGCATCACCTATCCGGACGGCCAGCTAGGTACAGCCGAAACAATGGCGGCACAAAACGAATTCCATTTGGGCAACAGCACCCTGCATGCTTCGTATGTGTTCAACGATGGGGCCCTGCACCTTACGGAAGTTTCCTCCGGCCAGCATAAAATCGTGTCGAACAGCGACGACCTTTTCACCCTGCGATTGAAAAACGGCCGTACGATCCGCAGTTCGGAAATGAAAACGACGACTCCAATATTTTCCGACCTGCCAGCCGACCCGCAATCCGCCAAGGCAGCCCTGCGCCACCCCGGCAAGGCGCTGTCCGCCACGATGACATCGCCGGACGGTAACCTGAGCATCCAGTGGCGCGCCATCCTGAGAGACGGTTCCTCCTACCTGCGGCATGAGCTTGCCATCAGCGCCGGGAAGCCGACAGAAATCGCCGAAATCACCGCATTGCACTGCATGTCCGCAGATGGACAATCGCTTTCCGTACCCGGCAACACGCGCGGTTCCCTCGTCATCGGGAAAAATGCGTTCTTCGCACTGGAAACGCCGGCAGCTCTGAACGCATTCCGCAAAACCGATCGAGGAACGGCCGTGGAGGGTAAATGGATACGCCGCGCAACACTTCAACCGGGACAAAAATGGGAAATCTCGTCCGTCATCGGGTTGCTTGCCCCCGGTCAGGAACGCCGGTCCTTCCTTGCCTACTTCGAGCGTGAACGGGCCGTTCCGCACCGCGCATTCGTGCATTACAACTCATGGTACGAACTCAACATCTTCCGCAACGACGACATGGACCCCATGAAACGCTTGACGGAAGAACAAACCGTCGAAGTACTGAACGCATGGCACGACAAATTCTACCGGAAGAGAGGCATCAACCTCGACGCCTTCGTCTGGGATGACGGCTGGGACGACTTCAACAGCCTGTGGGACTTCCATGGCGGATTCCCGAACGGCTTCCGCAAAACAGACGAACTGGCACGCCGCCAGCAGGCAGGCATAGGCGTATGGCTCGGCCCCGTCGGAGGATACTACGCATCCAAGGCGGCCAGAATCAAAAACTGGAACGACAAGCACCCCGGAAACAGAATCAACAATTTCGAACTTGCCAACAAGGAATATTTCGACGCATTCAGCGGGCGATGCCTCCAAATGGTCAAGGACTACGACATGCGCTACTTCAAGTTCGACGGCATCAGCACCAACCCCAGCGCCAAGGAACCGGCACCCGGCCGCGAAGAGGATGTGGAAGGCATCCTCGAACTGACCAAGGTTCTGCGGGCGCAAAAGCCCGATCTTTTCATCAACTGCACGGTCGGCACATGGGCTTCGCCGTTTTGGTACATGTATGCAGATTCCATCTGGCGGCAAGGCGGCGACCATGGACAGGCCGGAGAAGGCAACGCGCGGGAAAAATGGATCACCTACCGCGACAGCGTCGTTTACAATGCCTTCGTTCGAAACTCCCCGCTCTGCCCCATCAATTCCATCATGACCCACGGCCTTATGCTCTCCGAACGTGGGGCTCCCAAAAGCATGCCCAACGACATCGAAAGCATCAAACACGAAATGCGCTGCGCCTTCGGCTGCGGTTCGGGCATTCAGGAACTATACATCGACCACGCCCTGATGACCTCGCTCGGAAAAGATGAAATCCTCTGGGATGAACTCGCCCGGACCATCCGATGGTACCGGAGCAATATCGGCATCTTTGCCGACATCCACTGGGTGGGAGGCAACCCCTGGGACGGCGAGAAAAAGACGGGAAACATCTACGGATGGGCCGCCTGGACTCCGGAAAAAAGCACGCTGACGCTGCGCAACTCCTCCAAGGAGCCCCAATCATACACAGCCACATTGAGAGAGATCATGGACATCCCTGCCACTGTCCACGGCAAACTTCGGCTCGACAATGCCTATGGCGACCAACGGCCGCTCGACGGCATCACCGGGAAAGCCATCGACATAGACACCCCCGTCACATGGAAGATGGAGCCCTTCGAGGTCTTCGTCTGGAACGGCCAACCGGCCCGGTAAACAGCCTTCCCCAGAAAACACGCACAGCCCCCGTCATTCCTTGTCCCGGCGGGGGCTGCCTACTTCCTTCGAGAAAACGGCACGCAGGCGGGCCAGCGCTTCCGGCTTTTCGGCGGACAAATCCCGGCGCTCACCCGCATCTGCATTCAAATCGAACAGCAGCTCCTTGCCCTTCTCTTTGATCAGCTTCCATCCGTCCTGTGTGACCACCATCTTGTTCACGACCACATAGGGCCGCGGAGCCAGATTGCCCCCATCCAGCAAAGGAGCATACGATACGGCATCCTTGCCTTCCGGCAACGGAACCCCGGCCAGATCGGCGAAAGCTGCCATGTGATCGTAATTCGCAATCAGCGCATCGCTGCTGCTTCCCGCACGCACGCGCCCCGGCGCCCAAACGATCATCGGCACGCGCAGGCCTCCTTCGCGATCGCTCCACTTCAGATTGGCGAAATCCACCATCGACCTGCCCTTGCCTACCGTCCCCCGGTTGCCGCGAAAGACATCGTAAATCTTTCCTGTACCGTCGATCACGCCGCCATGGTAATTGTTCGCATGCCCCAGAGCCTTGTTCTGGCGGTAATACAATTCATGGCCGTTATCCGAGGCGAAAACGATCACCGTATCCTCCTCCAATCCGAGTTCCTTGACTTTCTCGACAATACTGCCGACCTGATCGTCAAGATACTGCACCATGGCCGCATACTCTTCCGCTGCGTCGATCTCCGGTTCAGGGATTCCGGCGGCACGCCCGGCCTTCCGCACGGCAGCCATATCCATACTCTTCAAATAGGCCGGTGGCACATCGACCGGGCCGTGGGGCAAATTCGTCGAAAAGAAAATGAACATCGGCTGCGTCCGGTGCCGCTGCATGAAATCCAGCGTCTCCTCCAGCAGCACGTCCGGAGCGTAGACCGCCTTGCCCGCACGGTTGCCGCGCCGCTTCTTCGTCGTCTCCGGCGTATAGCGCTCCTGCGTCTTGCCCGCATCGGCCAACGTATTGCCCTCCAGAATCAAAGGTTTTCCATTCTTCCAAAGATAGGGAGGATAGAAACCGTGCGCACGCACATGATCCATATACCCCACATATTCATCCCAGCCGTGCCGCTTCAATTCCGACGGACTCGCCATGAAACCCCAATCCAGCTTGCCGAACTGTCCTGTCACATACCCCGCTTTCTTCATCAACTCCGGCAGGAAAACCTCGTTCGCTCCCGGTTTGATGGCGCGGGCGGCTTCCACATTCTCATCCAGCATGGACAGCGCAACACCCTTCCTGTCCATCTCGATCTCCATACCTCCGGGAGTCTGCGTATAGGAGCGTGAATGGCTATCGTGCACCCCCATCAGCAGGCTCGCCCGTGCCGGACAACAGTACGGACTGCTGTAAACGCGGGTAAACAGCATACCCTGATTCGCCAGACGATCGATATGGGGCGTCTTCAGCACCTCCTGCCCGTAGCAGCCGAGGCATCCCATCCCGAGATCGTCCGCATAAATCAGAATGATATTCGGTTGCCGGTCCTTGGCCCCTCGGGAAGAGCTGAAGGAACTCGGTTGCGCCGCCAGGGACGGCAGGCCGATCAACAAACAAAAAAGAAGACAACAAATATGCATGAATGATATACGTACATCAAATCGAAAAAATGTCAAACTTTCAATCCGGGTACCGTGCCCGGCAACGTCATGCATGCATTGCGTCAGCATGGGCGAAGGCCGCATTATATCATCGACAGTAACAGGCAGCCATGCTATCATGATTGCTGATGCACAAAATCCCCCTTTCCCACCTGCATGGCAAGGAGAAGCTGCGCCAATGGCTGAAAACCATGGGACGCATTTCCCTGTGGGGATATTTGGCTCTCACGGGCATTTTGGCCATCGGCATCGTACTCTCCAACTACCTGCACGAGCGGCAAACCTTCGAACAGCTCGTGCCGGAACCTCTGGAAAACCTGCCTCTCTACCAGAGCGAAGCCGCCGTCCACGAAATTCTTGCCAAACTTCCCGGATGTTCCATTCTGGGCAGCACGACCAAAAACGCCGTCATCCGCACCTACGACATGAAAATGGCGAAGGGAGGCAAAACCCGCATCTCCATCTTCTTCGATGAAACGGGCCGAGCCCTATCCTACGAAATACAGGGCTTGCCTGCCGAAACGAGCTACGTCAAAAACCGCGGTACCGCCGACCAGTGGGAACCCGCCGCCCTGAATCCGGAATAAGAAAAGCGACGGCAGCCCGAAGCATACCGTCGCTTGCAAAGCATCATCTGCAAAAGAAAACAAGATCCTTTGCCGCACTGGCCTCAGGAACGCCTGCGGCGCATCAGCAGGGAGGCAAAGCCCAGCAGACCGAGAGTCGCCGCCGCCGGTTCCGGCACGACGGCTTCCGTCGCCATCAGGGAAAGATCGGTAATAGTAGCCGTAGGGCCGTTCGGGCCGCCCGTGCTTCCGAGCACGACATACATTTTCCCGTTACCGTTCTGAGCCATCTCGGCATATTGCGTCCCTTCGACAGTATAGGAAACATTCCAGGGAGTCGTGAAAGAACCTTTCGATTCCTTGGCAAGCTGGACGGTCGAACCCGTCGTCGTCTCGTACCAAAGGGACCATGTATAGGAAGAACCCGTGCTGGCCGGAGGCGTCAGGGTAAAGCTGAACGTCATATCCGTATAGGCATCCAGCCCGTTGACGGTCAACTTCTGCCCGGCGCATACGCCTGCCGTGCCGTTCATGTTCGGCAGGGAAAGGCTTTGCGCTGTTGCATCAATGCTGGCATATCCCCATCGTATATCGTTATTCCCGGTCGTGGTATACCATCCATCAGCCTGCCCGGAAAGCCAGCCGGATACATCGCTGCCCGTCAGATTCGTATTACAGAGGCGGCCTCCCGCATCGTAAGTCCGTGCAGTTATCGTCGCAAGCGGCGAAAATATTTGGACTGTTCCGGCTAAAGCCGTCGCGGAAACCATGGAAGCCACACAAGCAAGAGAGAAGAATGTGATTCTCATATGCAGGCATCATACAGATTTTGAATCCGTTGTCAATTTCAAAGAATAATATATTGTCGCTAAAAGTTTTTTTTATTTTTTGAAATAGAAAATGTACATTTTGCCCATAATGAAATTTCCGGAAGTCTCAGCAGAGGCTGTTATTCCATCTTTTACGCACGCATAACGGATTCAAAATCCGATATCCATCCACTAAACCTATCTTCATGAATCTCATGCGTCCATAAAAATCCGGGTGCAAACCGTACACACGCCGATTTGCACCCCCGTATTCCGCCATACGAACGGAAACGATATCAACGAAGAGGTTCGAAAACCCGTTCTCCCTCCTGCGGCATGGGTTGTCCGAAGGCATCGTACACTCGCTGTTCCGAGAGCCGCATGCCGAGGCGGTTGATCATCCCGTCGTAGAAATCCAGCTTATCCTTGTCGATATCGGAATTCGGCACCGAGAAAACGATCTCCGGCAAGGGAGACGATACGCGGCCCATATTGAGCTCCACAATCGCCGGCACAAGCTGTGCATTCAGCACATTCGCCACGAACTGGGCGGCATGCGTGATGATTTCCAGACGAATGCCCTGATGCACCTTGCCCAGGGCATAAGCCCCGCTGCCGCTCTTTCCTGTATCGCTGATCAGGGTTTGCCCGAGGATGAGCTTATCGCAGGCACGGTCGGCCATCTCAATCAGCGTTGCCGTCGGCAACGAAGAGGAACCCTTCATCGCATCGTGGATTTCCAGACGGGCAGCCGACGAAGAAAAAATAGTCGTACTTGCGCCCTTGCGGGACAATTCTGCCTCCAGCTTGCGCTGAATCTCTTCATCGTCGATAATGAAATGGCGAATAGGCAGACCGAACACCTGGCAATACTGCATCAGCCACGTCAACCCCCAGCGGCTCGCACCGAACCAGCCAACAAGCGTACGCAGCGAAGCATTGAACAAAGGGTGGTCGATCCCCGATTTATTGATGGCCACGATAAACTTGTTGCGATCGAAGGGCCGCGCCGAATCGGACGCCCATATACCGTCCGGGAACAGAAGCAGTCTGTCGGGCTCTCCATTGCTGATCGACCAGCCGAAGAACTGGGGAAGAATCGGCACGTAGGCCGCCGGGAACACGAGCTTTCCGCAAGATTCCCACAAAATTTCATGCACCGTCTGTCCCCGGTACATGGCATACACAACCGACTCGACCAATTCGAGGAAATTGTGCTTCCACTCTCCCGGTGCAATACTCGGCGCATGCCACAAGGCGGCATCCACCATGCGGGCGGCCTCATGAGCCTCCTCCGAAGGAGCCTGCCCGGACTCGGCCCACGGAGCCACACTCCATGAAAGAGAGGCAACGGCTTTCGACACATCGTTCAGATCCTTCTTCAGCGTATCCCACTCCGCACACATCGTACGGAACAGCTGCTCAAGCTGATCCACATGTCCGCTTGAAGTCGACTCCTTCAATGCGGCCAGAGATCGGGGGCCGAGATCGGAAACCGTCCAATCATTCAGCTTCGACGCGGCATCCTGCTGCACGGAAAGGCTCCCCGCACCGCTCTTCTTCTCTTTTTTGCTCCACCACATGGCTGCTTCAGTTGGAAAAATCATCGAGCGCCCGGGCCAAAGCCTTGCAAAGGGGAGCGATATTGTCGCGAAGGCGGTTGCAATCCGCCATATTGCTGCCGGCAAAAGCCGGCTCTACCAGAATCGCAGGCATTCGCGTGCGATGGAAAAACTCATAGGCGTTCTCCGCAGGGCGAGCAACGGACTTGATGCCTCGGTCGCGCAGATGGAGCACATCCACCATCGCCTGCTGCACCATCTCCGCCGCAATCTTACCCCGTGCGGACGTATACCAGTAAAACGTCTCGGTGCCCGATGCATGCTTCGACTCCGAAGCATTGAAATGAAACTCGATCGCCAGATCGGCCCACGTCTCGTTGCACGCGGCGGCGGCATAGGATGGGGTACGCCCGCCCGCATCGGAACGGTTCACCACCGTCGCCGTGTGGCCCAGCGCCTCCAGCTCTCGCGCGAGTTCGGGCAAATGCTCCTTCCAGAAGGAATACTCCGTAAACAGGCCGTCGGCCGAATCGCTTCCCTGGGCCTTCGGATGGTGCCCGATGGATAATGCTATATTCATAATCGTATGTAGTTGGTTGAAAATGTCAAATCACGGTTTGAAAGCATCCTTCTGGGACTGCCTGTGTTCGAGGTTCGTCAGGCGGGTCTCGATCGTCCGGAGAACCTCCGTCTGCTGCGTCTGGATCTTCGTCGTATCCGCGATGAAATTGCGGAAATCCAGATAAATCCCTACCGTCAGCACAAACCCGATCATCATGATAATCTCGGCTTTATACTCCCGCAGAATGGAAAAATAGGTTTTAACGTTGTCGCACATGGTCATTTTGTAAATTGCGTAACCGGGCCGGGCTGTACCAGAGTACACCGGGTGCCTGTCACTGCGTGAAGCAACCTGTGGGCATCGTCCCACTGCTGAACCGAACCGGACGGCACGGAACTGCAGCCGGAGAAAAGCAACGTACCGGCGGCGCCAAGCACGGCGCTCACGGCAGCCAGAATCCACCGGACCCAGCCGCCGGAGCGGGCACACTCCTTGAGATCGTCATACGCATGACGCACCAGAATGGGCAGAACGGAATTCGCCAGGCCTACCCATGCGGCCTGTTCCTTGAAATCGAGGTCATCCCAGCATTGGATGGAAAGCCCCTTGAGCTTGGCGTACTTGAAAAACATCTCTTTGGCGATGTCAAGCGCGTGTTCGTGTTGATTGGACATGATAAATTGAATATTAATTGTTGAATTGAAAATGGCGGTAGCCTTGTTGAATCGGCTCAATACCCCGGTCGGCCCAGAAGGCCGGAGAAGTCAGTACCTCGAAAAAGTGCAAGGAAGCGGCATCGCTCAAAACGAATGACAGAGGATCGCACGGCGAACCGTCTTCATACGCTCTCGATACCGTACAGCACAAAATCGGCTCCTTCACAGCCACGGATTTCGGGGCACAGGCCACCGTCACCCGTTCGCCGGGATCCATCACCACGAAAGTAGCGAACCACTCGCCGGGTTCAAGAGCCCCCAGCCGGGAAAAAGAAGCGTGCCATACCTCCAGAAGATCAGGAGGCAAATCGCCGGCCGCGATGCCGCGCGGCTGAAACAGATTGTCGCGGAACGGAATTCCTGCGGCAACGATCAGAGCGGCATCCCGATCGCCGGAAGGACAGGTAATTTGAAGTTGCGGATTCATCGAAATAAAAAATGGAAAATGAAACGAGGGTAAGTATACAGGTGCATCATACCGGAATGCTACGATTTCTTCTGGATCGGAACCGCTGCCCGGATGCAGGGAAAAACATGAATACGGAAACGCTTTGTGAGCCCATACCTAGCTATTCATCTGATTGATACCGTATTCCCAGACGACATTCGTACCGTCCGTCGTATTCGTATTGTTGGGCGCGTAAATCCACACGGAAACGTAGCGCTCCACCCCTGTATCGTTCTGCATAATATGCAGCGTATTCCCCTCCGCCACGCACCAATCCTCCGACCAGATATCCACATCGATAACCCATCCGGCAGGACATGTGATTTGCATATCCTGCGCGGCCTTGGAGATATGGAGTTGCGAGCTGTAGTTGCCTTGCGTCTGGGCGTCCATGACTCCCCCGTTTATGTTGGCGCTGAGGATGTCGCAAGGGTATTCTTCCGGGGCGGCGGCGGCGTAGGCGATGGATATTTTTTCTTTCAGCGGTTTTGCGGGCCGCTGGATTTTGTGGGTGGTGTTGCTTTCAAGCCACGTTTCGATGGGGTGTACGGGGTTGTAGTACTGGACGGAGTTAGCGTAGTAGCTGGCGGGGCGTATGTTGGGATAGTGTACGATGTCGCGGATGCAGGCGGCGGCCTGCGTGCCTGCCTTGGAGAGGGCGAGGACTCCCACGGAGTTGTAACGCTGGTCCAGCGGCGTGCCGATGACGGAGACGAGCTGGCCGTCGCTGGTCTGAATGTAGGTGCGGGTAGTGCCGTTGTGGTAGCCCTGCCCATTGGAATCAGCCGTAATGTAGATGGTCGTGATGGTGGATACGTTGGCAATGGGGGATTTGTACCGGATGCAGGGAATGCAGTTGTAACGGATGGAGGCGGGCGTTACGTCCTTGTCGATGACGCTGCCGCCATAGCCGACGTAGATGTGCAGGGTGGCTATTTTGTGGCCGTGCGCCTCGCAACATACCACAGCCTTGGGCTGATTCCAGTTGGCGTGATGCGGCTGCTGGATGATATGCGGATCCCACGGCCTTTTGGTGGGCGGCAGGGAGTCGCCCGCTGCATGGCCCGTGAAGAATGTGTTGAGCCCGACGACGACGGGGGGAGGGGATGTTATGTTGTCCGTGTTGCTGGAGGCAGGCAGGATGTTGACGGCATAGGTGCCCGTGCGGGCCGTCTGGCGGCGGGTGCCGCCCGTGGAGGTTGGGACGTTGACCCACATGTTGCCGGAGATGACTTGCTGGCTTGTGAGCCATGCACTGCGCCACGCACCCACCGCCGACGCGCGACCGAACATGAAGGCATACCCGGCACGCTTGGAACCATCGTAATAGGCATCGGTAGCGTGCGTCTCATAGGTGAGGGGGAGCGGCCTGCCGCCGTAGAGGGCTTGGAGTTGCTGACCGTCGAGCAATCCCGTCAGGCGTTGCGTATCGGTGAATGGATCGGCACCGAGCGGGGTCGCCGTCGAAACCGAGACCGAAGCATTGAAAACAGCGGGTGCATTGAACGTATTCACACCGCTCCATATATTGGCCTGCGATTTCCGAGAAAGATCGGCCTGCGTAGAAGCCACATAATCGTCAATCGCCACCTTGCCGGAATCGGCTGCGGCACGAATCGTACCCGTACCGCTCGTCACTGCCGCAGATAGAGTTGCTTCTCCCTGTTGGCAGACGGTCGCCAGCATATCCTCGGCCTGCACCAACTGCACGGACGTATGATCGGAAATTCTCTGCACGGACTCTTGCTCCGTTTGGCGCAACTCGTCAGTCAAAACCGCAGCAGCCGATTCAAGCGACTGACACACCGATGCACCTTGCTCCGCGGCTACTTGGCGAATCGTATCGCCGGATTCTTCAGCCTGCGCAGCAATGGCAGCCTTCGCCTTCTCAGCAGCAGATACACCCGCCTGTTGCGCCGCCTCCTGAACCGTTCGCACCGCCTCGGCAGTCTCCGAGCCGACCCGAGCCAGCACACGTTCCGCCTCTTCGGCAGACTCTTCCGACCGATCGGCGCACGCCTGTATCGCAGCCCAATCGGCTGCGGAAACAATCGTCACCTGCATCAGCCTGCATTCGATCACCTGGCCGCTTCGCTGCACAACGACTTCCAGCTCATCCCCGCCGTTGCGGGAACACTCCTCCCGGTCGCCAAAACGTTCGGCTACCGTCAGGCGTCCATACAGCAGACGCGACTCCGCATGGCAACCGCGGTACCGTATAAACAAATCATAGCGGTAATACCCTTGCTCCACGGGCCCGAAGGACACGCGCACACGGTCCTCATCCACAGACACCACATCCAGTGCAAGCGGTGAGGCCGCACACTGGACATGCCCGGCAATTTCATAATCGGATACGGCAAGAGGAATGCCGGCATCGCTCTTCAGCGTAACCAGCAAATCGTAGCGCATCCCGGATATGGATTCTATATCATATTGAGTTCCTCGCATGCACACCATCCTGACACGCACCACTCCGCGAGGCAATACCGCCCGGGAGGGCTAATTCCTCCCGCAATCACCCCACCCCCATCATACAATGCAAAACAGGTGGAAAGGTTCGCCTTCCTTCGGCCGTATCAATAGACACATCATCCAACCTGCAACCATGTCTCCCGCCAACAACCGCATTCAAATCATCGACTCCCTGCGAGGCTTCGCTCTCTTCGGCCTCTTCATCGTCCACGCACTGGAACACTTCGACTTCAACATGTACCCGAACGGCGAACCGTCATGGCTCGCCACCCTGAACGGACACATCTATGAAACCGTCTTCTTCCTCTTTGCCGGAAAAGCCTATGCCATCTTCTCCCTCATGTTCGGCCTCAGCTTCTTCATCCAGATGGACCGTCAAGCCCAGAAAGGCAACGACTTCACGCTCCGCTTCGGCTGGCGCCTCCTCATCCTCCTCGGCTTCGGCTACATCCACGGCCTCTTCTACTGCGGAGACGTCCTCACCGTCTTCGCCATCCTCGGCCTCAGCCTCCTCTTCCTCTACCGCATGCCCACGAAATGGCTCCTCGCCCTCTCGGCCGCCTGCATGCTGCAAATCCCCTTCATCACTCAATTCTTCCACTCCGTATCCGATCCTTCCTTCCAGCTGCCCCAAAGCCGGATGATCGACCTCTTCATCGGCGGAGCCCAGGTCTACTCCACAGGCTCCTTCCTCGATGTCGTCCAATACAACTCATGGTCCGGCCAGCTGGCCAAATGGCTCTTCTACATCGACTACGGCCGCACATGGCAAATCGTCGCCCTCTTCATCTGGGGCATGCTGCTGGGCAGAACCCGCTTCTTCGAGCATTACGAACGCCACCTTCCCCTCTGCCGGAAAATCATCGTCATCTCATTGCTCGCCTTCGCCGCCCTCTTCGAATTCAACCGCCTCATCCCCGATTTCGGCCTCTCCGAGGCATCCGCCACCATCGCCACAAAAATCGTCACCTCCTACGCCAACATAGCCTTCACCCTCGTCCTCATCAGCGGATTCATCCTGCTGTATGCCGGAAAACACTGGCAACCTGCCCTCAACAGACTTGCCCCTGTCGGCAAAATGAGCCTCACCTGCTACACCAGCCAATCCATCATCGGCACCCTCGCCTTCTACCACTACGGCCTCGGCATGTATGCCCATCTTGGCGTCGCCCTCAGCCTCGTGTACGGCATCCTCTTCTTCGGCTTGCAAATGGCGCTCGCACCCGTCTGGCTGCGCCACTTCAGCTACGGCCCGTTGGAATGGCTCTGGAGATGCCTCACCTTCACCACATTCAACGTACCCTTCCGTAAACGCCAGCCGTAAACGCCAGCCGTAAACGCCGCACACCATCCTGCGGCACACTGCCCCTCTTGCAGCCGGACGACTTCATGCCGTCCGGCTTTTCCATCTCGGAGCACGGCGGACATATCACCCGCCAATCCGCACAACAACCGGCACACGCCATTCAGTAATAAAAAGAATGGGCAACAACCCCGTATACAACTATCCAACAATTAGATAAAATGTAATTATATAGTTTGACAACATCTCAGGGTAGATTTACAAGGACAACAATATTAAGAATCCCTCTAATATGAAAATCCATTTACCTCTTCCTCTCCGGAAATGCCTCATGCAGTCTCTGATCGCCTCTTCCGGACTCGTTGCCATCTCATCGAATGCCCACGCCGGCATCATGAAACCGGAAATACCCGTCGTCACCTACCGCGACTTTGCGGAAAACAGGGGCCAGTTCGCAGCCGATGCACTCAACGTCCCCATATACGGAAAAGACGGCTCCATCCTCGGCTATATCCCCCGCATGATGAGCTTCGACAGCGTCAACGACGGCGCATTCGCATCCCTCGTCGACCCTCAATTCACAGCCTCGGCCGGACATGTCGGATACACGGACAACATGACATTCTCCGGCCGCTTCATCGGCAATGCCAACAGCACCGTATACGGACGCATCGCCGACCAATTCAGCTCGACGGACTTCAAACTGACCCGCCTGAACAAAATCGTCACGGAAACGGAAGCGGTATCCATCATGACGGATACGGAAATCATGCAAAAACTGGCCAAGGGTGAAGGCCTCGTCCTTCGCGTCGGAGCCGGCGGTACGGCGATTGCCACCGGATACGGCCAGCAGGACTACCTCGGATACGGTCATGTGCGGAGGCACCATCCAATTCATCGGAGGAGGCATGGATGCCAATAAAAACTGGGGATTCTCCCTCGTCATCGAACCCGGAATCGACCCCGACAACGTCCTTCAAATCGGCACGCTCGGGGGCGACAGCGGCAGCCCCGTCTTCGCCTGGAATGAAAAAACGAACCGATGGGAATACCTCGCAGCCAACTCCGCAGGAGGCGGCACCGGAGCCGGATACGGAAAAACCAGCTACCTCAAGGCAGCGCCGGAATGGAGCATGCAAACCATCGCCTCCTACAAAGACCCGGTCATCACCGTCGATCCCACAGGCGGAGCCATCCTCTGGAAAGCCACCGACAGCCAGGGCATCGGCACCCTCACGCAGGACAGCAGCTCCTGGACCTACCACGGCCTTGCCGACGGCATCATCGGATGGAACCCCAACGGCACGCAAGCCGCCACCGACGCCCAGATGAATGCCACCCGCGACCTCATCTTCGACGCCACCCAGTCCCCGCAAACCATCATCCTGCAAAACTCCATCGACATGGGCGCGGGCTCCCTCACCTTCAAGGGAGACTACATCCTCGACAGTGCAGATCCCTCCTTCACCCTCAACTCGGCAGGCTTCATCATCGAACGCGGAGCCCTCGTCGAAACGCGCCTCTCCGGCAAAGCAGGAGACGAATGGCGTAAAATCGGTGCCGGCACACTCGTCATCTCAGGCACGGGCAACAACGAAGCCAACCTGAACCTCGGCGGAGCCGGCATGATCATCCTCGACAGGCAAAACGGCTATGCCGCCAAAAACATCCTCCTGAACGGAGGTGCAGCCACCCTCGTCCTCATGGGCGAAAACCAGATCGGCGGCACACTCACCTTCGGCTTCCGCGGCGGCATCCTCGACATGAACGGCCACAACCTCGCGTGGAACGGCATCAGCCATCATGACGACGGCGCCGTCATCGCCAACTTCGGCACCAGCTCCTCCACCGCATTCACCTTCACGGGCAGCGGCAACCAAACCTATAAAGGTGGATTCCTCGATGGCAAAACGCAGAACAACGGCCTCCTCACCGTCATCTACAACCCCGGCAGCGCCGACTCCACATGGACCCTCACGGGCAACTCCGGCAACCGCGGCGGCTACATCGTCAACGGAGGCACCCTTGCCATCCGCGGCACCGTCACCCAGCACGCAGGGGGAACCACCTACACCAACCCCAACGACTGGCACTACGCCAACCTCGACACCTCCACCATCACCGTCAACAACGGAGCCACCCTCACCATTGCCGACCACGCCAAAGTCACGGCCGACATCATCGTCAACCAGGGCACCTTCAAACTCACGGAAGGCATCTTCCTCGCAAACGGAGAATCTGTCGACGGCAGCCAGCCGGGCACCGTCAACCCCGCCCTCTACGGCCACACGGGCACCGTCACCCTCAACGGCTCCGGCAGCACCATGCACGTCGCCATCACATCGGCGGCTTCACCGGAAATCTCCTATGCCAACAACATCTCGGGCCAGGGCAACTTCCTGAAAACGGGAGGCTCCGGCATCTACCTGCAGGGCAGCAACACCTTCTCCGGCACCAAAACAATCGAAAACGGCTATGTCCGCGGCGGCAGCCTCGCCGCCATGGGCGACACCTCGACCAACAAATGGAAAATAGGGGAACAAGGCGTCCTCCTTGTTGAAAACATCGGAGCCGGGCAAGCCCTCACAGACGTACTTCCCATCATCGACCGCACCTCCACAGGCGTCGTCGCCCTCACCGGAAATCAGGACCGCGCCATTGACCTCTCCACTCACTCCGGCCTCATCGTCGGTGCAGCCAGTGGACGCACCATCGAATACGGCCAAAACGGCACATCCGAAACCCTCGGAGCCGTCAACGGCGACTGGACCGTCGGCGGAGGAGGAGGCACGCTCAACCTCAACTTCCGGCTTGAAGACAGCGCAGACGGCACAGCCCGCAAACTCACCGTCGGCAACCGGTACGGAACCGGAACCGTCGTCCTCACCAACACGGCCAACACATTCAGCGGAGGCATCGACATCAAAGGCCGCATCATCCTCGACTACACGGACATCGCGGCCCTCGGCTCCGGCCAGGTCAACCTCGACTACGGCACCATGGCCTCGCTGGGCAACACGCCCCAGCTCATGATCGGCAAAACATCCGCCTCATCGGAAGGCATCCTCCTCATCAGAAATGAAGGAGCCTCCGCCACTGCCGACCTCGACATGACATCCAAACCCTCCGCAGCCCTCGGCGCATGGGGAACCGTCCGCTACACGGGCAACATCACCGTCGGCGCCAACCAAACCTACCGATTCGGAGGCAACGGCACACTCATCCTCGGCCAGACGCTGGCCGCCAACGGAACCAACGGCATCCTCATCGATGCTCAGGGAACGCAGGGAGGCATCATCGCCCTTGAATCAGCCTCCGCCACCACAGGCAACATCATCATCAGGGGCAACCGGGACCAATCGGCAGCCGGCAGCATCACCCTCCGGCTCGACACCGACCATGCGCTTGACCAGGCCTCCGGCACCAGCATCCTGAATGGCGGCATCCTCGACCTCAACGGCCGCGCCGCCACCCTGCGCGACCTCGACCTTGCAGGAGGCACCGTCGGCAACACCTCAGCCACCGCAGCAACCCTCGGCCTTGAATTCGTCAACCGCACGGAACTCAAGGGAGGCCTCGCCGGAAAACTCGACGTCACCTACCGAACCACCCTGCCCGGAGCCGTCACCCTCTCCGGAGCCAACACATACACCGGCACCGCCACCCTCGCCTCAGGCACCTACAACCTCACGGCGGCAGGAGCCTTCGGCAGCAATACCAACACGCTCGTCATCACCCAGGGAGCAACCCTCAACATCACATCACAGGTTGCACTCGGGCAAAAACTCACCGGAACGGGCACGCTCAACCTCAACGTCGCCATGAGCGGCAACCTCCTGACCAACACGGCCAGCGACTTCCGCGGCACCCTCAACCTCAATGCGGGTCGCCACACCTTCGCCCAGAACAACATCGGCACAGGCTGCACCATCGTCGTCAATGAAGGTGCACAGGCCTACCTCTCGGGCACCTTCGACAACAACTTCATCCTGAACAGCACCGGATGGAACGCCAGCGACGTAGCCAAAGCGGGAGCCCTTCGCGTTGACGGAGGCACCATCAACGGCAACATCACCATGATGAAATCCGTCTCCATCGGCGCCTACAACGGAGCCGCCACCATCAACGGCAACATCATCGGCACAGGTTACGACCTCACCAAGCTCTACGGCAACACGCTCACTCTGAACGCAGCATCCAACAACACATTCCGCAACCTCAACATCAACGGCGGCACACTTGCCATCTCCGGATCGGCCACCTCCGCCACGGCAGGCACCGCCCTCGGCACGGGAACCGTCACCCTCATCAACGGCACCACGCTCAACCTGGCCTCATCCGCCGCAAGCGCAGAATACACCTATGCCAACGGATTCGTCTTCAATGCCAACAGCAAACTCAACATCACGGGAGGAGCGCAGACACTGGCCGGAACCGTCAAAATCAACGGAACCACCACCATCGACACCGGCGCCGGAACCGCACTCACCCTGTCCGGCCAGCTCTCCGGCACTGCCCAGCTCACCAAAAACGGCACAGGCACCCTCGTCCTCTCCGGCAACAACACGGGCAAAACAGGCAACCTCCTCATCTCCGGCGGCACCTTGCGTGCCATAGGAACCAATGCACTGGGATCCATGAACACCACCATGGCATCCGGCACCGTGCTTGACCTCGGAGGCAGCGGCATCACCAACCTCGACATGCACGGAGCCACCCTCACCCTCTCCGGGCAAAACACCCTCCTGTACAACACCGCCTTCTCGGGAAGCACCTTCCTCATCGACAGCCTGGCATCCGTCAACCTCATCGCATCCGGCACCGTCACCATCGGCCTAAACCCCACAGCTGGACTGGGCCTTGGCAGCTACACCCTCATCGACAGCACCCGGCCACTCGACCTCGGCTCCTTCACCCTATCCGGTGCCTCCGTACAATCCCGCACCAAAGTCGCACTCACCCTCGGAGGCACGAACAACAACCGGCTCATCCTCAACATCACCGGAGGACTGCCGGAAAACGTCGTCTGGAAAGGAACGGGCACCCTCGAAACCTCGGTAGCCAACACGGCCAACATCACCTCCTCCGACAACACATACTACAACTTCGACAACCTCACCCTTGCCGAACAATCCTCCGCAACCACAGCCAGCCACACCCTCACCCTCGGAGGCAGCGGCATAGCCCCCGCCTCCATCCTCGTCACCGGGCATGACAACTACACCGTCACCGGAGCAGCCATCACAGGCACCGCCTCCCTCACCAAAGAAGGCAGCGGCACCCTCACACTGTCATCGGCAAACAGCTACACGGGAGGCACCGACATCCGCCAGGGCATCGTCAATGCACAAACGGCTGGGGCCCTCGGCACGGGAGGCATCATCGTACGCACCGGAGGCACACTCAAAGCCACTGACGCCGCACTCTCCGGCAACAACCTCACCCTTGAAGGCGGCCGCACCGAAATAAGCGCAGCCGGAATCTCCAAAGCCGGACTCGTCACCATGAAAAACAACGGCACATGGCTCCTCACCGCAGCGGGCACCGCCACAGGAACCATCGCCATCGCCGCCGGAGACACGGGCACCATCCACACCAACGGCAAAAACCTCACATGGAACGGCGACCTCTTCGGCGAAGGCACACTCACCAAACAGGGGACAGGCAGCATGATCATCGGCAAAACGCAAAATACGGCATGGACGGGAACCATCGACGTCGCACAGGGCATCCTGCAACTCGGCATCGACAAAAACACCGCCGTCTCCACACTCGGCCACGGGCGCATCAACATAGCATCCGGAGCCACCCTCGCCCTCAAATCGGGCACAGCCACCCACGCCACAGACCTCTCCTTCGCCAACGGATCAACCTTGGCCGTCTATGACGGAGCCGGAGGCACCCTCGCCGCGCCGAGCTACAAACTCACGGGCGACATCACCCTCGGAGGAAAACTCAACATCGCCCTCACATGGGGAAAAATCACCGAACTCTCCGGCACCATCAGCGATGCGGCGGGAGCCACGGGCTCCATCTCCATCACCGGCAGCAGTGAAACACCTATCCTCCTCCTCTCCGGTGCCAACACCTTCACCGGAGGCGTCACCCTCAACTCAGCCGCCACCCAGCTCTGCATCACCAACCGCCAATCCCTCGGCACGGGCGACTTCACCTTCACCCAAGGAACGCTCCGATGGAAAAACTACCAGGGAGGCACTGTCGGCGCCATCATCCTGAACGGCACAAACGGCACGCGCTCCTTCAACACGGATACAGCCACCATCACCATGGCCAACGCCATCACCGGAAACGGCAGCCTCACCAAAACAGGAGCAGGCCTCCTCCGCATCGACGGCGCCTTCACCCACACCGGGGGCACCACCGTCTCGCAAGGCACGTTGGCCCTCCGCTTCAACGGAAACGCCGCCGACATCTCCGGCAACATCGCCATCGCTCAAAATGCCGCCCTCTCCATCGAAACCACGGCCCGCCTCAACGGCAACATCGCCGGAAACGGAGAACTGCGAATCGAACAGGGAGCCATCGCCATCGTCAACACCGCCAACACATTCACCGGAACCGTCAACACCATCGGCACCACCGTCCTCAACCACCAGCAGGGAGCCGCCAATGCCATCGTCTCGCTCAACGGACAAGATGCGCAGCATAAAGCCTCCCTCATACTTGCCACCACCAACACCACGGTTGCCGGACTCTCCGGCAACAAACACAGCATCATCGATGCGGGCAACACCTCCGGTCAGCCCGTCGTCGTCCCGCCGCGCCGGCTCAACGTCGCATCGGCGGTCGACACCACCTTCAGCGGCACCGTCACAGGCAGCGTCTCCATCGTCAAAACGGGAATCGGCACCCTCGCCATGAATGGGGCCTCCATCATCGGCAACATCACACTCGGCGATAGCCAAAGCACCCTCAGCCTCGCCAACACCACACTGGAATACATTGGCACGGGCAACGATCCCAAACTATTCGTCTTACAGGGCAGCCTCACGCTGGACAACAGCAACAGCATCGACATCAGCCAGCTCGCATACCACTCATCCTACGTCACCTTCCTCACCGGAACGGACGCTACCGCAGGCACGGGCCTCGTCCTCACGAACGACATACGCGACCTCAGCATCCGCCTCAACATCGCCTACGGCGCCCTCGACACGGAAACACTGGCCGGAACCTCCTTCACCGTCAACGGCAACAACCTCCCCGCCTGGCTCGCCGGACTCGACACCAACACCTACACCCTCCAATTCGAAAACATCGACGAAAACAACCAACTCGCCTACATCACCATCACAGGACAGGGAACGACCGCCTCCGCCACAGGCATACAGGCCATATTCGCACCAAGGCTCGCCTCCATGGCCTACAACACGGCCAACGGCACCTCCAACATCCCAGAACCCGCCACCACAGCCCTCATCCTCCTCGGCGCAGCAGGACTCCTCGTCCGCCGCAGAAGAATAGCATAAAGCAACAGCGGACGAACCTCACCAGCCACTCACCGCAATCCGCAAACATCGAAAAAACCGGGAGCCTCACAACTCCCGGTTTCTTCATCGATAGCCCATTACATCCAACTCGCGCCAACACCGAGCAAAAACAGTCGCCAGCTCACTTCGACGGCACAATCCTCAGTGACCGGGCAACATTCATCAGCCCCTCCGCCTCCTTACGGCTTGGAGCCATAATCGTCACATGAAGAAAAATCTCCTCACGCCCTCTCCGGGCGGCAGGCACAACAGCCTCCGCCATCCATCCCTCCTCCATCTCGAACAGCATCCACTCCGCCTCCGATCCGGCCAGAGCTGCCTTCTTCGTCTCCACGGCATCATCCTTCTTCAAACCATACTCCGGGTACGACATCCCGGGATGATCGCCCAGAAACACACTCAGACCACCCCAATCGTCGCTTCCGGCACGGCGCATCTTCTCGAACACCGCAATATAAAAACCGTCTCCCTCCTGCATATGGTATACATACCCCTTCGGCACATCGACTGCATACCGCTTCCCCTCCTCGTATGACGGCAAGGACTGCACCCGCGCGTCGAGCGGCAACACGCCGCCACCTGGCGTCAGAGACATCACCACCTCCTCGGCCATCTTCATGCAAGCGGCATGATTCGTGGCGAACTCCTCATCGAACAACAGCTGCACCCTCTGCAAACTGCCGTCCTTCTGGCGCACATTAGCCACCGCATATAGATAACCGCTCGAACCGTCGAAATCCGGCTTTTCCTTGCGCAAGGCATACGTCACATCCTCACCCGCCTTGCCCAACCGATAGACCTCGCCCCTATCATTCAGACTCTTCATCGCCTTCAACTCTGCCTCCGGATAACCATCCTGCGCATAGGAAAACAACTCCCGGGCAAAAAACACCATCCTCTTCCCATCCCGATCAAGTACCATCCTCGCCTCGGAAGCGCCGCTGGCCTCCGGCTCCATCAACCCTCTTTGGCGGCCCTCTATCCGGCATCCCTGCGGCAAACGAACTTTCAAACGGCCGTTCAACAGAACAAACTCCTTGGAAGCCTCGCCGCCCCCCTTCATTTTCACCTGAATATCTTCAGCGTGAGCAACAAACAACGGAGCCACCGCAACGGCTAACAACAGAGTAGAATGGGTCAAAAAAGACATAGCCGATGCTACCCCCGCACAGCGCCCGCGTCAAGCCACCATACCGGAAAATCCGGTCTATTGCAAACAACCGGGATTGAAAAGGTAATAAACCCCGCCCCATACAGGACTCGTCACAGCCAGAACCATCGTCACGGGCACATCGACACATACGATCGCTACCCCCTGGGTCGCACGCACCAGCAAACTTGCCTGTCCATTCACCGAATAAGTGGATGTCCTGCCTGTCATCAGGCGTTCCAGATACACATTCGACTCGTACGACTCGGGCGGATCGGCAAACAGCATTCTTCCCTTCTTACCTATTTTCCCATAAATCCTCGCTTCCTTCGGATCAAACGAAGACGCCGACAACACCAGCCACTCCGTTCCTCTTCTTTCATCGGCCTCCGATGCGCGGCAACGTTCCGACAAACGATCAGCCACCCATCGGCTGACCTCCACATAAGCCGTTTCTACCGGGCGCTCATGATCACGCGTATAAGTCACAGGCTGTGAAGTACCGAACGAAGCCGTACCCCACCAATGGGGACTGCGATCATATGGCAACATTTCCACCTGCACATAAAAATGATCCTTCCCATCCTTCTCACGCTTTACATACACCGCATCTCCAACAGCAGCACCTCTCACGGAATGAGTCACTCCGCATTCACCTATCTTCTCCCCAGTTCTCAAAAATGGAAAACAGGAACAAAGGCAGCAGCACATAACCAGTACAACCACACCAAAACGGCACATGCGGCAAAACCGCCGCACATCATTTATAAGAGAAAACGTCATCATAAGGGATGTTCTAGGCTATACGACCACCACCACCCAGTCAAGCCTAACCAAAACGAACATCTGCGTCATCCCTCATCAGCCACACTCCTACCCTGCCCAAAACATCGGCCACACCCTTTGCTCACTGTTCCCTCCGTCGTATCGACTCTCCCCGCACCACTAACGGACATGTCCGACGAAAACATGAAAACAAACAGGGACAGAACAACCAGAAACAGCCGCAATACAACCAATCACCTCCCCTCCTCCAACTCGGCTTTTCGGTCGAGAATACGCCGCAACACAGCATCCCGATCCTCCTCCGGAATCTCGACCCTGTGACCTCGATAATCACTGGTCATTGCAGCCAGCGCCCCTCCGATATGGTGTGTATCGAAAATGGGCAGCTTCCATGTCGACGGCTTCTCGGCATCGGGCACATAGGCGAAATCCTCGGCTGCATGTTCCACGCCGTCCACATCCTTTGTCTTGATTGCATCGTCATCACTCATAGCGTTTTCTGATAGAACCTTGCTGCCAGTTTAAAAACGACGCATATCTTTGTCAACAAGCATCGTTAACAATTAGCACCCTGGAAACGAACCGCGACAATCGTCAGACAAATCCTAATCCACACCACAAAAAAACCTCGAACACACAGCATGCTCAAGGTTGATCAAAAATAATGGTACACGGAGAGGGATTCGAACCCCCGACCAACTGCGTGTAAAACAGCCGCTCTACCACTGAGCTATCCGTGCACAAACGGGTTACGGCACTACATTAGCACCTTTTACCGCGAAATCAAGCGCAAATTTCCGAAAAACGCCTGCATGCAGAAAGTTCATGCAAGCGAATTCCGTCAATAGCCGTATCCCGCTACATCCCTGCCGGATGCAATATCCAGCAGAGAAGCCAGCCTGTACACCGCCGGACGCCGCCCGCTCGCTTCATACCGAAGCTCCACGATCCCGGCCTGCACCACCTTGTTCAACAGGCTGCGGGCCGTCGTCGTCGGACATTCTTTCAACCGTTCGACCATCTTCGGAATCGTGAACGTAGGCATGGTAAAGATGGCATCCTGCACCTTCTGAGCATGTTCCGAATGCGTCGCGTGGCGGAATTGCTCTTTCAAGTCTTCATACAATCGAATGATTGCAGCCGAGCGGCGCACGTTTTCCTTGGCCTGCGAATCGATTGCTCTCAGGAAGAACTGAATCCACGCCTCCCATTCGTCATATTCATGTACGCCATGCAGCCGGGCATAGTATTCGTCCCTGTGCGCTTCCAGATACGCACTCAGGTAAAACATGGGCCTGTGCAGCACTCCCTTGACATACAGGAAAAGAGGGATCATCAAGCGGCCGATGCGGCCGTTGCCGTCGAGAAACGGATGAATGATCTCGAACTGGGCATGCATGATCGCACTCTGCACCAGAGGATCCACATGATCCGTCTGCAAATACCGCATCCAACCGTCCAGGCACGCTTCCACAATCAAAGGAGAAGGCGGAACAAAAGTCGCATTTTCCATCGAGGCTCCCGGCCTGCCGATCCAATTCTGTTCCTGCCGGAATTCGCCGGGCGTTTTCGTGCTGCCGCGCACGCCGTCCAGCAGCAGCCGATGGCATTCCTTAATGAGACCGAGCGAGAACGGCCTGTCGCCAATGCTCGCCGATGCGTATTCCAAAGCTTTGCGGTAATTCTCGATTTCCACGATATCGGCTTCCTTGCCGCCGCCAAGATTGACGCCGGCTTCACAGGCATACACATCATCGACCGTGGCCAAAGTCCCTTCGATCATCGAAGATTGCGTCGCTTCTTCCGTGATGAACGGAGAGAGCAATACATCCGGATTGATGATGGTGTGAATCATGCCGTCATAGCGCGACAGAGATCTGTTCGCTTCGCCGAGTATCTGAACAAAGCGATTAATGTCCAGAGTATGCGGCGGCAATTCCACGGGAATGAAGGGAGTTTTCATGCGTATTATTTTATTCAATGAAGAATCATTCGTCAACACCGAATTCTCATTTATTGATACCGAAATACAATTTTAACATCAGCAATCAACTTTCTAAACATTAAAATACATATATAGTATCAACAAAACCTCTTCTTGTTATTCTCCCATCATCAACCATATTTGTTGACATCCAAACCACCTTTCAGCATCAACAAAACACATTCTTCCTATTCGAATCACATCAAATCACCTTGATGATATCCGATGGAACTTTTAATATCAACAAATATTCTTGTTACTATCCCGGCATCACCTATTCCTCTTGTTGACATCAAAAATCATTTTCGCCATCAACAAAAAGCCTCTCCTTCTTACAAAAAGGAGAGGCTTCCGGGAAAACTTCCGGCCCGAATCAAGCCTTCCACGGAGCAAAAAACTCCGCCACGGGCAGCCCGTCGGCAATATGCTTCAACAGAGCCGAACCGAACACGGCAGCATCGGGACGAGCATCCGGCGGCAGCACATCGAGCTGCGAAGGATGCTTGAGACCGAAGCCCAGAGCCAGCGGCAAAGTGAAAGCCTGCCGGGCATTCCGGACCGTATCCGCCACATGATCGATAGCATTGTTCGTGCCGCCCGTCGTGCCCAGCGTGGACACAATATACACGAATCCTTCCGCCCCTGCGGCATAGGATTGCATGCGCTCCAAAGAGGTATTAAGGCCGACAAGAGTCACAATGGAGATCCCGTGCGGCTTCACGGCGGCGCGGAACTCCCCAGCTTCCTCCAGCGGCATATCCGGCACGATGAAACCGCACACTCCCGCTTCGGCGGCATCCTTCGCCAGACGCTCATAACCGTACTGCATGAATGGATTGACATACCCCATCAGCACCAGCCGGGCGCGATACTGCCCCTTCCGGGCCAGCAGCCCGTCGATAATCCACTTCAGCGAAACGCCTTGCGCAAGAGCCTCCCGGCTCGCTTCCTCGATCACGGGGCCATCCGCCACGGGGTCTGAAAACGGCACGCCGATCTCGATCACATCCGCACCTGCCGCATCGATCTCCGCCAAAACATCCCAGAACCTCTCAGGTGAAGGAAATCCGGCAGTCAGGAAGGGAATCAGGGCCAGCCGCCCTTCTTCGCGGGCGGCGGCGATTGTTTCTTGTAAACTCATCATGGAATGAATAATTGATTGGTTGGAAAAACGGATGGAAAGTTCATTTGCCCTCCATGGCGGCATACTTCGAAATGATGCCGAGATCCTTGTCGCCACGGCCGGAAAGATTCACCAGCACATTGCTACCCGCCGGCACCTCCGCCGCATGCTCGAACACCCACGCGACTGCGTGCGACGATTCCAGCGCCGGGAGAATACCCTCCGAACGCGTCAGGCGGTGAAAGGCGCGCAACGCCTGCAAATCGTACACCACATCGTAGCGCACGCGGCCTATCGCGGCAAGATGCGCATGCTCCGGCCCCACGCCGGGATAATCCAGCCCGGCGGAAATGGAAGACGACTCCATGATCTGCCCATCCGCATCCTGCAGCAGCATCGTCCGCTGCCCATGCAGCACCCCGGGAGAACCGAGATTGATCGGCGCGGAATTCAGGCAACCCGGTTCCCCAGTACCTCCGGCCTCCACACCGATCAGCTTCACCTCCTCGTCGCCGACAAAGGGATGCAGCATACCGATAGCATTGGAGCCTCCGCCCACAGCGGCCACCACATAATCCGGCAGCTTACCGACGCGGGCAAGCATCTGAGCGCGGGCCTCGCGGCCGATCACACTCTGCAGCTCGCGCACAAGGGACGGGAACGGATGCGGCCCCGCCGCCGTACCGAAACAATACAGCGTATCATCCTGATGGGCGATCCAGTAGCGCAAAGCCTCGTTGATCGCATCCTTCAGCGTCCGGGAACCGCTCTCCACAGCCACCACCTCCGCACCCAGCAGATTCATACGCATCACATTAGGCGCCTGCCGCTCCACATCCTCCGCACCCATGAAAATCGTGCAGCGCATCCCGAAACGAGCCGCAGCCGTCGCCGTCGCCACGCCGTGCTGGCCTGCACCCGTCTCGGCCACAAGGTGGGTCTTGCCCATCATCTTCGCCAGCAGAGCCTGCCCGAGGGCATTATTGATCTTGTGCGCTCCGGTATGCAGCAAATCCTCACGCTTGAGCCACAGCTGGAACCCCAACTCGGCGGAAAGATTCGGACAATAGGTCAGCGGAGTCTCGCGCCCAGCGTAATTCTCCAGCAGATCACGCAAAGACTCGGTATAAACGGCGCCGGGCATGATATCGGCAATGGCCTGTTCCAGCTCGCGCAAGGGGGGAACCAGCAGCTCGGGCACATACATGCCGCCGAACTCGCCAAAATACCCCTCGCGGGAAGCATCGGATAATGGTGTATTGGTCATATGAATAATAAAATTTTAAGCAGGTTGTGAAAGTTCGTGAAAAACGGAAAGCAGCTTCACGGGACTCTTCAGGCCGGGAGCGAACTCAATCCCGGAATTCAGATCGATACCGTCCGGGTGGCACTTCCCGAGCATCTCGGAAAGATTCTCCGCATTCAGGCCGCCCGCGAGAATCCACGGACGAGGGAAGCGGAGACCGGAAAGAGAATCCACCGGCAGCGTCTTCCCCGACCCTCCGCCCGCCGTCCCCGCATCCAGCAGGAAATAGGCGCAGGAATCGGCAAAACGGTCGATATCCTCCTGCAGCTCCTCCATCGAAGCATACCGCTGCGGCCACAGCACGCGAATCACCCGCTCCGGGCCGATGGCGCGGGCGCAAGTCTCATCCTGATTGCCGTGAAGCTGGGCGTAATCGAGCTGAGCCTTCTCCATGGCAGCGACAATCTCCTCACTGCCCTGCTCCACGAAAATGCCCACGCGCTTCATCCCCGTCGTCTTCAGGCGGGCGGCACGCTCCACCGAAACGGAACGCGGACTGCGCGGATGGAAAATGAAACCGCAGAACCGGACACCCATCGAATAGCTCGTATCCAGCGAAGAAAGGGAAGTCTGGCCGCATACTTTGACAAATGGTGTTTTCTTGTTCATGATTGAATAATCCTGTTTAGGTTCTTGCCCGGCTGGGAAGACTGCATCAGGGCGGTGCCGATCAGCGCGGCATCATAACCCGCCCCCTTCGCATCCACGAGGTGCGCATGCTCGCTCATCGCGCTGGCCGCAATCCAAAGCTCCTCCGGCCGGCGCAGAGCAGCCAGCTTCAGCCCCTCCTCGCGATCCGTCTTGAACGTCTCAAGATTGCGCGCATTCACTTGCAGAATGCGTGCGCCCGACTCCCGGGCGATCTCCAGCTCACGCTCATTGAAAATCTCGACCACGGCATGGATACCCTCGCTCTCCGCCATCTCGCGCAGACCGCGCAGCAGAGAGGCATCCGGCGTCAGCGCCACAATCAGCAGCATCGCCGCCGCCGGGGTGGACACCGTCTGCCGCACCTGCAACTCATCGAAAATGAAATCCTTGCGCAGCAGCGGAAGCCCGGCGATCACCGCGCGGGACAAATCGCCCACACAGCCGGTAAAATACTTCTCCTCCGTCAGCACGGACATACAGGTAGCCCCCGCCTCCGCATACTGTCGGGCCACATCCTCCGGCGTCAGGGAATCATTGATCACCCCCATCGACGGCGACGACCTCTTAAACTCCGCAATCACACGCAGAGGCTGCCCTGCCGGAGCGGGTGCACGCAAAGCCTGCAGAAAATCCGGCCTCTGCCGAATATCCTTCGGGCGCAGCAGCCCGGCAGCCTTCGCCCGGCGCAGCCCCTCCAGCTCATCCTGCTTGGCATCGATAAAACGTTGCAAATTCATGGCATTCAAATCCTTTCTTATCCTTCAATTCCTTCCAGCACACGGCGACCCACTCCGGCATACACCGCTTCGCGGGCGCGGGCCATACAGCTCCGCAGCTCGGCATGAGCCTCCATCAGGAACATCGCCAGCCCCACATTCAGCGCCAGCATATCCATCATCGCAGCAGGGCCTTCCCCGGCGAGAATACGCTTCAGCACCTTCACCGCCTCCTCGCGTGACTCCACCGCAAGCTCCGCCTCCTCGCACGGCTTGAACCCGAACTCGGCGGGATCCAGCTCCATCGACACCACCCGGCCATGATCGATCAGCTTCAGCGTCGCCTTGCCGAGCTGCGTCAGCTCGTCATAACCGCCCGCGCCGCAAACCACAATCGCCTTCTCGATATGGGACTGCCGAAGGGCATCGCTGATCAGATCCACCAGCTCCGGCTTCGCCACACCCATCAGCAAATGCGAAGGACGGGCGGGATTCAGCAGCGGCCCGATCAAATTGAACAGCGTACGCATCCCCAACTCCTTGCGGATCGGCCCGATATTGCGGAAACTCGGATGGAACTTCGGCGCAAACAAAAACGCAAACCCGCTCCGCTCCACCATCCGCGCCGCCTCATCCGGCGACACATCGAGCGGCACCCCCAAAGACTCCAGCGCATCCGCACTCCCGCAGGAAGACGACACCGCCCGGTTCCCGTGCTTCACCACCCGGTAGCCCAGCCCCGCCATCACCAGCGAAGCCGCCGTCGAACAATTGAACGAATGCTTCCCGTCGCCGCCCGTCCCCACGATATCGATACACGCGCCCGTAATACCGTCCACACGCAGCGAACGAGCAAGCGCCGTATTCACCGCATGGGCGATCTCCAGAGAACTCTCCCCCTTCATCCGCAGCCCCATCAGGAACGAACCCGCCTGCGCATCGGACATCCTGCCATCCATCAACGCGGCAAACGCATGCGCCGCCATCTCCGCAGACAAATCCCTGCCCTGCGCCAAAGCCTCCAGCACTGCGGGCACACTCGCCGCAGCGCTCCCCTCCGGCTGAATCGCCTGGGGGAAATTCGCCAGCAGCTTCCGGCCTTCCGGAGTCAAAATCGACTCGGGATGGAACTGAATCCCCACCCACGGCCTATCCTTATAGCGCAGCGCCATCACCTCCCCTTCGGGAGCGCGCGCCGTCACCGAAAACATCGGATTCGAAAAATCATCCTTCGACTCCACCACCAGCGAATGGTAGCGGCCCACCTTCATAGGATTCTCGATCCCGGAAAACAGCCCCGTACCGTCGTGCGTAATCTCCGAACACTTCCCGTGCATCACGAACGGAGCCTTCACCACACTCGCCCCGGCGAACTCGCCTAGGCACTGGTGCCCCAGGCACACACCCAGCACCGGCACATGCTTCGGCAGCCGAGCCAGAAACTCCAGGCAGAACCCCGCCGTCTTCGGATTACCCGGCCCCGGAGAAATACACACGCACTCCAGCGAAGGATCCGCCGCCATATCCAGAATCCGGGGATCGTCATTCGTCAGCACCAGAGGATTGCGCCCCAGACCCTGAAAAATCTGCACGATATTGTAGGTAAAAGAATCGTAATTATCGATAAAAAGAAACATCGTCTTGAAAAAAGGTAAAAATTAAAGAGACTCGTCGGCAGCAAGAATCGCATCGATAATCCTGCCCTTATTGCGGCACTCCTGCCACTCCTTCTCGGGATCTGAATCGTACACCAGCCCCGCGCCCATCTGCCAGAAAATCCGGCCATCGCGCACCCACATACTCCGGATCGTAATCCCCGTATCCATATGCACCGCATCCTCATCCAGCCCGATCCAGCCGATACACCCGGCATACGGCCCGCGCTTCACCTCCTCCAGCTCATGGATAATCTCCATCGCCCGCACCTTCGGCGCACCGCTCACCGTCCCCGCCGGGAACGTCGCCGCCAGCACATCCAGCGCATCCTTCCCCTGTGCAAGGCTCGCCGTCACCCGCGAAGTCATATGCATCACATGCGAAAACCGCTCCACCTCCATCAGCCGCTCCACCTTCACCGAATCCGGCCTTGCCACCCGCCCCAAATCATTCCGCCCCAAATCCACCAGCATCACATGCTCCGCACACTCCTTCGGATCCTTCAGCAAATCCGCCGCCAGCTCCGCATCCTCCACATCGTCCTGCCCCCGTCGGCGCGTCCCCGCAATCGGGGAAAGCTGCAAACGCCCGTCCGTACAGCGCACCATCACCTCCGGCGAAGAACCGAACAGCGTCAACCCCGGAAAACGCATGAAAAACATATACGGAGACGGATTCATACTCCGCATCCGGCGGTACAGCGTAAACGCATCCCCCTCGAACGGAGCCGAAGCCTGCGTCGCACCCACCACCTGAATCGCCTCCCCCTGATGCAACAGCTCGCGCACCCGGCGCACCGCCGCCTTATACCCCTCCTCATCCGGCCTCCGCGTCACCTCGCCTACACGAATCGGCGCAGGCTCCGGATGCAGCACCGGCCTCATCTCGCGATGCTCGCCCAAGCTCAACTGCGTCAAATGATTATACACATGATCGAACACCAGCACCGTACCCGCCACCACCAGCCGCGCCTCCGCATCCGCCACATCCAGCGACTGCGCCAGCTTCGGCTGGAACACCGCCGCCATCTCATAACCGAAATAACCGTACAAAGCCCGCGTAATCGGAGCCTGCGAAAAATCCGCCGGCACGATCGACAGAGACTCCATCAACTCGCGCACCCCCTCCATGAAAGGCCGCCCCTCCAGAGCCTCCAGCGGCTTCAGCCGCTCATCGGCCACCTCCACATGCAGCAAACCGCTGCGGCACGAAGCATCCAGCAAAAAATCGCTCGCAATCACGCTGAAACGCCCCCAGCGCCCGTCCACCTCCGCGCTCTCCAGCAAAAGGGCGAACTCATTTTCACGGGACAACTGCATAAACAGACTGATCGGCGTCTGCGTATCGGCGCCGAGCCTGCGGCTGGACTGTTGAAGAGAAATCTTGGTGGACATGGTGGCTTGGTATATTTGGTGTTGAAACTTGTCGTTTGATGGTGGCTTGGTAAATCGGAAAAAGAAAAAACCGCTTTGACCTCGGGGAAGTCAAAGCGGCTTGTAGAAAATCGATATATCAATCTGTGCAGTTTCCTACGCACGGAGGCTTCCCCAGTGTGTCAATCCATAAAGTAATACCACCAGCTCCAGCTCTGCTGCCGGGCTGCTGAGGAAAACTGTGAATTGAACAAGGAAACTTGCATCTGCACGAATGCATACAGCAAACCGCCAAAAGCCGCAACACTAACTTTTGTCATAAGAATTCCCTCTACTACTCCCCATCATTCGGAACATCATCACCTGCAAGAAAAAACAAACACGAACAAACGATCGAAAATCGAAAAATAGCTTGACATACCGCCGCCCAAAGAAATAGTATCGGATAATCAAATCAGTCATTATCCCGCTCTCCATTCATTACGTACACCGATTCGCCATGAAACCCTCCTTCTCCCGCCTTGCACGGCGCACAGCCATCGCTGCTCTCCTCATCTTCGCCGTACAGGCCTCCGCCGAAATCACGACGAGGGAAAACAGCGTCTTCAGCATCAACTTCTACAACAACGGCGACACCTTCCAAAACCAAATCTCCAGCACCATGGACTGGTCGGAAACACGCATCGAACAAACCCTGGCCGCCAGCCAGCTCTGGATCGACACCATAGCCGACACCTTCTCCACCAGTAAAATCAACCTGAACCTCGTCTACACCACATTCGGAGACCCCAACATCATCGGCGGCAGCAGCTCCTTCTCCTTCAGATCCAATGTGGGCATTGAAGACAATGCACCATTCTACAATGAAGCGACCGCTACCGAACTGAAATGGAAATTCGGCATCAACACAGACGAATTGTGGGAATCCGGCACCCCGTGGGACATCTTCATCCAGATCGGAAAAGACTTCGACTTCACGGACAACGGCTTCACACGCGTCCTCGTCCATGAAATCGGCCATGCCCTCGGCGTCTCATCCTCCCTCTTCAATAACAGAGACGAAAAGCGAAGCAGCGTCTACAACAAATGGGACAGCCTGCTTGTCGATGCCGACGGCAACTCCGTCGCCACCTCGGATCTTTACACCTCACGCTCCTCCGTACTCGGGAAGGACATCTACCTCTCGGACGGCACCACGCAAATCCAGGTCTACAACCCAAATACTTACGCCCAGGGCTCCAGCTTCGCCCACCCCACGGACGGTACCGGATACAACCTCACCGACTCCATCCTCAACTACTCCGGCAACCCCCGCACTGCCTCCCCCGTCGCCTTCTCCGACCTCGACCTCGCCACCTTGCGCATGCTCGGCTGGACACTTCGCTCGGATATCGTCCCTGAACCGGCCACCGCCACCCTCAGCCTGATCGGCACCTTCATCTTCGCCATACGCCGCCGCAGGCGATAAGCCTTGCGGGGATGATCCAAGCCACCACGAAAGGCAAGCAAAAACCTCATAAAAGAGACCTGCCTGAACACCCAACGAACAGGCAGGCCTCTACCCATCAGCGGTACCATCCATGACTCAGTACCACCAGCCGTTTCTTGTTCTAGCTCAAACGGCGGAGCGATTCTTCCGTGAACACCTCGATCTCATCGGCACGCCCGGCATGCATCTTGGCAGCCCATGCGGGATCCGCCAGCAAGGCACGCCCCACAGCGATCAGATCGAACTCTTCATCTCTCATCCTCTTAATCAGCGGATCAATACAGGAATGACTCACCTTCACCGCCGGATCTCCGAACGTCTCCGTAAAAGTCTTATCCAGACCGACGGAACCCACTGAAATCGTCGGCAGCCCCGTCAGCTTCTTCGTCCAACCCGCCAGATTCAGCGGCGACCCCTCGAACTCCGGCTCCCAGTAGCGGCGCGTCGAACAATCGAAAACATCCACACCGGCATCCATCAGCGGCGCAAGAAAAGCCTCCAGCTCCTGCGGACTCTGCGCCAGCTTCACATCGTAATGCCCCACCTTCCACTGCGAAAAACGGAACAGAATCGGGAAATTCCTGCCCACGGCCTGCCGCACCGCACGCACGATATCACACGCGAAACGCGTACGCCCCACAAGATCGCCGCCGTACTCATCCGTCCGTAGATTCGTCCTGTCCCAGAAAAACTGGTCGATCAAATACCCGTGGGCGCCATGAATCTCCACCGCATCGAAATGAAGCTTCTTGGCATCCAGCGCGGACTGGGCGAACTGCCCGATCAACTCCTCGATCTTCGCCCGGCTCATCGGCTCCGCCACCTTCTCCAGTGATTCCAGATCAATCCCGGAAGGCCCGATCGGAGAAGCATCCGGATTCGGGTAATCACCCTCCAGCTTGCGGGCCATCCCCACATGCCAGAGCTGCGGCGCAATCTTCGCATCCGTCGTATGCACCGCCTCCACCACCTTCTTCCATGCGCGCAGAGCCGCACCGCCATAAAAATTCGGCACCCCCATCGCATTGCCTGCGGCCGGCTCGTTCACCAGCGTCCCCTCCGTCACAATCAGGCCCACCTCATTCTGCGCGCGCCTCTTGTAATAATCCGCCACCTCCAGAGTCGGCACTCCGCCAGGCGAAAAACAGCGCGTCATCGGAGCCATCACCACACGCGTCGGCAAATCCAGAGCGCGGGACCGGAACGGGCGAAACAGGACTTCAATATCTCGAATACTCAGTTCATCATATATTGCCATGGAAAATCTCCTTCGTAAACTATCACAAGTATACCCTCCGCAGCACCATGCACAAGAAATAGTTCTATCAGTTTTCTACATGCTGACGGAGGCTCGCGCCACACTCCGCTCGCGGGCCAGCCTGCCATGTTCTGCGGCGTGGCAGCCTTCCCCCTTCCTGCTGAAAACGAAGCATGGTAGGACTATGGGTACGGCTCCTCCGTTCCGGAACAATCGTCACAACAGCCGCAACCACCCCCCATCCGCAAATGAACAGCATCCCCTACCTCGCCATCATCCCCGCAAAAGCGCACTCCGAACGCTGCCCGGGCAAAAACACCCGCCTCCTCGGCGGCACCCCCCTCTTCCTGCACTCCGTTCACTATGCCATACAGGAAGGATTCACACCCGTCGTTAGCACGGACAGCGAAGAAATCATCGCCCTGTGCCGTGAAAAAAACATCTTGCACCATCGGGAAATCGTCTATGACCGCAAAATGACCTTCTGCATCCGTCAGGTCCTGAACACATACACCTGCCGTTACTTCGCCATCCTGCAGCCCACCTCCCCGCTCCGGCAGCATGGACTCCTCAGAACCATGCTCCGCCATGCGGAAACACACAACGAATGGTCCGGCTACACCTCTCAGAAAATCAAAGTCATCGGCCACCTCGACGGCACCTTCCAGCACTCCTTCCGCACCCAGGACGCCAAACGCTTCCTCCATTTCTTCGACGGAAACATCTCCCTCACCTCACAGGCCGGATTCCTCGCCAGAGACTCCTTCTTCGGAGACGACTCCCGCATCCACGACAACCCCTTCCCCTGCAACCTGCAAATCGACACGGAACAGGAATTCGCCGCCCTCGACCACCTGTGCGCCTCCACCCACTTCCGCAACCTCCTGCCCCGCCCGACCGGAACCATGCGAATATGCCTCATCTCCAATAAAAAAAACCTGCAACGCAACTACTCGGAATTCGTCGACTCCTGCGACCTCGTCATGCGCATCAACAAAATGGAAAACATCGCCACCGGCCTCACCGGCACACGCACCGACATAGCCCTCATCTCCTGCTGCGGCGCCTACATGGTCTTTCCCCGCGAAAAAAGAAACACAGACATCCTGCCAGGCATACCCATGCTCTACTTCAACGACGAAGACCCGAACCGCACGCAGGCATACGCCTACACCGAAAACCTCGCGCACTGGCGAACCATCCCGCCGGACGTCAGCCGCTGCACATACAACTTCACCACCCTCAGCAAAGGCATCCTGCTGGCCTACCACCTATATCCGAACGCAAACATCTACTATCTCGGCGATTGCGACATGAACCAGCGTGTCTCCCGCATAGGAAAGCATCAGCCCGAACCCGAAAACGCCTTCATACAATCCATGATCTCCAGCGGGCGCCTCATCCCCATCCTTGAAGACAGCGAACCCGAACACCGATACTCCTGCGCCGGCTCATCACCGGTGGCACCACCCTCCATCCACACCAGCCAGCGACTCCTGCCTCCCGCAAACATCCAACCTGCAGAAACACTCCGCCTCTGGCACCCCGAATGGAGCGACGACTTCCGCATCATCGGCAACCGTGGCGCACGCCTCTCACAAAAAGATGCAGCCCTCATCCTGCAGCGCGATGAAACAACCCTCCAGCTCCAATGGGATCGCTGGGGCAAAGAACGCTTCGTCCGGGGGGCGGGCGAATGGTACCACTGGGTACAGCCCGCACCGTCCACCGGCACCGCCCCGAAACACGGCAACATCAGAAAAATCGGCTACATGCGCGTCCTCAACGAACAACACACCATTGCAGCCTGCATGCTCAGCGTCGCTCCCATCCTCGACGACCTGCTCATCCTCTGGGCGGACATGGACGACCGAAGCATCGAACTGGCGGAACAATGGAAACCCGTTCTGGAAAACGAATACGGCTGCCGATGCCACTTCCTCCACTACCCCCACCACATCGTACGCCCGCACTCGGCATGCGACCTCCGCACCCTGCCGAAAGAAAACCGTATAGACACCTACTACCAATTCGGCATGAACCACATCAACCAACTATTCGGCAAATCGGAATACGCCGTCGTCAAAGTGGATGCCGACCAAATCTACCTTCCCGAACACCTCGGGCAAGCCTTCTCCCACATCCGCACACCCATGGATTGCATCTCAATCAGTGGCCACAACACAGCCGTCCTCAACGGCCGCTTCGGCCTCTACAAACCTCGCCCCCGCAACGGAGGATGCGACTCCCTCATCTGCGGCTCCGGCAACCTTCCCCGATACGGCATCGCCCAACACTACGAAATCGACACCGCCCCGCACCCGAACAAAAAAACGGTTACCCTCCCCTGCTGGCTGCACTTCATGAAAACGGCCAGATACGAACAAACCATCCGCGACTTCCGGGAAGATGAAATAGAACCGGCCGCAAACCGGCCCGCACTCCTCCGCGCATACAAAACGCGCATCCTCCCCCTCCTGCAGCGAACCCGGAGCCCCTATGCGGCGCTCAACCCCGCATAACCGACAAACGGCAGACGGCCACACAGCCGCCGCTCGGACGATCAGCCCCGATCGGTACCCCAGCGGCGGTGCAGCCACCTCTCCACCGGAGAAAACAGAATCTTATCCGCCAGCAAACCGATCAGCACGATCACCAGCATAATCCCCATCACCTGATCCATCTGCTGCAACTCGCGACCGAAATGCAAATGCTGGCCGAGACCGAAACTGCCCGCGATCGACACATAAATCTCCGCTGCCATCAGCGAACGCCAGGCAAACGCCCAGCCCTGCTTCATCCCTGACACCACAAAAGGAGCCGAAGCAGGCAGCGTCACGAACACCAGCGTATGGAACGGCGAAGAACCCATCGTCCGCGCCGCCCGCGCATAAATCGGCGGCACATTACGCAGCCCGTTTTCCGTCGAAAGAATCACCGACCACAGCGTACCCATAATCACCACAAACAGCAAAGCGCTCTCCGTCAGCCCGAACCAGATACAGGCCAGCGGCACCCAGCACACGCTCGGCAACGCCTGAAACCCCAAAGCCATCATCCCCAGCGTATCGTTCACGCAGCGGAACCGCGCCGCCAGCATCCCCAGAGGAATCCCCATCACCAGCCCGATCGCATACCCGATGCACAGGCGGCTCATCGTCACACCGATCGCGGCGGGAATCTCCCCGTCCATGCACTCATCGTACAAATACTGCCCCACCGCCTCCGGCGAAGGCACCACATAGGGAGACCAGATACCCGCGGCGGACAGAAAATGCCACACCACGATCAGCACCACGAAAAACACAACTGTCGAAAACGTACGCTTCATAACTCCAAAAAAATAAACCTGAACTATCGAATTACTCGTGACTCTCCTTCTCATACCCCTTCAGGGCACTCGTAATCTGCACCGAATACCCGGCCAGCTCCACACTATTGATATCCCGGGGGCGCGGCAAATCGATCTCGTACTGCTCCCGGATCTTACCCGGATGCGGTGAAAACAGAACCACCCGGTTCCCCAGGCACACCGACTCGCGCACATTGTGCGTCACGAAAATAATCGTCTTCTTCCTCTTCTCCCAAATCGCCTGAATATCGCCGTACAACTGCTCGCGCGTCATCGCATCCAGCGCGGCGAACGGCTCATCCATCAGCAGCACACGGGGATTCGGAGCCAGCGCGCGAGCCAGCGCCACGCGCTGCTTCATCCCGCCGGAAAGCTCGTGAATATTCGCATGAATGAAATTATCCAGCTTCACCAGATGCAAATAATACTTCGCCACCTCCAGCCGCTCCTTATCATTCAAATTCGGCTTCAGCTTCAGCGAAAACATCACATTCCCGATCACATCCAGCCAGGGGAACAGCGCATGCTCCTGAAACATCATCATCCGGTCGCGGCCAGGACCGGGAATCGGCACCCCGTCCATCAGCGCCACACCGCTATCCGGCGTCTCAAGCCCGGCGATAATATTCAGCAAAGTCGACTTCCCGCAGCCCGAAGGGCCCACGAAACACACGAACTCGCCTTCATTAATCGTCAGCGACACATTCTCGAGCGCGCGCACCGTCCCGCGGCGGGAGGTAAAATCCTTCGTCACATTCTCGATATTCAGCTTGGCAGGAGCAATCACCTGCAACTCTTCAGTCAGGGGCATGGCAAAAAAACGGCTTAACGTGGGGAATCTGGTTGATACACAATACCGGCAACATCGGGAAAACGGGAACGCAGCAGACCGGCATCCTGCGCATCCTTCACAAACTGCCGGAGACCCGGCACATCCACCTCCGTCGTCAGCTTCAACCGCTTCCACGACGAACGCACAATCTTCTCCATCTCATCACCCTTGGCGCGAGTCAGCAGCTTCATTTCATCCGCCACCATCCTCTGCGCCTCCTCGGGATGGGCCGCCACCCACTCCGTCAACTCCTTATGGGCGGCAATCAGCTTCGCCGCCAGCTCCGGATGCGCCTTCAGCCACGCATCGCGCCCCACAAGCACCGTCGTCGCCACCTCGGAATCCTCCACCAGCGGCACCGCTCCGGCCTCCGCCTCCAGCCGGGAAACCCACGGCTCCACCGTCCACACCGCATCCAGCTCACCCTGCTTGAACAAAGGAAGCTGCATCGCATTCGACGTCGGCAACACCCGGCAATCGCCCGTACCGTTCCGAGTCAAATGCAACCCCTGCTTCCGGAGCCATGCCCGGGCGGAAACATCCTGCGTATTCCCAAGCTGCGGCGTCGCCACACGCTTCCCGTAAAAATCCTTACCCTCCTTCATCGAAGAACCCGCATGCACCAGCAAAGCCGCGCCGCCGTTCACCGCACCCGCCATCACCCGCACCTCCGTACCCTGAGACACCCCGTAGGCATTCAGCGCCGGACTCGGCCCCACATACGTCACATCGATCGACCGCCCGAAAATAGCCTCCATCGCGCTCGGCCCCGCATTATACGTCGACCACACGAACGAATGCCCCGGCATCCTCTCCTCGAACCAGCCCTTGCCCGCAGCCTTCACCCAGCCGCCATCCGGCTGGCGCACCCAATTCTCCCCCATCCGGGCCATATATCGGGCCACCAAAGCCTGCACATGCGTCACATTCGGAAAACATCCGATCCGCACCTCCGTACGCGAAACATCCTCCTGCGGCTTGCAGCCGGAAACCAGAACCAGCGAAACCAAAGTTGTAGCGCAGAAAACAAACGCGGCAACAAAACGATTCATCGCGCAGAGCGATACCAAAAAACGCCCACCAAGTCAATGATCGCCCGTGACAGTCAACACGCGCGCGCATCATCACCCATCCTGACGAACAACATCCCGATCCCTCCACATTGACAAAACATTCCTTATTGACACAGCCTCACAACCTGCTAACATCAAAACTCACCCCCCTCTGCACTCCATGAAAACCACAATACTCATCGCGGCGTATTGCGCCCTCCACTTCTCAGCCTCCCTCCTCATCGGACAGGAAACACAACCCTTGCCCCTTGACTACGACTGCCCCGCCAACTTAACGGCACAAACGATCGCAACCCTGCAAACCGAAGCAAACGCCGGAAATCCGATTGCCCGCAACCGCCTCGGCTACCTCATATTCCATCACCAACTTCCTCCGCCGGCCACACAACCTAACCACAGCGCCGCCGCACTCGAATACTTCCGGCTGGCTGCAGAACAAGGCCACCCCCAAGCCCAGTACAACCTGGGCCGCATCTATCACACAGGCACGGAAAACACCGCGGCAGACATCCCCCTGGCCCTGCACTGGTACCGCAAATCCGCCGCACAGGGCTGCCCCGAAGCCGAATTCATCCTCGCCGAATGCGCCTTCCAAGGAATCGGCACACCGCAAAACCGGGAACAAGCCGTCTCCATCTATCGGGAACTGGCACAAAAAGGCTACCCGGAAGCCAGACGCAGGCTCGCCGATTGCCTCAACCAAGGCACGGGAACGGAACCCTCCCCCGAACAAGCAGCCGAATGGTACCTCAAAGCCGCCACTGCCTATGGATGCGGAGACATAACCAACGCAACGCCTGCTACACCCTACATCTACCCGGACAGCCCATGCATCGACCCCGCATGGATACCGGGCACACACCAAACCTCCGCGCAGCTCGCCCCCTTCAAAATCATCGAATGCCTGCGGCAGGCGGCCCAACAAGGCAACCCCGACGCCCAAACCGCACTGGCCTACGCCTACAAGCACGGCATCGGCACCCTGAAAAACGCTCATAGCGCACAGGAATGGGAACAAAAATCAAAAACGGAACGCCTGCGCCGCATCGCACGGGACAGTGAAGCCGCAGAAAACGGACAGGCGGACGCCCAGTACCGCCTCGGCCAACACTATCAAAACGGCACAATCCTGAACAACTACTACGGACAGTCTGCCCATTACTGGTACCAAAAAGCCGCCGAACAAGGCCATCCTCAAGCCCAGCTTGCACTGGCACAACTCTACGCATTCGGCATCGACCCGCTCAACAGCCAAAAACAGCAACATGAAAAACAGGCAGCCTACTGGTACCGGCGAGCCGCCGAACAAGGCGTCATGCAAGCGCAAATCGAACTCGCACACTGCTATGCCTTCGGTTGGGGCATAGAGGAAAATGCTGCACTCGCCGCCCATTGGTACGCCCGGGCAGACAAACAAGGCCCCCTCATCTTCAAAATAGAACAATTCTGGAACACCGTCATACCGGAGGAAAGCCCACGGAGCTACCCGGCCCCGAACGACCTGCCATCCGCCGCCGAAATCCCCCGCGACCCGGAAGACTTGCCCTTAATCCGAAAAGCATTGAACGGAAACATCGAAGCCCAAAACACACTGGGTCGATACTACGAACGACCGGGATTGAGAAACAACAAACTGGCTCTCGCCTGGTACAGAAAAGCGGCAGCGCAAGGAAACAAACAAGCTGCCGCTGCCGTCCTCCGCGTCCAGGAAAACATCAAACACCCCCGCAACCACTATTGACCCGCCTGACGAACCGACATGAACACCCCCTTCGCGCGATAAAACCCGCATCACCACCCAGTAGCCTCACCATCCTTGACAAACAACCGACTCCTGCCGTACGATACCCCCACCCATGAATAACGCCCCCGCGCCCGACGCACTTCGGCACATGGCCGAACAAGGCGATGCCGACGCCCAGCACGAACTGGGTTGCCTCCTGATTGAAGGAACCGGCATCCCTCAAAACGCCAAACAAGGTATCCGCTGGCTCAAAAAGGCCGCAGATCGGCAACACATCGGGGCGCTTCTCACCCTCTCCGACATCTACCAGGAAAGCACCGCCGCCCGCCGCGACATGGCCGCATCCTTCAAATACCGCGAACAGGCCGCCCGGCTCGGCCATATCGGCGCCCAATACAGCCTCGGAAACTTCTTCTTATCCGCACACGCCATCAACAAAGCCATCTACTGGCTCAGAAAAGCTGCCGATCAGGGAGATGAGCACGCCCGCATACAAGTGGCCGGACTCTACCTCGAATACAGCCAATCGCCCGACGAAATCGAACAGGCCATCCGCTGGACCCTTGCCTCAGCGGAAACCGGAGACGAAATCGCCCAGTACAACCTCGCCATATCCTACGAAAAAGGCCGTGGAGTGGAAGCCGACCAGCAAAAAGCCCTCCATTGGTTCACCAAATCCGCCAACCAGGGATTCGCCAAGGCCCAATACAGCCTCGGCGACATCTTCGCAGCCGCGCACGACATCGACAAAGCCGTCTACTGGCTCAAAAAAGCCACCGAACAAGGCCATGAGGATGCCCGCATGCTATTATCCACAACCTACCTCGAACACAGCCAATCGCCCGACGAAATCGAACAGGCCATCCGCTGGCTCCTGGCCGCAGCGGAAAACGGAAACGAAACCGCCCAGTACAACCTCGCCTTATCCTATGAAAAAGGCCATGGAGTGGAAGCCGACCGGAAAAAAGCCCTCCATTGGTTCACCAAATCCGCCGAACAGGGATTCGTTCAAGCCCAATACCACCTCGCCGCCCGGCTGGCCTCTGCCACCGAACCGAACGCAAAACAGGCCGCCTTCTGGCTCGAAAAAGCCGCGCAACAAGGCCATCCCGCCGCCCAATCCATACTCGCCGAATTCTACCTTGCAGGACACGGCGTCCCGCAAAACACACAGCAAGCCATCCACTGGCTCCGGCAGGCTGCCGCGCAGGGAGACGAACAGGCCCTGCACAACCTGAACATCCTCGAAAACACGCAGCAGCACATCCCATACGGCAACTTCCCCACCTTCCGGAAAATCGGCAGACTCATCAAACGACTCTTCTCCGGTCGCAGCCACTGACCCACGGCGCACCGCCCGTCACTCCTCCTCGTCCCACAGCAGCTCAAGCTGCGTCACCTCCGCCTCGCGTGCCACGGGCATACCCGGCTTCTGCCGCTTGCGAGCCTTCGGCTCCCGCCTCGTCGAAGACATCTCCAAATGCGTCAAAATCTCCTTCGCACGGCTCACGATACTCTCCGGCATCCCGGCCAGCCGCGCCACCTGAATCCCGTACGACTTATCCGCCGGGCCCGGCAGCACCTTGCGGAGAAACACAATCTCATCCTTCCACTCCCGCACCTCCACATGCCAATTGCTCACCGCCGGATGCGTATGCACCAAATCCACCAGCTCGTGGTAATGCGTCGCAAACAGCGTCCGCGACCCCAGCTCATCGTGCAAATGCTCCGCCACCGCCCACGCAATCGACAAACCGTCGAACGTCGCCGTACCGCGCCCGATCTCGTCCAGAATCACCAGTGAACGCTCCGTCGCATTATTCAGAATCATCGCCGTCTCGCTCATCTCCACCATGAAAGTGGACTGCCCCCGCGCCAAATCATCGCTCGCCCCCACCCGGCAGAAAATCCGATCCACCACGCCGATACGAGCCGACTCCGCCGGAACGAACGACCCGATCTGCGCCATCAGCACAATCAACGCCACCTGGCGGATATACGTACTCTTCCCCGCCATATTCGGCCCCGTCAAAATCAACACCCGATTCCCCTCCTCATCCATCAGCGAATCGTTCGGCACGAAAGGAACACCCTGCTGCACCTGCTCGATCACCGGATGGCGGCCATTCACAATCGACAAATTGCGCGAACAATCCAGCTCCGGACGGCAATACCCGTGCCGCTGCGCCGACTCCGCAAACGCCAACAGCACATCAGCCTCCGCCAGCGCATCCGCAGACACCTGAATCGCATCCAGAAACCCCTTCACCTCCTCGCGCAGCGCACAAAACAACTCATACTCCAACTGGCGCGAACGCTCATCCGCCCCCAGAATCGTCCCCTCCATCCTCTTCAACTCCTCCGTCACGAAACGCTCCGCATTCGCCAGCGTCTGCTTCCGGTGGTAATGCTCCGGCACCTTGGCATAATTCGCCCTCGTCACCTCGATATAATAGCCGAACACATTATTGAAACGAATCTTCAGCGAATCGATCCCCGTCGCAGCCCTCTCCCGCGCCTCCATCTCCGCCAGCCACGCCTTCCCGTCGCGCGACGCCAGCCGCAGCTCATCCAGCTCCGCACTATAACCGTCGCGAATCATCCCCCCCTCCTTGATCGTCACCGGAGGCTCATCCGCCAGCGCACCCGCCAGCAACTCCACCAGCCCGGCGAAATCCCCCAGCCTCCCGCACAAATCACCCAGCTTAGGGCACCCCTCCGCCAGCACATAAAGATCCGCCTCCACCGCAGGCACCTGCCCCAGCGAACAACCCAGCGCCATCAAATCCCGGGCATTCCCCGCCCCCTGAGCCAGCTTTGAAGAAAGACGCTCCAAATCGCGCACCCCCTTCAACGAATCCCGCAGCTTACTCATCAGAAACGGCTCCCCGAGAAACCTCTCCACCGCATCCTGCCGCCCTCGCAGCACATCCACATCCGCAACCGGATGCAACACCCAATCGCGCAACTTCCGCGCACCCATCGGGGAAGACGTACCGTCCAGAGCACCCAGCAGCGAAAACTTCGCCCCGCCGCGTGCATCCACCAAATCCAGATTCCGCTGGCTCGCCGCATCGATCAGCACCACCCCCTCCGTCGGCCGCAGCGCCAGCTTCCGCAAATGCTCCGTCGAACGCCTCAACTGATGCTTCAAATAATGCAACACCGCCCCCGCAGCGCCCAAAGCCGCCCTCAACCCCGCACAGCCGAACCCCTCCAGAGAATGCACCTGAAAATGCGCCTCCAGCACCGGCACCGCAGCGCCCGGCAAAAACGCATAACCGTCGTAAAACAGCGTCGGCCGCAACAGCGGAAACGAATCCCTCTGCTCATCGCTCACCAGCAGCTCCCTCGGCGCAACCCGCGAAACCTCCTCCGCCAGCGCCTCCTGAGAACCGAACTCCGCCACCGAAAACTCCCCCGTCGTATGATCCACGCACGCCAGCCCCCACGCGGACTTCTCGCGGAACACCGCCACGATATAATTATGCTCCGCCTCATTCAGCAAAGCCAAATCCGCCAGCGTCCCGGCGGAAACCACCTGCACCAGCTCCCGCTCCACCAGCTTCCCCGGCACCGGAGTACCCTTCTGCTCCGCAATCGCCACCCGCTTCCCCGCCTTCACCGCCTGCCCGATATACCCCTCCACACTATGAAACGGCACACCGCACATCGGCACCGTATGCCGCTTCGTCAGCGTCAGCCCCAGCACGGCGGAAGCCTCCACCGCATCCTCGAAAAACATCTCGTAAAAATCCCCCAGCCGGAAAAAAAGCCACACATCCTCCGGAAGCCCCTGCTTCATCCGCAGATACTGATCCATCATCGGGCTCAAACTCGAATCCTGTGCCGCCATAGCAGCCGGATCATACAGAAAAAACCTATCAAAAGCAACCCGAAAAAATCAGAACGCTCCGCGCATCCGCCAGATACGCCTCACTCTCCACCTCATTTCCAAATCAACTCAAACCCCTCCGTATTCCCTGAAATCTCCACCTCAAACCTCCCGGTAAAATCCTCGTAAAACACCCTGGGCTGGTGAATCTGCGATCCTCCATCACTCCACGGCCTGCAAACGAGCGACCACTCGCCCTTCCAGTCGGAACACTTCCAGACATGCACCTCCCTGCCGTCATCCTGATCGACCGTCTTCTCGTACTTCACGCCATCCACACGTCCCATCGCCTCCTTCACCTCGGAAAGAAACCCCGATCGGCACACAGACACCAGCTCAAGAGGAGGACTCGCCGTCAGTCCGAAAAACCAGCCGAAAATCGCCGCCGCACCAGCCAGCAAAATAACCGACATCGCCACCACTGCCACCGACAAAGACCAGTAGCCCGACAGCCTCGCCAGCACCCGCACCACCAAAGGCACACGGGGTCGATAGGCATCCCTGCCCTGCACCTTCACATTCTTCCCCCACTGGGGCTCCTCTTCTTCTTCAAACTTCCTGGGCATCGTCGTTGGGGGGCGAGCGAACGCATCGCTACTCCATACATTACAAACCATCCCGGCATCGAAAAAGGCGGAACACCGTCATACCTGGCGAAAACAGCCCCCGCTCACGCCCTCGGCGTGCCGCTCCTCCCCACAGCAGGCACGAAAGCCCACTTCAGCAAACACCCCACCGCCACATACGGCACGAACACCATCCACACGAACCGCACACTCCCCATCCACACCCGCCACTGCTCCAGCCCCGCATCCATCGTCGCAAAAGCCACCGCATAACATCCGCCCAGCAGCAGGCAGGGAGGCCCAAGAAACAGAACCCACAGCCACACCCGCCGCCACCGCAACGGCTGCGCGCGCAAATGCGCCAACGCAGGCCACCAGCACAAAATCCCCGGCACCGCAAACAAACAGGCAAACGTCATCTCCCGAGACCACCACACCGGAAACGAAAAACTCCGGAACCCCCACACCGTCAGGGCAACCAAACCGACATACAGCAAACGAGACAACCACGACATCCTGCCTAACAGCATACGGTCGACACACTCCTCATGTCCAGCCCAAAACGCAACCTCACCGCCAAACCCACGCGCGCCACTTCCCCCACAAAGACACATGCACCCAGCCCGACTCCCCATCCACCACCATCCGGCAGGGAGAACGCTCATCAATCCCGGGAAAACCCGTCTCCGCCCAAAACAACTGCAAACGGTGAACATCCCTCTCCGGAAACAACCGATGAAACTCCCTCACCCCCTCATACCAATCGCAACCGGGATCATCCCACTCCATATCCGCAGGAAAACACCCAGCCGACTTCCACCCGCATGCCGCCACCGCCGACTCGCACCGCACATCCTCCTTCAACCACCCCGTCGCACTCCATGCATGCTCCTGAGACGGCCAGCCCCACCTGAACGACTCTTCCTCCACCTGCACAGGGCGCAACACATCGAGGCGGCGAATCGTCACCGGCAGGCCGAAAAAATTCATACATGCAGGCCACGCCAAAACCAGCATAAAGAAAAAAACAAAACCGAAAAAACGCTTCATGAGAGGGGGTACCGCCGTTTCTACCACAAACCACCGAACAGTGCAAGCGCCCGCGCCCTAAAACGGAGACAGCCACGGAGTCTCCGGCGCAGCGAACGGATTCTCCGGCACACTCACCGGCAAAACCACCCCGTCACCCTCCCCGTACAGCATCCTGCGCCCGGCCCACCAGGCTCCCACCACCGCATCCGCCCGGTCTGGGCTATGCAGCCCCCGCGCACGCATCACCTCCTTCGGCTCGCAGCGCAACCTCCCCTTCCGGTCCCACTCCATCCGGCGGCATGTCAACTGCCGGAACGTCTCGCCATCCACCCCCTCCAGCCGCAGCTTCCCCGCACGCAAATCCCGAGCAAACCCGAACCATGCATCCGCATTCAAATCCTGATAATTCTCCCGATCCTCCGAAGGAGCGCCACCCAGAAACGCCCGCATCCGGAACCCCTCCTCCGCCATATCCTGCAGCACATTCCTCCCCGCTCCCGAACCGTCCCCCCACGCCCGCACCGCAGGCACGCCCAGCGCCTCCTGCAGCCGCACCACCTTGCGCCGCATCCGCACCGTATCGTCATCCCTCCATGCCTCCACCAGCCGAATCGAATTCCCGCAGCGCACCGCCACCGCATTCTCATCCCGTCCGGCTGCAAAATCGGAAAACGAAAAACACTGCCCCGCCCGCGCCGCAGGCGGACACTCCAACGCCCTCCGCAACAGCTCCGGAGGCACAATCAGCAAATCGCTCCCCTCCGTCCACTCCGAAAGCACGATCGACCGGTACTGCGCGGAATCCTCCCCGTACTTCGCCTTCAAAAACTCGATCTTCTCCCTCGCAATATGAGGACAATCGAACGCCGTCACCCTCACCCGGTAAAACAGCGCGGCATCCTCGTGAAAACACCGGAAATGCTGCCCGGCAGCCCCTCCGGCGGAAGAAGCATACAACTTGAACTGCGTCGTACAACGATCCACCGCCGTAAAAATCTCATCCTGCACCGACTTCGCCTCATCCACCACATACATCACCGGAGCATCCGGCGTACCGTGCCAGCCCTCCGCGCGCCCCGCCTCATTCGTCGCGAACCCCACCGCCCGGCCTCCCTGCGGAGTCGAAACCTCACAGGCGGAAGGCGCCCAACGCCACCCCGGAAAACGCTCCCGGTAACGGCGCAACGCAGGCCAAAGCTGCTGGCGCACCTGCATCCACGAACCGGAAGTCACCGGGCACCGCCCCTTCGGAAAAGAATCCAGAAACCACAAAATCAGAGTCGCAATCACCGACGCCGTCTTCCCCGACCCATTCGCCGCGCACAGCGCAGTCGGCTTCCCGGCTCCCACTGCCTCCAAAACCTCCACCTGCCAGGGATACAACCTCTGGCCCAACACAAACACGGCAAACTCCGCCGGAGACAAACGCGCCTTCATCACCCCTCCCCAATCCTCGCACGGGCCGCCGCCAGCATCTCGGCAAACGCGGCCAACTCCTCCCTATCCACACGCTCGGACACCGTCGCCCCCTCGCACGCACCCGGCGCCTCTCCCGCAGCCTTCGCCCCGCACTGCCGGGGCAGCAGCTTGGAAAGCTGCCACTTGATCGTATCGATCTCCAGCTTCACCGCACGCAACCGCGCACCCCCTCCCTCCGAATCTCCGGCCGCATCATGCCCCTCCTCGCAAAGATCGAGCAGCTTCTCCTCCAGCAGCAACAGGCGCAACTCGCAGGCGCAGGCATACCGCGCCCTGAACTCCGGCACCGCAGCCAGCCAGCGGCGAACCGACGTCGCACCCACGCCGCACAAAACGGCGGCGCGGGTCAAACTCAGACCATCGGCAATCGCGCCGCAAAGACGCTCGGCCAAGGCTTCATCATACTTCCGGGGTCTGCCCGGCGGTCGGTTCCCGGCGGATACTCTGGCATTCATAGGGTGGCTTTATATGCTTGAATTACTCTCTCTATTCCCTGCAGCAAACAGACTGCGGCCTTCCGCCGGGAACCGGAACCAGAATACCCGCATGCCTCCGCAAAGAAAAGCCTGCGCACAGGGGCTAAAACTCCCCTGAAGAACTCCGGCTCCCCCGCGACGCCCTCCGCACCTCGCGGCGCAGCTCATCCTTCCATGCCAGCAGCCGCTCGTACGACACCTCATACCCCCCGAGCGTAAACACATACTCGGGAGGCCTCTGGAGATACCCCGCCTGCTGCAGTGTCAGCAAAATCGCAATCGCCTTCTCCTGCGCCTGCAGCAAATCGTTCGTCCCCAGCCCCGGCTCGATCACGCGCCCCACCATCCCCTTCCCCTGGCTGATCCGCACGCGCAGCTTGTACGAACCGCCCCGGCCGCCCTTCCCGGCCCGGTTGCGGCGCAGCACCTCCCCGCGCAGCGGAGAAGACGCACCATTATTCGACGGAATCTCCATGGCCGGAAGTCGAATTGAGCAAATCCCCGATAATCAGATCGCGCCTCTTGCGCGCCACCTGCACATCATGCGTCTGCAAACTGCGGCGAATCCTCGTCACCGTACCGTCCTTCCCGTGCAGCGTCAACCCGATCCACCACACCGTACGTCCGGGAGTTTGCAGGAACAAATGATGATTTTCGCGCTTCAGGCTTGCCTTACTGAGATTAAGTTTCATAGTCTATTGATTACTTATATGGTTTGAATCATGCTCCTCGTCGAGAAAACGGCGAAAAGACTCAAGAGTGGCGGCCTGCCCCCCGTCCGTAAAAACGGGTTGCTCCGCCGCCGCGGATTTGGGAAAGCCCCAGCCCGACTCCTTCCGCCAGCGATACGCATGGGAAAGAACATCGGCCATGGAGCGAAAAAACTGTTCGAGACCGGTCGGCCGCCAAAACGCCGCACCAAACCGATCCTTCGCCATCGAAGAAGCAAAATACGCACCAAGCAGCGCAAAATCGCCGGAAGACAAATCCAAAGCCGCCGCCGCATCGCGCGCCGCCTCCTCGCACGCCATCGGCAGCCTCCGCAACTTCTTCCACGAAGGGCGCAACGCACACACCTCCGCCACAAACCTCCGGAACCCCGCCTCATCCGGCGCAGCGGAACCCGCCTCTCCCCTCCTCCCGGCTCCCCTCGCCACATCCCCCACGAACAACGAATCCGAATCCGACTTCGCCTCCGAATGGAACGGCAAACCACCGTGAACCGCCGTCCTGCCCCGCTCATCCTCCCCAGGCCCCGGCCACTTCGGCTTCGACTGCACCCGCTGCCCGAAATCCTCAATCTCCAAATACGGCCTCTCCTCCACCGAGTACAAACGGACAAGGCGCACCCTCTCGCATTCACGGAGACAGCGGGCAATACCAGTTTCACTCATCTTATCGATCTGCAGCGGATACAAATGCGCGCGCAGCACAGCCGGGCGGGCATCATAGCGGCCGTAATCGTCCGCCACCGAAAACAGGCGGCGGTAAAACACCTCCGACTCCCAATTACGGAGAGAAGCAAGACGATCCGAAGTCAAAATCGAAGCTCGTAAAATACGATCGGGCATAACGGTAAACAGAAAAAACTCACACTCAGAACGGACAACCGGGAGCCGCACCGGCCCCGCCGCACTCCCGCAGGGAACCCCTCGAAAACCGCACCTCGCTGCACGGAGCCAGCAAATCGCGCAGCAAAACCCGGGAACCCTTCACCGACGCACTCGCCTCCTCCTCCCGGCGGGCCGCATGCACCAGCCGCTCCAAATCGGACACACTCACGCGGCAGCCCCGGGCAAACGAAACAGCCGACACATGCCGGGGAAAACGCGCCGACAACAGCGAAAACGCCTCCGAAGCATCCGCCACGGAAAACAACTGCCGCCCCGGAGACAAAGCCAGCCCCGGAATCTCACCGCCCGCCTTCAACTCCGCCTCGCAGCACGCATCGATACGCGCTGCCACACCCTCCGCCAGCCGCGCCAAACGGAACGCCGCCAGCTTGCGCGAAGGCGGCAACTCCTGCCAAACCCTCTCCACATCCGCCACGCTCCACTCCTCCACACCACGGGAAAACGCCCGGCACACGCCGCGGGCCCGGCAACCTCGGCACGCCGCCTCGGAAACATCGCACGGAACATCCTCCCGCACAGCCCGGGCCAAAACATCCAGAATCGCCTCCCGCGCCGCCACCACATCCGCCGGACAGAAAAACACCGGAGCCACCTCCCTCTCCACGGCAAACGGACGCAAAACCGCCGCATACACCTGAGGCACACACCCCAGCTCGCGGGCAAGCAGTACCGCCAAAGCAGCCAGCCTCCACCCATCGCCGCAGCCATCGGCATCCCTCCCTGCCGCCCAATCGTACGCACACACCACAACCCTCGACCCCCGCTCATCCAAAAACACGGCATCCGCTCGCCCTCGCAACACCTCGCGGCCATCCGCCATCAACGACAACTCCTGCCCGCGGGCCGAAACAACCCCATCCCTGCCACCGGAAAACACCCGGGCGCACAAAGCCTCCTCCTCCGCACGAATCCACGCCGCAGCGCCTGCCGCCTCATCCCCGCACCCATCGGCTCCGCCGCACAGGCACGCAGCCACCTCATGGCACAGAGCCGATACTCCACACCTCTCCGGTACAGAACCCACACCCTGCGAAGCACGCCAGCTCCCGGCGCACAACATCAGGCGAAACACATCCGCCGCATCCGGGCAACTGCCATCGGCCTTCACCTTACATCTTGAACCCCTGGCCATCTCAAAAACCTCCCAGATTGAAAAGAAGCATCACCACCAAAACTCCCAGCCCGAGCAAACACCCGAACACGAAAGACAACACCAGCACCCCCGGACCTTCCCGGCCGGAATCATCAGGCACACACTCTCCGCTATCATGCGTCAGCGGCCTGCCGCCGCGGCCGGAACCATCCGAACCGCAAGAATCCTCCAGCACATCCAGAGAATCCGCCCTGAAACGACAGCGGAATCCCCCGGAGGAACGGAAAGGCCGAAGCCTACTCTCCGTTCGGGTGTGCCGCCGGCCATCGGAACAACCGCAGTCGGCGGCACACCCTTCGCCCGGCAGGCGGGCGGAACCCGGAGAAAGCGCAACATGCCGCTTCCTCCAACCATGCGGCAGACAAACCGCGAATCTGGACAACACAGAATAAAACAACATAAAAGGCAAATAATTTGGATAGGTGTACTACACCTTGAGTAAAAAATTAGTTGATCGGATCGCAACCGGCCTCGGAAGAGAAACCCTCGAAAAGGTGTACTACACCCTTATGCAAAAAAAAGAGCACTTGGTCTTCCAGCGAACGGCCTTCCGCAGCAGCAGTCTTGCGCAAAGCCTCCTTCAGCTCGCGCGGCACACGGAAATCAACGATTGCGCAATCTGCGCTCTGCTTCTCTTGTTTGTTGGGCAATTCTTTCATAGTCTTCGGCAGTGAGGGTAATATTTTTTGTTTCAAGGGTAATGATCTGCAGCACATAATCCGTAATGCTCATCTTATTCTTCCGCGCAAGCTTTCGCAGGCGCTCATACAGCGTACGCGGCATGCGAACGCTGAGCATCGTCTTGTCTGGATCGGGGGCATTGGGCATGGCGACAAATTATCATAGGTGTAGTACACCGTCAAGAGAAATCCGTAAAAAATTATTTTGCCGTCTCCTGGCTCTCGCAATACTTCTTCGAAAGCTCCAGAATACACCGGGACAAAGACACCTTCTTCTTCCTCGCATTCTTCTTGACCCGCTCGAATGTCTCCCGATCGAAATACAAATTGAACAGCTTTTTTTCATCCTCTACGTGAACGTACCTTTGCGAATGGGCAGTGTGTTGCATCTTCATGACAAGTAACGTTAGGGACATTTGCCGCATTTGTCAAGAGTGCAAATATCCTTTTTTCAAAAAGTCGCAAATACTTTGTAACAACTGTGTTACAACATCGAAAAAATAGGCTCTATGTCGCAAAATTTTAGACAAAAAAGTCAATATGATAGAGTTAAAAAAGCCCATGTTTAACAAAAGAAAACAATAAAGTTAGAATAAAATTCTCCCGAAATGCCCAACAGACAAGCACGGGAACCACATCGTCAGGGCCGCCGAATTCACCACTCTGCGCACCTGCACCGTGTGGCGAAAGACACACAGTCCCGAACACGCTAACAAAACACAAACGCGAATTTTCACCCCGCCCTCCACCGCCCTCCGCAGCACATCACCGCCTATCGCAAAACATCCGCATCATCTCCCGGCCTCGTCCTCAGACAAACGAACGGGAACCTTCACCAACCTCGCCATCAGCTTCGTGAACTCCTCCGCATCCTCCTTTGAAGCAAAACCGATCATCCCCAAAGCCCATTCCTGAGAAGACAACCTCACATCCTGGCCGATATGAATCACCCAGAAAGGCACATCCGCCCGCATGGACGACTTGCAGTCTCCCGCACGCACACCCGCCAGCAACCGCTTCAGGGCCCGCTTGTCCGCATCGGAAACAACGACCTTCTCCGCAGAAAAATCATTACTCCACGGCTCCATATACCAATCATGCGGACCAGCCTCAAAAGACAGATGCACCCGTATAGTTTGCTTCTCCTCCCGGCAGGCCTCGGCAGCCTTCCGTATCAACGCACGGCAATCGACCACGGTAAACCTTACCCCGCGGAATTCCCGTCGAAACTCCCATGCAGCCAAATCTTGATAGGGCATCACATACCCGGATTCCGGCGCCTCGAACACGAGATGGCGTTCATCCACACTCCCGCCTGCCGGGGCCGTTTCCGAACTCCACCCCACACTCCCGGTCTTCCCGTCATCACCCGGCGCATAATGCAAATGCCACTCCGACGCCTTGGCGCCGTTACTCAAACGCCTCCACACATCCAAATCGTCCCCTCCGTCGAACGCGACCACATCCTTCCTCGAGGCATCTTCCACCGGAGCCCAAACACTCCATCCGTCATCAGGCGCGTTCCAAGGCTTCAACCGCTCCTCCGCCTTGGAAAAATCGAACACCACCCTCTTCCCGGCCAGCGAAGCGGGAGCCACACCCGGCGCAACGCCTTCCACCACCTCCGGAGCTTCCACCGTCCACCTCACCTCCAACAGGCGATCCTGCCACCGCGAATGATAAATCTCCTTTTCCAAATCCTCGTCCGAAATGGAAAAATCGTCTCCCGCCATCATCAGACCGGCGCAAGACAGCCACATCAAAGAAACAAACGCATGCATCCATCGGAATATAGCCCATCCGCCACACCACCGTCAAGCGCCTTCATCCGAAGCCTCGTGCACCCCAGCTTTATTTGCCATCCAGCAAGGGCTCCGGCTCGACAAGCTCGCACCGCTTCCTCCTCCGGAATGGTGAACACGGCACATACCCGCGACAGAAACAACCGGAAACTCCTCTCGCACATACGATCTGGGTAAAACTCAAAAAACAGGCATCAATGCCCCAGTGAATGAATTCTTTGCCAAAACAGCAAAACCAGTAAATAATCACACCGTCTTTTTGATACTTTTTCAGAAAACAATTTCACCATACCAATCAAAATTATGTCAAACGATACAACAATCATACCCGACGGCAGCAACATGCAAGACATATTTGTCCCTTACGCTGTTCGCCATCAATTTACGGAAGCCGTCAACACCGACGAAACCTCCATCCCTTCCAACCCCTCCTTTTCCAGACACGAATGGGGCGCCTGCAAATACGAATGGACAGGCTACATATACATTGCCGAGACTGTGCAGAATGCCAACATTCAGATTGGTGCCGACGATCTGGGAGAATTTTCCATTGACGCATTTCCCGATAAAAAGGCTACAGTCGATCGGCCCAACCCCGGCCCTGCCGGTGGTGGGCAGTATTACATGGGCTCCGCCGTTGAACTCGGCATCATGTACAAGGGGTATTACCGGGTCAAAATATCCTACACGAACATCGAATACACGGCATCGCGCAATGCGGCGCGATGCGAAGTATGCCTCAATGGCTCCCGAGTCAAATTCGGCGCACTGAGAGCAGTCAATTTAATGCCCAAAGACAAAGCGGAAGCTATCAAAAAAGGCTATACGGGCTCCTACATACCTGCTGAACAGATTGAGCAAAATCCTGCATCGGATCCGCGCGGACCGGTGGATTATATCGGAGCTCCGGGCAGAGAAAACTTCTGGGGAAAATTCAACCTACCTGAAGCAGCCTATCAAAAAGCACTGGCCGATGAACCCTGCGCCTCTCGCCTCAGCGTGGCGCTTAATCGCGCAGGATACCGCATCGGCGCTTACATGATCAATGGCAACCAGGTTTCCGACAACATGCAAACCATCGGGAGCGACCTGATTGTCCTAAATCCTGAAGCGCCTTCAGACACGCCCGATGCATCATGGGGAAAACATATCCTTAAGAGTGCAGCCAACATGAAAAGATTCCTTCGCGAGAAAATTGCCTGTACTGCCCCGGATTATTATGAAGGGGGAGCGCAATACGACAGCTATGAGCAAGACAAAATGGGCGATATCGTCATCTTTGCTAGCGGTGGACATGCCGGACTTACTGTAGATGGGAACCTCCATGTTGCTGCGAGCATGCCAAAAGGCGATGTCTGGGTACTCCATCGGGAATGTTGGGACGAACCCCGGAAATAGAATACATACCCTCAACAAAACTCGCTGCCGCACATGCCGGTAGCGAGTTTATGGCAACAACCGTTACCTTCCCAGCAGAAGCCTGGCATGCACACTCTCTTCCACGATGCTGGCGGGACAAACCTTGATGAAACGTTCCATATCCGCGGTGTAAAATTTTGCAGGGCGTTCCCTGAGGTGGTCCAGCTTACGGTACACGTAAATGCCTCCTTCCTTCTTCACCTCCTCGCGCTCCATCAGAAGATACACGAGAACCCCAGGCTCTGAAACGGTCTTCTCCTGAATCTTGTTGGCGACAAAATCCTTCGGGGTGTACGATGTACCGGGCGGCGTTTCGTCGGTCTCCTGTATCACTTCAATAATGCTCCCCACCGGGATATTCCCTCGAAGCGATTGTACGACGCGACCTCTTGTATGCAGATCCCAGCGCAATGTACGTCTTCCTTTCTTCTCATTATATAAAGGCACATACTTCGACTCGAAATAGCAGGCCAGCACCAGCTCATCAGTCCGCTGCAACCGCTGGGAAAGCATGAGTTCTCCCGTATCTCCCTGTATTTCACCTTCTTTCCAAAGAGGCGGCCCGCCTTCTCCGACCAGCGGCACGGCAACATCCAGTTTCTTCCATTTCGCAGCAGGTAAAATACGATCCTCCTGAGATTGTGCATTTTCCTCCTTCGCAGCCGTAGCCGCGGACTCTGCCGCCCATGCAGGCGCGGCCAAAAGCATCCACGCGATCATTACTTTCGGCATTTGCCGGATCAATGCTGTAGAGATCGATTTCATATTTTTATTTCTGTGTTATACTGCACATGTCGGCAGTGTGTTGATTGAAAGAACCGTCACCTTCCCGGCAGAAGCCTGGCATGCACGCTCTCTTCCACGATGCTGGCGGGACGAACCTTGATGAAACGTCCAAGATCTTCGGTGTAAAATTTTGCAGGGCGTTCCGTCAGGTAATCCAACTTACGATACACGTAAATGCCTCCTTCCTTCTTCACCTCCTCGCGCTCCATCAGAAGATACACGAGAACCCCAGGCTCTGAAACGGTCTTCTCCTGAACCTTGTTGGCGACAAAATCCTTTCGGGTGTACGATGTGCCGGGCGGCGTTTCTTCTGTCGCCTGTATCACTTCAATGATGCTCCCCACCGGGATTTTTCCGCGAAGAGCCTGCACAACGCGACCTCTTGAATGGATTCTCCATCGCCATGTAAATTTTCCATTTCGAGCATTGTATTGCGGCACATACTTCGACTCGAAATAGCAGACCAGCAGCAGCTCATCGGCCCGCTGCAACCGCTGGGAAAGCATGAGCTCTCCCGTATCTTCCTGTATTTCACCTTCTTTCCAAAGAGGCGGCCCACCTTCTCCGACCAGAGGCACGGCAACATCCAGCTTTTTCCACGGAGCCGACGGGAAAATACGCTCCTCCGGAGATTTCGCTTTCTCCGCCTTCGCAGCCGTAGCCGCGGAATCGTCCGCCCACGCAGCCCCTGCCAAAAGCATCCCTGCGATCATGCCTTTCGGTATTAGTCTGGTAAAGGTTAAAAATATCAATTCCATATTTTATTTAATATTAATAAAAATAGCCTATTTTTCAATAAAATTAAATAACTTAATCTTGACGCATCGTCAAAACAATGGAATCACAGAGGAATTCCACAGAAAAATGAACCTCATTCAGGGCAGGCGTACGGGTATCTCAACTTTGAAAACTACCGTCTGCGTATACTGGCCGAATGCGGGGCATTTAATCGATGCTTCTTTCTCCAAAATTTCTCTTCCCACCGATTTTGATGTTGACCCCAAACCGGTACAAGACCACCACATCAAGGAAACAAATGCATCACGGTCAAACGCCTTCATCCTGTGCATCCCGAATCACGGCATCATCCACTACCCAGCAAGGGCACCGGCTCGGATAACACACGCCGACCGGCCGCAAATCGAAAGAAACCAGCGACTCCTCCACACACAGAACCCTCTCCCCCTGAAACTCGCGGTAAAGCACCGTCCGCCTCCATACTCCCGGCTCCGGCTCGACAAGCTCGCACCGCTCTTTCTTGAACACAACCATCAGCGCTCCTCATACAGCATGCGTTGAACCTCCTCCGGCACATCCTCCCCCCGCATACGCCGCTCCACATATTCCTGCACGATGCATACCGCTTCCTCCTCCGAGATAGTCAGCACGGCACATCCCCACGGCAGAAACCAGCCGCACTCCTCAAACCAGAACCACTTTTTCAACTCTCGCGGCTCATCGTCGCCGGACACGACGCGAAACTCATCCCGCGCATACAGCCTCGGATAAATACGCGCCTTCTCCCCATCCAGCCAAAGCTCCAGCTTCAACCACTCCCGCTGGCCGGAATCCAGCGCAGGCATCAGAAAATACTCACCCAAAAGCTTCAACGGCCTATCCATATTCGATGCAGATCAAAACTCTTCCCCACGTCACGCAAACGCCCTGCAACAATCCGATCAACCACCTTTCCGTCAGGAAGCAGTGGTAGGCCCGGCGGGAATCGAACCCACACCGTCGGTATCGGAAACCGATGTTCTATCCATTGAACTACGAGCCCTTTATATTACTGTTTTTTCTCAGGGTAAACGGATGCGCGTCCGATCGAGTGGTACTCGAACCCGGCATGCACCGCATTGGCCGGATGGAGTAGATTGCGGCCGTCGAAAATAATCGGCAGATGCATCAGCTCCTTGAGTTTCACCAGATCGGCATTGGCAAATTCTTTCCATTCCGTTGCGATAATCAGCACCTCCGCGCCGCGGGCGCATTCGTACATATCGTCGCAGATGGTCACGGGCGCATCGCCCAGCACGCGGGCAGCCGTCTCGTTGGCCTTCGGATCGAAGGCGGACACGATGGCCTTTTCCTCGCACAGGCGGCGGCAAAGGTTCACAGCCACGGACTCGCGCACGTCGTCCGTATTCTCCTTGAAGGCAAGCCCCCAGACGGCGATCCGCTTATCGCGCAGAATCCACAGCTTCTCGCGCAGGCGGTTCATGAAGCGGTCGAGCTGCGTCTGGTTGATGCGCTCCACCTCTTTCAAGAGGGTAAACGGCACGCCCAGATCGTCGCTGATGTGGATGAAAGCCTTCACATCCTTCGGGAAGCAGGAACCGCCATAACCCAGCCCTGCGGCAAGGAAGTGGGGCGAAATACGCTTGTCCATCCCGATGCCTCGGGCGACGAGTTCGACATCGCCTCCGCTGCGTTCGCAAATGGCGGAAACGGCGTTGATATAGGAAATCTTGAGAGCCAGGAAAGAATTGGCCGCATGCTTGATCAGCTCGGCAGAACTGAGATCCGTCTCCACGATCGGCGCATGGAACATCTGGTACACGCGCTTCATCATATCCATCGCGCGCTGGGAATCGGCGCCGATCACGATGCGGTCGGGATTCAGCAAATCCTGCACAGCGCATCCTTCACGGAGGAATTCGGGATTCGACACGATATCGAAATCCACCCCGGCGGGTGCGTAGCGCTTGATCGTCTGCATCACCTTGCTGCCCGTGCAGACGGGTACGGTGGACTTGTCCACAATGATGCGGTAGCCGAGTTCCGGAGTCAGGCACAGGGCAATCTCATGGGAAACCTTTTCGATAAAGGAAAGATCCACGGAACCGTCCGGCTGGGGAGGAGTCGGCACCGCAATGAAAATAATATCGCTATTCTCGACCCCCTCGCGAATGCTGGTCGTAAAACGAAGCCTCCCGGCATTCACGTTCTTCGTCACCAGCTCCTCAAGCTCGGGTTCGTAAATCGGAATCTCGCCGCGCAGCAGGGCTTCCACCTTCTCCCGGTTATTATCCACGCAAACGACTTCGTGCCCTACTTCGGAGAAGCAGGTGCCTGTGGTCAAGCCTACATAGCCGGTGCCGATAATGGATAACTTCATAGTGCGCGCAGATAAATAGAGAGAGGTCGCCCCAGAGACTGCCACATTTCCGTCCTCTTGACAAGCGCTAACTTTCACTCCTATTTTTTTGTGCCAAAAAAAATAAGACACACGAAACATCATTTCACCTTGAACATTTTCGTCATTTTTGGTACGTACTACAGTGTCGTCCACAGCGGTGACTCCGTCGTTTCCCGATCAAAACCATCCATATACCTACCATCCTTCCTTACCATGGCCACACCCAAAAACACACCGTCCACGGCCCGGAAGCCTGCCGCATCCGCCAAGAACACACAGCCGGCCGCGCCGAAAACAGCTCCCGCCAAGGATAACAGCGTCGTCTCGGCAGCCGAGGAAAAAGAGCGCAGACGGAAAATCCGAGAAGCCCAAGCTATCCTCAAAGCAGACCGCACCTGGAAAAAATTCCTCGCCCAGCAGGAAGACGAACTCATGCGCCTGCGCGATGAAATCCTTCCTACCGTCACGGAAACGACCCGCTCCACCCTCCGCTCGGGAGACTCCGCCGCCGCATCCGCCAATGGACAGCACACCGCAGACGCCGGCTCCGAAGCCGAATACCGCGACCTCACCCTGAACCTCCTCGCCAAAGACCGCGAAACCCTCTACGAAATCGATGCCGCACTGGAGCGCATCCGCCTCGGCACCTACGGCATCTGCGAAATGTCCCTCGAGCTCATCCCCAAAGGCAGACTCGAAGTACGGCCGTACTGCCGCCTCACCGTCAAATGCCAGGAAGAATACGAAAAGAAACACGGCACCGCCGCCCGTTTTCGGCCTCAGGATTCCCGCCTCGTCGGCTACGCGGGAGTACAAAATGATGTCGAATCTACAGTTTCTCTTGACGATGACGCCGAATAGTGTATACTCTGCCCCCGCACATTCATCAATACGCAATTATGCCCAGAGATATCATCATCCTCGAATGCACCGAAGCGAAGGCTGAAGGCAAGCCCACGTCCCGCTACGTCACGACTCGCAACAAGAAGAGCCTGCGCACGCCCGGCCGCCTTGAGAAGGTCAAATTCAACCCCTTCCTCAAGCGCCGCACTCTGCATCGCGAAATGCGCTAATCGCTCAACTGCAACTCACCAAGCAATATGATCAACGAATTCAAGAGCGTCCAACGCCGCATCCGTTTCCGTACGTGCAATAAGACGATGCTTCGTCGTCGCCTCGACATCCCGAAGGATGCCGTGGACATGCTGAACCCGGAATTCCTCTCCAAATTCACCTCCGAAACGGGCAAGATTCTTCCCCGTCGCGTGACCGGCGTCTCCGCGAAAATGCATCGCAAGATCACTCGCGAAATCCGCCGCGCCCGTGCCGTCAATCTCCTTCCTTAAGAAAACTTAAGGGAATTTTCGGCAGGTTGCTGACTTTTTTCGGGAGTTTGTCCAACGAGGGCAAACTCCCGTTTCCATCCATCCGACAGGTGCCATGAAAGAACTCAAGGATACGCAGAACGAACGCGATACCCGGCAGGTATCCATTGACAGAGTCGGCGTCAAAGGCCTGAAATACCCCATTGTCGTACGCGACAAGGAGCATCGCCGCCAATCCACCGTAGCGACCATCTCGCTGGCGGTCGACCTGCCCGAAGAGTTCAAAGGCACCCACATGAGCCGCTTCGTCGAAGTCCTTCAGGACCACAAGCGGCATCTGGACGTACACTCCGCCGTCCAGCTTCCCGGCAAACTGCTGGAACGCCTGCAAGCCAAGCGGGCCCATGTCGAAATCGAATTCCCCTTCTTCCGCAGCAAGGCGGCACCCGTCACCGGCATGGAAGGCATGATGGACTACGGCGTCTCCTTCGTCATCGACGAACGTCTGGGTGAACCTGTGGACTTCCTTCTCACCGTCACCGTACCCGTCACCACACTCTGCCCCTGCTCCAAGGCCATGAGCGAACGCGGCGCGCACAACCAGCGCGGCATCGTCACCTACTCGGTCCGCTTCACCTCCGGCCCAGTCTGGATCGAAGACCTCATCGACCTCATCGAAGCATGCGCGAGCTGCCCCGTATACAGCCTGCTCAAAAGGCCGGATGAAAAATGGGTCACGGACAAGGCATACGACAACCCCGTCTTCGTCGAAGACCTCGTGCGCAACATCGCCATCCGTACCGAATCGTACAACGCCTTCAGCTGGTACCGGGTCGAGGCCGAAAACTTCGAATCCATTCACAACCATCAGGCATACGCCGTCATCGAGCGCACGCTGGGCGATCAAAAGAAGGACTAGAACCCATGCTGGACATGCTCTGCCTCGGGCTGAACCACCGCTCGGCGCCCGTCTCCATCCGCGAAAAATTCTCCGTCCCCCGCACGGCCCTTGCCGAAGCGGGTGCCAAACTCAGGGAAATCCCCTTCGTGGACGAATGTGTCCTCCTCTCCACCTGCAACCGCGTGGAAGTCTACTTCTGGTCGAAACAGCCACGGGAATCCGCCCACCTCATACTCCACTACTTCCTCGGCAGCGCAGCCGACCGTGTGGACCTCGAATCCCACTTCTACCTCAAACACGGAGAAAACGCCCTGCGCCACCTCTGCCGCGTCGTCAGCGGACTTGACTCCATGGTCGTCGGAGAAACGGAAATCTTCGGCCAGGTCAAGGATGCCTACCGCACCGCCCTTGAAGCCCGGCTCACCAGCGGCCGCTCCAACCGCATCTTCCAGCGCGCCTTCACCCTCGGCAAATACGTCCGCAGCAACAGCAGAATCACCGTCGGCCCCACCTCCGTCGGCGCGGCCTCCGTCCAGATGGCGGAAAACATCCTGGGCAACCTCTCGGGCGCCGGCGTCCTCATCGTCGGCGCGGGAGACGTCAGCCGAGTCACCGCGCAGGCCCTCAAATCGCGCGGCGCGGAAAGCATCTTCGTCGCCAACCGCTCCTTCGACCGCGCCCTCGAACTTGCGCAAAGCATCGGCGGCAAAGCCATCCGCTTCGACGAATGGATACCCTTCCTCGAAACGATCGACATCGTCATCGTCTCCACCGCCGCCCCCCACTACATCATCACCCCTTCCCTCATCCAGCCCATTCAGGAACGCCGCGGGCAGCGCCCCCACTTCCTGATCGACCTCTCCGTACCGCGCAACATCGACCCCGTATGCGCCGATGTGGACGGAGTACACGTCTACGACATCGACACCATGAGCCAGCTGGCGAACGAAACCCGCAAGAACCGGGAAAAAGAGATTGCCAACTGCGAACTGATGATCGATACTTGGATCCACGAAAACCGCAACGACCTGATCGAATCCCTCCACCATCGTCCATGAGCACCACCCTCACCATCGGAACCCGCGGCAGCGAACTGGCCCTGCGCCAGACGGAACTCGTCGAAGAACAGCTTTCCTCCACATCCCCCGGCCTCTCCCTGAACCGCCGGATCATCCGCACCCTGGGCGACGAACGGACGGATGTCCCCCTGCCCGCCGTCGCCGCAGCCAGCGGAATCATCGACAAAGGAGTCTTCATCAAGGAAATCGAACAGGCTCTGGCCGAAGGAACCATCGACTGCGCCGTCCACAGCCTCAAAGACATGCCCGGCGAACTCGACCCCCGCTTCGAACTCGCCGCCGTCCTGCCCCGCGCGGACATCCACGACGCACTCATCCTCAAACAGGGGTGCGACATCAACAGCCTTTGCCTCGGCACGAGCAGCGTCCGCCGCATCGAACTCGCCAAAGCCTACTGGGGCGGCACCGCACGCTGCCGCGACCTGCGGGGCAACGTACCCACCCGCCTGCGCAAACTGGCCGCCGATCCCGAGCTGGACGGCATCATCATCGCCCGCGCCGGACTGACTCGCCTCGGCTACACCTCTCCCACCTTCACCATCGACGGCGCCACCCTCACCGTCCACGACCTCCCGCGGGACTCCTTCCCGCCCGCCGTCGGCCAGGGCATCATCGCCATCGAAGTACGCAAGGGCGACCGCCGCGTCCTCGACATCCTCGCCCCGCTCAACCATGCCGACACGATGACCTGCGCCCGCACCGAACGCGAATTCCTCCGCCTCCTCGGTGCTGACTGCTCCACCCCCGTCGGAGCCTATGCCCGCATCGTCGAACAAACCATCGTCCTGCGCGTCCTTCACATCTCACCCCATGGCATCCCCCGGCGCATCGTCGCCCGCGGCCCGCAAAACGACCCCGAAAGCGTAGCCGCCCTCGCCATCAAACTCCTTGCCGACCTGCGGCATTAAAAAAGGGCTCTCCCCTCACACGCGCCAAACCTCCGGCAGCGGCAGAACATCCCCTGCCAGCCTCCGGCGCAGCAAAACGCCGATCGGCGGCAACACCTCGAACTCGCAACCGAGCGCAGCCCCCAGCGCACTGCCGGGCATACTCTCCCGCGCGTGCATCCCATTCGCCATCAAATAGGGCAGCACCGCGATCCTCCTTGCGCCCAACCCGGAAACCACATCCGCAGCGGATGGTTCACCGTCAAAACAGGCCACAGTACCCTCCGGCCGCTCGCCGAATCGCGCCGCCGCCACATCGAGCAGACGCCCCAGCACCAACTCGGGCTCAGGAGGCAACCCGAACGAAGAACGGTTCCCATGGGCCATCAGCAGCAGCGCATCGCCCGGCCTCATGCGCTCCACCACCGCATCCGCCACCATACGGGCCAAAAACGGATCGCCGCCCAGCACAGGGCGAATCACGAAAGACGGAACTTCTCCGACAGACTCATAGGCATGAGCCAAAGCCCTCGGCAAATTCTCCCGCACAATCCATCCGCTCTGCAAAAACCACGGCAGCACGACCACTGGAACATCGGCCGGAGGCAAACCGTCCAGCATCTGCAGAACGCTTCTGCGCATGAATGCGCGGTAAATCCTGTGTGGCCCGTCCTCCGCGGCCACAGCGGTGCACGGGCATAAATCCCGCTCCCACAGCAGATCATCGCCCCCGTGAGCCACCATCAAAAAGCTGCATGCCTTGCGGCGCGCCGAACCGGCATGCCCTGCGTCCATTCAAAGAACCCCCTTTCTTCCCTCCATCGCCCGCATCAGCGTCACCGCATCCGCATGGCCAAGCCCCGCTCCCGCAGGCATCCCCTGCGCCAGCCGAGTCACCGTACAGGGCAGCAACGCAAGCGTCTCCGCCAGATACAAGGCCGTCGCCTCACCCTCCACATCGCTCCCCATCGCCAGAATCACCTCGCAGCCGGACGTCTCATGCACGCGGCGCAACAAAGGCTCCACGGAAAGATCTTCGGGCATCGTCCCATCCAGCGGAGACAGCTTGCCCCCGAGGCAATGGTACAGCCCCCGGTACACGCCGCACCGCTCCACGGGCAGCACATCCGTCGGCTGCTCCACCACGCAGAACATACGCCGGTCACGCTCGGGATCGGCACAGGCGGCGCACCGCTGCCCTTCCAAGCTAAAAAAACCGCACTCCGGGCAGCGCCCGGCGGAATCCGCGGCGGCAACCAGAGCGGAAGCCAGCTCCCTCCCCGTACTCCTGCCGCCTTGCAGCAACCACAGCGCAAGACGCTCCGCCCCACGGCTGCCAATGCCCGGCAGCTTCTTCAGGGAAGCGATCAGCTCCTGCACAGGTTGCGGATAATCAAGAGCCTTCATCCTCTTTCTTCCCTTCTTCGGCAAGCGCATCCGCCGCGTGGGCGGAAGCATGGATACCGGGAGAAAACAGCGCGCCCAACCCGCCCACGGCCACAGCCGTCACGGAACTCAGCACATTGAAATAAACATCCCACAGCACGCCGACCATACAGGTGAGAGCCAGCACGCTCAGCATCCCGGCCCAGACGCACAGCCGCCGCAGGCGCGAAGGCTCGCGCAGCATCACGACCACAGTATAGAAAACCAGCAGCAAAGCCACCGTGAACGCAACTCCCGGCGACATCACCGGGGCATTCATCGCGGAAGGCTCCAAATAAAACGGATTGCCGGTAAACAGACATCCCAACCCCTCCGTCCACTCGGCGAACACACCCAGCCCGAACAGCGTGCAGACGGCCACCATGCCGAGGCAACTCCAGACGGCCCACCAGAAAAGAAGGGCGTCATGGCGTTTCGCATGGGCTGGAGAATGGCGGAACATGGAATTATCCCGGGAAACAGTGCAGCCACCTCACACTGGGCAAAGTGGCTGCAAAAAATGCGTCAGGCCTCGAAGCGCTTGACGATGATCGACGAATTGTGTCCGCCGAAACCGAAGGAATTGCTCAAAGCGACATCCACCCTGGCCTCGCGGGCCACATTCGGCACCACATCAAGATCGCACTCGGGATCCTGATTGTCCACATTGATCGTGGGCGGAATCACACCGTCCTGAATCGCCATGATACAGGCAGCCAGTTCGATGCCGCCGGCCGCTCCGAGAAGATGGCCCGTCATGGACTTCGTGGAGCTGACGGCAAGGCCGTTCTTCGCGTAATCGCCGAACGTGCGCTTGATCGCCTTCGTTTCGCACACATCGCCCAGCTGGGTGGACGTGCCGTGCGTATTGATGTAATCCACATCTTCAGGCTTCATGCCAGCATGGTCGAGAGCCATCTGCATGCAGCGGCTCGCGCCTTCGCCTTCGGGAAGGGGGGAGGTCAGGTGGTAGGCATCCGCGCTGAGGCCGTAGCCGACGATTTCCGCATAAATGCGCGCGCCGCGCGCCTGGGCGTGCTCAAGCGTCTCAAGCACCACGATGCCGCAGCCTTCACCCATCACGAAACCGTCGCGATCCACATCGTAGGGGCGGGAGGCGCGTTCGGGTTCATCATTGCGGGTACTGAGAGCCTTCATATTGGCGAAACCTGCAAGACCGATCGGAAGAATGGTCGCTTCGGCACCGCCGCAAATCATCACGTCGGCATCGCCGAACTTCATGATGCGCCATGCTTCACCGATGGAATGGTTCGAAGTGGCGCACGCGGTGGAAATGCTCATGTTCGGGCCGCCGAGGCCGTACTCGATGGAAACGAGGCCTGCGCCCATATTCGTGATCATGTACGGGATCAGGAAGGGAGACACGCGGCGGGGTCCGCCCTTGAACAGCTTCTCGGCTTCTTCGGAATGGATGCCGAGACCGCCGATACCGCTGCCGATCATCACGCCGATGCGGGTCTTGTCTTCCGCATCGAGATCGAGCTTGGCATCTTCCATCGCCATCGCGGCTCCGGCCAGCGCAAACGCTTCAAAACGGTCGACGCGGCGAGCATCGCGGGGATTCTTCTTGAAATAGGGAGTGGGATCGAAATCTTTCACTTCACCGGCAAACTTCACGGGATAGTCCGTCGTATCCATCAGCGTGATGGGTGCGATCCCGCTGCGTCCGGCCTTCATGGCTTCCCATGTGGACTGGAGGTCGTTGCCGAGCGGGGAGAGGACACCAATGCCTGTAATTACAATTCTACGGTCATTCATAAATGATCTGGGTGCAGGTCATCATAAGGCCATGCCCCGGTGAAGTCAAGTACCATTTCAGCCCCCGCCGGCAGCAGCCGGCCACCATCCGCCAGCCCCCTGTACAGGATCGTACCGGATGCACAACAAAAAACCATCATCCATTGCCATACAGCACAATATGCCGAACAACACCCAAACAGGCAGAATATCGCCTCAATCGGCGACATGCCCCAAAGCCATCTTGACACCCCCGCCGCTTCCTGCTAGGAATAACGCGCTTGCATGCTCTGCCGGGGCTGGGCCTTCCTCTTCCTCCCAACACGGCACCCCGTGCTCAACGCTTCGTTGTTTATGGACTTCACTGCCTGGCTGGCCATTGCCATTTTTATCGGCTCATACGCACTGATCGTATCGGAACGCATTCACCGCACCATCGCCGCCATGTTTGGAGGCATGCTGATGGTCATCACGGGCATCCTCTCGCAGGACCAGGCATTAAGTGCCATCGACTTCAACACCCTCGGCCTGCTCGTCGGCATGATGATCATCGTCTACGTACTCGGGCAGACCGGATTCTTCAACTATCTGGCCATCAAAGCCGCCCATCTGGCGAAGGGCAACCCCCTCTGGCTCCTCATCCTGCTGGCGACCCTCACCGCCGTCTGCTCCGCCTTTCTGGACAACGTCACCACCGTCCTGCTCACGGTACCCGTCATGTTCAAAATGACAAGCCAGCTCCATGTCAACCCGCGCCCCTTCCTCATCTCCCAGATCATGGCCTCGAACATCGGCGGCACGGCCACCCTCATCGGCGACCCGCCGAACATCATGATCGGCAGCAAAGTGCCCGGACTGGACTTCATGGCCTTTATCACCAACCTGGGCGGCATCTGCACACTCATCTTCATCGCCACCATCCTCATTCTCGCACTGATCTACCGGAAAGACCTCCAAACAACGCAGGCCCTCAAGGAACGAGTCATGCAGCTCAACGCCCGCAAAGCCATCAAACGGCACGCCCTGCTGCGCCGCTGCCTCTTCGTACTCGCCATGACGCTCACCCTCTTCACCCTGCACGGCTCGCTGCACCTGCAATCCGGCACCGTCGCCCTCTGGGGGGCCACCTTCCTCATGCTCCTCACGCTGGCGGACAAGCCCCGCATCCTCAACCGCGCCTTCGGCCACCTCGAATGGACTGCCATCTTCTTCTTCATCGGCCTCTTCATGCTCGTCGGCGGGCTGGAACACTGCGGCGTCATCAACATGCTCGCCACCGAAGCCATGGCCGTCACCCAGGGAGACACCACCTCCAGCACCATGATGATCCTGAGCATGAGCGCCCTACTCTCCGCCTTCGTCGACAACATCCCCTTCGTCGCCACCATGATCCCCCTCATCAAGGACATGGGAACCATGGGCATGGCCAACCTCGAACCGCTCTGGTGGGCGCTCGCCCTCGGAGCCTGCCTCGGGGGCAACGGCACCATCATCGGCGCGAGCGCCAACGTCGTCGCCCTCAGCATGGCCTCGCAACGGGGCCTCAAAGTCAGCTTCATCGAATACCTCAAAATCGCCTTCCCCCTGATGCTCCTCTCCATCGTCATGGCGGGCATCTACCTCTACTTCCGCTACCTCTGATCCCACTGCACTCCGCCCGGTCCACACAACCGAACGCCCTTCACCGGCACACCTTCATCCAGCCGAGCCTCCCGCATTGAGGACAACGGCGGAGCAGAAACTTCGCCCCGCAAGCATACTTGCGGAAACCGTACTTGCCGAACGGCTCGTCGAATGTACACCGGCGGCAGCGCAGCCGCCAGCCCGGAGCGCGCTTCTCCCAACGCTCGGCATCCGGCAACTCCGCATCGCCCCGTGCGCCGCCGAATAAAAAGGCCATGAAACCCATACAGCCATTCTAACGGGTTTCCGGACGAAAGCAACGGAAAACCGCACCCACCGCCATCACATGATTACTACTGTTCCTTCTCCGAACGGTAGTGCCAGCTCCCCGTCTCGGAAGCATACGGAAACCGATGCCGATGAACACCCTTCTCATCCTTCAGCAGAAACTCCAACCAATCTTCGGCAAAAACAAGACTGCTGCCGACATCTTCCTCATCACGGCCCATCGTATTGGCATACCGGGTGCAGACCCTGTACACGGCAATATGTTCGTACTGCTCCGGCGCTGATCGGCGAAACACATACAACTCCCATGAAACCGCTCCGGAAAAATTGCAGTGATACATCACCGCATACTCTTCGTCCGGACTCATCACGACCGGCCAGCCATATTCATCCTTGATGGACTTCCAATCCACCTTCCACCGAAAAAGAGGCCGGGCATCTCCGCTTCGGCTTCCATTCACTGGCACATAGTCCCAATCACGCTTCCTGGAAAAGTGCTCATGATACCACAGGAGGGCCGCATCCATCTGCTCCTTGCGTGACATCCCCTCCGCCATCACATCGGGAAACGCCCTCTGAAAGGCTTGATAAACACGGCCGGCCACTTCCGGCTTCGTTGCCTTTTGCCATACGTCATACAGCAGCTGAATCTTGTAAGCCTTTCCCATCCTCTCCTCGATCCATTTGCCTTCTACCGACGAACGGAACCGATGCACCAGCAATCGACCCGACCATTCATCCCCCTGCCCCATACTCCATCTCAAGGCAAGATCGTACCGGTAATCCACGGCGAACTCGCTTCTTCCCCTCCCTTCATCCTCGTCGGCGAGAATGGCAGTGAACCACTCCTCCTCCCTGCCCGGGGCAAAACGGTACGCCTCCTCCCACATACGGAGAAGCTGCAGCTGCTCATCCGTCGCCAGCCGCACATCGGGAATCATCTTCTCCAACTGCTGCAGCCGGCTCTCGACCAGCGCATGCAGCGCCTCCTTCTCTTCATCCGAAAAAGGTTTCTGCACCGCCGACAAGGCAACATATTCCTCATCCCCGGACGGCATCGGAAACGGAGCGAGCTCCTCCTGCGCCCGCAACACTGGCAGCAGACAACATAAAGCAACAACAAAAGCTTTCATAGGTAAAGGGTAAAGAAAAAACGGTGGAGGAAACATATCCTCCACCGCCATTCTGCTCCCGCCGCATGAAAATGCAAGTGGAAAAACGCTCACACCTCGCTAAAATCGTAACGCTTGTACTGCCAAGGCGTCTGCCGGTTCCGGCCGGAATCCCACAGCAGCACAATCATCGCAGAAAGGAACAGCAGTCGCAGCGCGATCTCCGTCGGATAATCCGAAATACTATGCTCCTGCACAAAACAGTGGCAGCTCAACTCCAGCCCGCGCGCCCACGCCTGCGAAAGCAGAATCACATACACGCTCGTCATCAGCACACCCAGCCACGCCGCCCCCCGGTACATCCACCGGAACAGCAGACAGGCGCCCACGACAATCTCCATGGCTAGCCCGATGCCGGCCACAGGATAATCCGCCCAGGAGGGCAACACATCGAACCGCACGAGATCGGCCTCCATCGCATTCACATGCACGATGCCCATCATACGCAGCACAAGCCCCCAGCCCGCCAGCACGGCCACCTTCAGCAGCCCTTCCAGCAGGAAAAAGGCGCCGATCCCCACGCGGAGGACCAGCATCATGATATTGATCGTCTTCGAGCGCTCCATCTTCTTCCGGAAACCGTATGCGTTACTTATTCCTGGCGTTGCCTTCGAAATCCGCCTGATCGCGCTCCACTTCCTTATTGCGCAGCTTGTTCAGCTCGTGCGTCACCGTCTCAAGCTTCTTCTCCAGCTCCTTCACTCGGGCGGAATCGGCACCATCGGTTGCACGCTCGCCATCCTTGCCGGGAACGTACTGCTCCTTGAACAGGCGCCTGCCAGCATCGGGCTTCACATCGAACGTCACGGAACCCGACTTCGGCGTCTGCGTACCGCGGTGCTTCAGCGAGGCATTCACCGTCACCTTGCCGGGCTCCGTACCCATGCGAACAAGCACGGGAGCCGTACCCCACTGGATACGCTTCGGATTAAGCTGCTGCTCTTCCCCGCCCACAATCGAAGCAGGACCCTGCACATCGAACACGATCTCCTCGTTATTCAAACGCTTCACTGAACCGTTGGCATCCACCATGCTGGCGACCACCACGGCCACGGACGAACCGTCTGCCACAAGCTCCGTCTTCGTATCCAGCTCCAGCTTGAGATGGTCCGGTCTGCGGGAAGGAGCCACCTCGTGGCGGCAAACCACCTGCCCGTTCACCAGACCCTCGGCCACGATCCTGTCCTTGCCCTCCTGCCCATTGCGGGTCATCTGCTTGCTCTTCTGGAAATCCCACACATCCTTGAACACGGCGGGAGGATGCGGCAGGCCGCGCCCCGTATTCTTCGTCGGCTGCGTCACGGCGGGCTTATCCTGCACCGTCAGCCGCACCTCGTCGCAATTGGAAAACACCGTCACATCCTTCGGAGAAAACGGCGTCATCGAATGGGCCACATAAACCATCGGCCCTTGCTCGACAGGCCTCTGCGACATGAACGCATAATAGGAAAGCTTCGGCTGGCGGAACGCATCCAGAATACCGCCGTAAAACGTATCGGGATGATAGCCGCGCTGATGATCGAACGGATGCCAGAGAGTCCCCCCGAAATGGTAATCCGGAGCGCGGTACAGAGTATCCCAGCAGGTATAGGCATAATCGGGATTCAGGTAATGCTTCGCCTGCACCAGCATCGGCACCTCGCCCCACGCGCGGGACACGCGCGATGATGAATTGTGGGACGACCACGAATCCACATTATCGCCGAACTCGCGCGTAAAATACGCACGATCGGGAGACTGCGTCTTCGACGAAATGGCGAACTTCTCTTCGGAAATCTCGGGATGCGAATACAGCACCTCGTAATGCTCATGGCCCTGGGAAATCGAATCGCACCCCGTATAGCAACCGGGCACGGGATACTCCTCATGTGTCGCATCGTGTGCGCGCTTCGCAAAATCGGCCGGGAAATTCGTCTCATTGAGAATCGGCTCCCACATCAACACGCTCGGATGATTGCGGTCGCGGCGCACCATATTGCGGATATTCTCATACACGCGGCCTTCGAACGGCCCCTTGCCCCAGAACTGCCAGCCCGGAGTCGCCACGATCACGAACAGCCCGAGCCGGTCACAGGCATCCATGAATGCCGGATCCATCGGATAATGGGCGCAACGGATCACCCTCATACCCGCCTTGCGCAACTTCAACGCATCCATCCACTGCAAATTGTTCGGCACGGCATTGCCCAGCACCGCGAAATCCTGATGCCTGTTGCCGCCGATCAACTTCTCGGGGAACTTCTCGCCGTTCACAAACAAACCTTCCTTGGAAATCTCCACTGTGCGGATACCCACATCAAGCTGCATTGCATCCACCTCCTCCGCCTTGCCTCCAGCCTTGCGGAACACGCCGACATCCAGCTTCGTCAGGCTCGGCCGGTCGGGAGACCACAGCGACTCCTTCGTCACAGGCACATCCAGCATCACCTCAAGCTGCTTAGCCTCACCCGGCTTCAGCACCAGCGGCAGCACCTTCGACACACCCTTCGCATCAGGCATGGAAACCTTCACCTCCCCGGCAAACTCCTTGTCGGACTCATTGCGCACATGCACCTTCACCCCGCATTCCGCCACACCCTTCGCCAGATCGATCTTCTGAGTCCAGAAAAACAACCCTCCTCCGGCCACGACATTCTCCTCATTCGCATCCGTAATATGCACCTTGTCCGAACCGATCAAATACACATCGCGGTAAATCCCGCCGAAATAGCAGAAATCAAGCACATCCTGCGGCTTGCCGGGCGCATACGTCGGATCGTCCGAATTATCGGCACGCACGGCGATCACATTCGGCTTGCCGCACTCCAGAAAATCCGTCACATTCAGCACGATCGGCTGATAGCCGCCGAAATGGTCCGCCACCTTCCTCCCGTTCACCCACACGGAACTCTTCCCCATCACGCCCTCGAAATACAGCGTCATACGCTTCCCCTGAAGACCCGCAGGCACATCCACATGCTTTCGGTACCAGGCCGGGCCGCGGTAATTCTTGCCGCCGCTCGCCTCCTCGGGCAGCAGCTCCAGCCCGTGGGGCACATTCACCACCTCCCAGCCGGAATCGTCGAACGACTTCCCGTCCGCGCCCTGCACATCCCCCTGATGGTAACGCCAGCCGACATTCATCGAAAAACCGTCGCGCACCCCGCCGGGCAGAGCCCCGGCCATCGTGGAAACCGTCTGCACGGCCGGAAGCTCCGTACCGGAAGAATCTCCGGCAGGCATACCGGATGCAGCAGCCGCACAAACTGTGGCACAGGCGGATAAAATATGGATAAGCTTCATACAAGGAATATATACCGGATCGTGTGGAAAAATCTTTCAACCTTCGGAACAAACCACCCCCGAAGACCCACAGCATACCATTCCCGTTGTGCAAATCAAGCACATTCCTCCCGCCTCCGCCACCGAACCGGACACCACGCGCGCACCTGCGCGACACGCGCAACAAACCCTCATAAATCAACACCTCAAGACCTACTTTTGAATTGACACTCCATGCGAAATTGCCTAGTATTCGCGCGAGGAGCGTGTAGAGACCGAATTTGTTCTTCCGGATAGCCTACGGTCCACCCATCGCATCCCGTGAAAAGGAACGACGGACCGCCAACATCCGGCTCTCCCCGCCAACCTCGCCCACTCTTAACCTTTTTCACAAACGAACACATGTTCTCCCTCTTGAAAAAATTTTCCGGGCTCTTCTCGTATGACATCGGGATAGACCTCGGGACAGCCAATACCCTGGTGTACATCAAAGACCAGGGTATCGTCCTCCGCGAGCCCTCCGTCGTCGCCATGAAAGGCGACAAAGTCAAGGCCGTGGGCGACGAAGCCAAGCGCATGCTCGGCCGCACCCCCGGCGACGTCGTCGCCATCCGCCCGATCAAGGACGGCGTCATCGCCGACTTCAACGTCACCGAAGAAATGCTGCGCCACTTCATCACGAAAGTATCGTCCATGAAGCGCCTCCGCAGGCCGCGCATCCTCATCGCCATCCCCTCCGGCATCACCGAAGTCGAACGAAGGGCCGTCGAAGACTCCGCCTACCAGGCGGGCGCGCGCACCGTACGCCTCATCAAGGAACCCATGGCCGCCGCAATCGGCGTAGGCCTCCCCGTGGACGACGCCGCGGGCAACATGATCGTCGACATCGGCGGCGGCACAACCGAAGTCGCCATCATCTCGCTGGGAGGCATCGTCTACAGCCGCTCCGAACGCTGCGCAGGCGACGCCCTCGACGAATCCATCATCCACCACATGCAGACCGTGCACAACCTCCTCATCGGCGAACGCACCGCCGAAGAAATCAAGGTACGCATCGGCTCCGCCCATCCCCTTCCCAAGGAATTGCAGATGGAAGTCAAGGGACGCGACCGCGGGTCCGGCCTTCCCAAGACAGTCACCATCCGCTCCGAGGAAATCCGCGAAGCACTCAGCGAAAAACTCAACACCATCGTCAACGCCGTACGCCACACCCTCGACCGCTGCCCGCCCGAACTGGCGGCCGACCTCGTCGACCGTGGCATCGTCGTCGCCGGTGGCGGAGCGCTGCTCCGCGGCATCGACCAATTGATCCATGCGGAAACCCACCTTCCCATCCACATCGCCGAGGACCCCCTCAGCGCCGTGGCCGAAGGCACGGGCAAATCTCTGCAGGAACGCGAAACCGTCTTCCAGGAAGAAGACTGAACCGGATCACCCCCACCCGATCAGGGCCCTCCGACTCCACCCACTGCGGAAAGCCGCCCGGCCCCGGGAACCACGCCGGAACCCAGCTCGCAACCTGCGCCCTGCACCCCCGGCGTCTGGCACACCACCATTCACACCATTGTTTTGTAAAATGTTCAACAAACTGAAGCGCGCCTTCGGATTCGGCACATGCGATCCGAAGGAAGGCACCACCATCGTCATCAACTCCGAAAAGCTTGAGCGCCGCGTCGCCCTGCTCGAAAACGGAATCCTCGAAGAATACAACATCGAACGCGAAGGCCACGACAACATCGTCGGCGGCATCTTCAAAGGCCGCGTCAAAAACATCGAACCCGGCCTCAAAGCCATGTTCGTAGACATCGGCTACGAAAAAAACGCCTTCCTCCACTTCTGGGATGCCCTGCCCGCCGCCCTCGACTCCAGCCTCGAAGAAATCGAACGCGAAGGCCGCCCGAAAAAACAGCAGCGCAAAATCACCTCCAAAGACATCCCCGAAATCTACCCCATCGGCTCGGAAATCATGGTTCAGGTCACCAAAGGCCCCATCAGCTCCAAAGGCCCCCGAGTCACCACCAACATCTCCCTCGCCGGACGCTACATCGTCCTCATGCCCTACACCGACCAGTTCGGCATCTCGCGTAAAATCGACGACCCCAAGGAACGCCAGCGCCTCCGCCAGATCGTCCAGAAACTCAACGTCCCCGAAGGCATGGGCATCATCATGCGCACCGTCGCCCAGGGCCAGCGCTTCCGCCACTTCGTCCGCGACCTCGCCATGCTCCTCGAACAATGGCGCGCCGTCGAAGAAAAACGCGACTCCCGCCCCGCCCCCGTCAGCGTCTACCGCGAACCCGACCTCATCGAACGCACCGCCCGCGACTTCCTCACCGACAACGTCGACAACATCATCTGCGACAACCTCGAAACCACCCAGATGATGCAGGACATCGCCGGGAAAATCTCCCGCCGCTCCAAAAGGCACATCCAGCACTTCCAGACGCGCAACCCCATCTTCGAAGAACTCGGCATCCAGAAGCAGATCAACGAAGCCTTCCAGCGGCAGGTCCTCCTCCCCTGCGGCGGCTACCTCGTCATCGACGAAACCGAAGCCCTCATCGCCATCGACGTCAACACCGGCCGCAACAAAGGCTCCAAAGACCTCGACAAAACCATCCTCGAAACCAACCTCGAATCCGCCCGCGAAATCGCCCGCCAGCTCCGCCTGCGCAACATCGGCGGCCTCGTCGTCGTCGACTTCATCGACATGCGCCACCGCAAAGACCAGCTCTCCGTCTATAAAATGATGAAAGACTGCCTCAAACGCGACAAAGCCAAAACGCAGGTCCTCCAAATCTCCCCCATCGGCCTCATGGAAATGACCCGCCAGCGCCTCAACGAAAGCCTGCGCGACTACGTCAACGACCACTGCCCCTACTGCCACGGCCGCGGGCGCATCAAATCAGTCGTCACCATGAGCGTCGAAATCCAGCGGCAAATCCATGCCACGCTCAAAAAATACAGCGACACCGTCGGCGACCTCGTCGTCGTCGTCAACAGCGAAGTCCTCTCCCGCTTCAAAAACGAAGACGCGGCTCTCCTCATGGAACTCGAACGCCAGTGCAACGGGCGACTCCTCTTCCGCAGCGACCCCTCCATCCACCGGGAAGCCTTCGCCATCCTCGACGCGAGGAACGACAGCAAACCGCTCTACCAGGTCAACATGTAACCCATGCCACTGGAAGACGACCAACAAGACATCATCAAGAAAGCCCTCGCCAACCGGGGGCTTTCCCTTGCCGACCTCCCGGAAAACCCGCAGGCGCTCGACGCCTACCTCCGGCAGCAGCTCGGCATCTCTCCGGAAGCCTGGCGCCGCATCCCGGCCTACGAACCCGCCGCTGCCCTCCCGCCCGGCCTCGACCGCCACGAAGCGCCCTACCCCTACGGCACCGTCAACATCTGGACGATCGACACCCCGCAGGGCCTCATCGTCGTAGACACCGGATGCACCCCGGCCGACCTCCGCGCCGCCATCGGCAACCGCACCGTCCTCGCCATCCTCATCACCCATGAACACGGCGACCACATCGGCGGCCTTGCCTCCGGCTGGCAGCAATCCCCCGTCTACGGCATCGGCAGCGCAGAACCTCCCGCCTCGCTCGGCGGCTGGGACCTCCGCACCGTCAGCCTCGCGGGCCACACCCCTCGCGCGCGCGGATACATACTCCAGCAGGGGAACGACACCCTCCTCTTCACCGGAGACGCCCTCTTCGCCGGATCCATCGGCAAAACACCCGGCGGCGAAACTCCCGCCGCCCTCGACCGCATCCGCACAGCACTTGCAGCCCTCCCGGAAAACGCCGTCATCTGCCCCGGCCACGGCCCTGCCACCACAACCGGGCAAGAACTGAAAAACAACCCCTTCCTCGCCTGAGCTCCAAAGGCAACCGCCTCCGGCCACGGCAACGGGCATGACTAACCATGCCGCACCATGCAGTTGACGCGCACCAACCGACAAACTATCATCAGGCCATGACCAAAAACAAGCATAAACACCCTGAAGAAGACCTTCCTCAGAACCCGGAAGAAACCGCAGCAGCGGACACACCGGAACCCGAAACCGCCGTCGACCCGGCAGCCGCCGCAGCCGAAGAACTCCAGAAATGGCGCGACACCGCCCTGCGTACCGCAGCCGAATACGACAACTACCGCAAACGCACCGTCAAGGACCGCGAAGAATTCGCCCGCTACGCCAACCAGGGCCTCCTCGAAGAACTCCTCCCCATCCTCGACAACTTCGCCATGGGCATGCAAATGGCCAGCGACGACACCAAATCCATGATCTACATCGGCATGAACATGGTACAGAAACAACTCGCCGACTTCCTCCAGAACCAGGGAGTCGAACTCATCCCCGTCGAAATCGGACAGCCCTTCGACCACAACCTGCAGGAAGCCATCCAGAGCGAAGAATCCGACCAGCCCGAAGGCACCATCCTCCGCATCATCCGCCCCGGCTACACACTCAAAGGCCGCCTGCTCCGCCCGGCCAACGTCGTCGTGGCGCAACGCGCCGCCGACCCGGCGCCTGAAGCCTGATCCACCCACCGGAGCGCACCACCTTTAAACCCACACTCATGGCAGATTACTACGAAGTACTCGGAGTAGCCCGCGACGCGACGGACTCCGACATCAAAAAAGCATATCGCAAACTGGCGATGAAATACCATCCGGACCGCAACCCGGATGACAAAACCGCCGAAGAAAAATTCAAGGAACTCGGAGAAGCCTACGAAGTCCTCTCCGATGCCGACAAACGCGCCGCCTACGACCGCTACGGCCACGACGCCTTCAAAAACGGAGGCATGGGAGGCGCAGGCGGCCCGGCAGGAGGAGGAGGATTCCATGACCCCATGGACATCTTCGCCCAAATGTTCGGCGGCATGGGAGGCTTCTCGGAAGCCTTCGGCCGCGGTGGCTCCGGCCAGCGGCGCTCCGCCAAACGACCGGGAGCCGACCTTCGCTACGACCTCGACATCACCCTCGAAGAAGCCGCCAAAGGCTGCGAAAAAACCCTCGAAATCGAACGCCTCGTCGCCTGCGACGCCTGCTCCGGCACAGGATCGCGCGCCGGCAAAAGCGGCTTCAAAACCTGCCCCACATGCCACGGCCAGGGCGTCATCACCCAGCAGAACGGCTTCTTCGTCCAGCAAAGCACCTGCCCCACATGCCGAGGCACCGGAGAAATCGTCTCCGACCCCTGCCCGAAATGCCGGGGGGAAGGCCGCGTACGAAAAGACACCCAGATCACCATGCGCATCCCTGCAGGCGTGGACACCGGCACCAAACTCCGCTCCTCGGGCAACGGCGACGCCGGCACCCACGGCGGAGCCACCGGCGACCTCTACGTCTTCATCGAAGTCAAAAAACACGACATCTTCCAGCGCGAAGGCCAGGACCTCCATGCCACCATGCCCATCCCGCTGAACCTCGCCATCGCCGGGGGCAAACTCAAAGTCCCCACCCTCGAAGGCCCGGCCAGCATCAAAATCCCCGAAGGCACCCAGTCCGGCACCATCTTCCGCGTCCGGGGCAAAGGCATCAAATCCCTCAAGGGCGGAGCCACGGGCGACCTCCTCATCGAAATCCACGTCGAAACGCCCTCCGGCCTCAGCCGCGACCAGCAGGCCAAACTCGACGAATTCGCCGCTGCGCTCACCCCGGCCAAAAACCAGCCCCAGTATGAGGAATACCTCAGAAAAGCCGCCCGCTTCCTGAAAGACAAAGACTAACCCCCGCATGCCCCGCTTCTACCTGCCGCCTGATGCATGGCAAGCCCCCGCCTGGGAACTCGCGGGGGACGAAGCGAAGCATGCCCTCAAAGTCATGCGCCTCCGCGAAGGCGACACCTGCACCGTCTTCGACGGCAGGGGCCGCGCCGCGGAAGCGCGCATCACCGCCACCAGAGGCAGCTCCGGCCTCCTCCTCGAACCCGTGGCCGACCTCCCCCAGCCCCCGCCCGTCGCAGAAATCACCCTCTGCCAGTCCATCCCCAAAGGCGGCAACATGGAACTCATCATCCAGAAAGCCGTCGAACTCGGAGTCTCCCGCATCATCCCCCTCATCACCGAACGCACCATCGTCCGGCTGAAACCCGGCGAAGCAGAAGCCAAAACCGAAAAATGGCGGCGCACCGTCCTCGAAGCCTGCAAACAATGCGGTCAGAACACCCTGCCGCAAGTCGAACTCCCGATGGACTACCGCGACTTCCTCACACACGCCGGCCTTCCCCCCCTCAAAATCCATGCCGCCCTCACGGACACCGCCCAGCCCCTGCGCACCGTCCTTGAACAGGCCCGCACAGCCCACATCCGGCAAGCCGCCATCCTCGTCGGCCCCGAAGGAGACTTCACCCCTGCGGAAAACGAAGCCGCAGCCGCCCACGGATTCCTCCCCGTCACCCTCGGCCCCATCATCCTGCGCGTCGAAACCGCCACCTTCTTCGCCATCTCCGCCATCCGCTACGCGCTGGACTGATCTGATCGGCGCAGGGTCACACCTCGCATGCGTCAAAACTCCACACGTACAGCTTTCCAACACGAAAATTTGCCATTGTCTTCAATGAGGCGCCATTCCATACTCTGCCCTGTCTTTCGCTCGACTGACTCTTTCACACCCTGCAGAATTTTTGTTGCCTTCACTTGTCCATGGCTGCCCACAAGAAAAACGACTCGATCCGCCAACAATGCCACATAAGGATCTCTCATACCGTGGGCTACTAAAAACGATTTATATGCCGGAGTATAATAAATCCATGCACCACCCACCGGAATCACATTCGTTGTCCTGAATAAATCGCAAGAATAATCCAGCGGAGATTCCGGAAAAAGCATCTCAAGTGGAGCAGCACACACGAAAATCGTATGAGGATGCGCTTGCACATACTCTCGACACGACACTTGGTCTACAGAAGGAGAGGATTCAGAATCCAACAAGTGCACCAAACCGTGACGATCATGGCGAAATACAAATAAAGTTCCTGCCCCCATCACGGCAACCAGTAGGTAAAGCTTCCATTTTTCAATCGCATACGCCGCTTTTCTTGGCAAATACGCCCCCATTCCAATCAAGGCCATCATCACAACCGGAAAATAGACACGATCCAACAATCTGTGTTGTGTTAACAGCAAAAACACAATACATGCAACAAACATCCCATATAAAACAGGAACATGCCATGTTCTCTTAGAGACGAATGCATAGAGGAAACCAGCAAGACACAAGCACACCCATAATGACAAGGCAACAGGTGATTGTCTTATTTTAGACAATTCATTCCATTCTGGCGACAAAATCCCGCGCTTTGCCAACCAATCCAAACCGAATAGACCACGCATCCCAACCTGATGGATCGACACGGCTTGATCCATTTGCCCTGATTCCTCCATTTCTGGCACATAAATAAATGCTTTGAACATATCTATTTGCTCGCGTGTAATCTTGCAGTCACGAGCATAGCGATCATACTTGTCAATTCCGGAATTATCTGCAATATCCTGAATTGAAATGCGTTTTTTCAAAAAACTCAAAGTTTGAACAATCTCTTTATTTTGAACATTCCCTACATAATTGACACCCCATACGCATCCGGCTATTCCCAACAACCCCAATCCGCATATTCCTATCTGTCTCCACATCTTCTTACCTTTATTGCAAACAATCAGAGCACTCAATACTCCGAAGTAAACCAATCCCACATATAAGGAATCGATCCTGATGCATAAAGCAATAAAACACAATATAGCCCCTGCTCCATACCTTTTCCATGCTTTCATCTCTCGGGACGGAAGCAATATAAAGCCCATACCTGCCAGAAGCAACGAGATGGAAACCAAGGTATACATAGGCATACCCAAAAGTATTCGAATACAAAAAAATACCAGCAGAATCAAAATAGTACGCGACCACAAATAAAAAGGCTCCTGCTCCCTTGATCTGGAAAACGCTCTGCTAAAAAACAGAAAACATGATATCCACAGAGAAACGAACAGGAGAATCATATTCGCCAGCATCATCCATGCTGAATGCACAGGTAATATCTGTGCTACCATACTCCACCAATATCCCCACAGATACCCGGAATGCAGCAAATATGGAGAATAACCGCACCCTCCGTTCGTCAGTAGAAACTGCAATTGTATATCGTCATTGTGTAAAATAACAGCACCCTTGCACCAAACGAGCAATCCAGATACTGCACACAACAGGAAGGAACACAGCCACGGATGTCGGGCAATATAGGAATAAAATACCTGTACCCCGTGTTTTGCAGCAGAAAAGACATTCCTGTTCATCCTGCACAAAGTATAAACATCCGACTTCACTGTCAAGAGAATCTCTACCTTTTCATGAAAATATCGTCACCCAAGCGATCGATCATTATTATCGCTGAGTTTCATCGCAAACACAAAAAGCGGGCAATAGTATTACTACTGCCCGCTGAAGGTTTATATTTTTTGATCTCTTAGGCGCAGCGGCGGCGGCGCACAACGAAAGCAAACATGCCGGCCATCCCCAAAACTGCAGTCGAAGGCTCGGGCACAAGACCGGGATTCGCCACGATATAGTGGGCAACGATACCCTTGTTGCCGCCCTCGTCAAACGTATAATACACCTCGCCAAAATGGCGGGCCAGCTCATCCTGATCCGTACTGCCTGCCCATGAAGCGGCTGCCCAGTCGCCCGCGCCGGTCTGCGCATTCAGATTCGTCAGAGCCGCGCCGTTCTCATCCGTAAAGGAATAGATCTGCGCCTCGCGATTCCATAAATCTCCACTCACCAGCGTACGGCTTTGGATCGCATACCCGGTCGCCAGCGTCGTATCGCGAAGCTTCAGACTGCCTGTAATCGTCACCTTGGACGCATTCGTCAAACCCCGATCGTTACCCTGCCCTACCAGCGATCCGGTCAACCCCAAATCCACCACGCCCCCGCCGAAAGCAAGCCCTGTCGCATTATTCGCGCCATTCCAGTAAATGGCCGACAGCGCGCTTTGCGTCGTCAACCTGTTCCGGAACTTGAAACCGTCGCCGGAACCGGTCCATGTATAATTTTTGCCGATCGTCACATTGTACCATTGGCTGGCCCACTGCTGCCCCGTCGTTACATTATCTCCGATCACCGCATCGGCATTACCCAGAAAGATGGAATTCTGACCGATCGTAATCGTCGTATTGTCTCCAATGATAAACCGATTGCCGGACGCATTGAGATCGTTGATGGAACCGGATGCGCCCGCACCGTCCCAATGCGCCTGATCGGTAAACGAAGCGCTCGCGCTATTGCCCGATTTCCATGTATAATCGGCAGCAAATACGGACGGCGACAAACCGCAAATAATGGCAGTAAACAGAATTTTATTCATAGAAAGAATGATGGAACGATTATTATTTAACACAATAGCAGCAGGGCGACAAGACTTTTGTATATAACAAAATTTCGAACACGTCCCGAACCGCCCGGCTACAACCTGCTGACCGTTCACATCCTCCCGATCCGGCGGAAATGCCGGCGCGATTTTGCCATCGCCGCATATGAGCGGCAGCGATTCCTGACCCACGGCACAAGAATGCACGCCACGGTCAGCAGCACATACAGCACCCAGGCAAACCCCAAAATATCCATCCGACGGTTATACCTCCCCTTCGACCCCTTGTCAACTGCCGCGCGATTTCACCGGGCCTCGGGAATATCGCTCCAGCGCGTCGTATAATGGCGGCTCACATACTGCCTGCGCCACGGCTGGGAGACCCCTTGATTCGCAAAATGCACCCGGTGCCCGGCCTGATGCAGGGCATCAAGCGTCTGCATCAGCCGATCCGGCACGGAAACCTTCCCCGCAGAGCCGAACGTAAGCTGCACGCAGTCAGGAGACTGGAACTCACCCAGCACCACGCCGATCTTCTTATAGGAATACCCCGGCTTCCACACGGCATCCAGCAGAGCAACCGCCGCCGCCGTCAATACCCGCGTATCGTCTCCCGGCACATCGAGGCGCACCGTCGCACCGTTGGAATACATCGCCTGCGGATCATCCGCAAAATAGCTCGTCCGCAAGAACACCCCCACACTGCCGCACAGCAGCTTCTCCTTCCGCAGGCCGCGAGCCTCCGACTCCACAAAACGGCACAGCACCTCCCGCAAAGCTTCCTTCTGCCGAATACCATCCTTCAACGAACGGCTGTGAATAATCTGCTTGCGCACATCCCCTTCATCGTCGCCGGAAAAACACGAAACACCGTTCAACTCCAGGTGCAGCCTCTCGCCATGCACCCCGAAGCAGGCACGCAGCCAGGCCATATCCGCCCTCGCCAAATCTCCCGCCGAGCGCAGCCCCAGCGCCCGCATCTTCGGGGCCAGCCTGCGGCCCACGCCCCACAGCTCCCCGGCAGGCACGCCATCCAGAAACGCGAGCCGGCCCTCCTCCGCAGCGAGGGAAAATACCCCCTGCAAGGATGCATCATGCTTCGCCGTCTCATTTGCCAGCTTGGCCAGCGTCTTCGTCGGGGCAATGCCCACACTCACCGTAATCCCGGTCCACCGGGCAATCTTGCGCCGCATGCGCCGTGCAAAATCCAGCCACACCTCCTCCGACCCCTCGCCCACATTCGCAAACGCCTCATCGATACTGTACTGCTCCATCTCCGGGCATTCCTCCTCCAGCAGCGACATCACGCGGCGAGAAATATCCGAATACAGCGCGAAATTTCCGGAGCAGACAACCACCCCGTTCGCATCCAGCACCGGCTTCGCCTTGAAATACGGCTCCCCCATCCCGATACCCAGCGCCTTCGCCTGCGCACTCCGCGCCACGATACAGCCATCGTTATTCGACAACACAACAAGAGGCTTCCCGCGCCAGTCCGGCCGGAAAATCTGCTCGCAGCTCGCAAAGAAATTATTGCAATCGAAAAGAAGGAACATCAGGCGGGGCAGCGGAAAAAGTGAACGACGGAAGTGACGACGCCGAACAGCGAACACTCCACGCCGGGCCGCACCTCGATGGCGGGATAGGCGGGATTCTCCGGCACCAGCCGCACACCGCCTCCGGACTTATCCAGCCGCTTCACCGTAAACTCCCCCTCGAACGCCGCAATCACCACATCGCCATCGCGGGCATCGAGCGCACGATCCACCACCAGCACATCGCCGTCGTGAATACCCGCACCCAACATCGAATCACCCCGTGCGCGCACAAAATACGTCGCCGCCGGATGCCGCACGCACAGCTCATTCAAATCCAGCGTCCGGTCGATGGCATCCTGTGCCGGAGAAGGAAACCCTGCCGCCACGCCTTCCTCGAACAGGGGAATCTGCCCATCATCGCTCATGCCCACAGCATGCCCCTTTTTCCCGGCCCAGTCAAGATTGAGAGAAGATCAGGACAAACAAGGCGTTAACAAAAGCCAACCCCTTTTACTTCAACAGGCGCCCGTCGCGCTTGATCGCATCCCATCCGCCCTCCAGCACGAACACCGGAGCCTCCAGCCCGTACTGGGCCAGATCATCGGCTATCTCCTGCGAAGACGTGCAATCCTGCGCACAGAACACGATAATGCACTCCCCCTGAAACCCGGCCTGATGCAGGCGCGGCATCGCCGCCGCCTTCAACTCCTCGAACTCCGCATCCTTGCGGATGGGGAACGAACGGCCCAGCGCATGCAGCATATACCCGAGATCCCGCTCATGCTCCGCGCTGCGCTTGCTCCGGGCATCCACCCACACGATGCGCTCGCCCCAGTCCTTCAACGCCGTCTCCAGGCAAATATGCCCCTTCGGCAGGCGCGCCTGATCGCAGGGCGGCACCCTGCCCGGCGCAAACCATGCGTACTCCATATAGCAGAGCACGACCGCCACACCCAGAATGATGAGGCCGACACGGACAATCTGGCTGAAGGCATCCCTGACCATGACTTTACTTGCGGGGAGGATTGACACTCAGGAAAAACGACCGCTTCGCATAGCGAGGGTCCTTCGAATCAGTCTTGATCCACAGCGTATTGAATGCCCCCTTCGCGGTACTCTTCGGAGTCACGACCACCCGGTACTTGCGGCCGGGTGCCACCGTCACGGGCTCGTAATCGAAATCGCTCCCCACAAGGCTCACATCCGTCAGCTTCAACGCCACCTTCGGATCAATATCGATCGTGAATTCCTGCACCTTCGGCTTCTGCCCGACCGTCCATTGCAAAGCCTTGGGCTGCACCTTCATCAGCTCGGGAATATCCACGCGCAGCGCGAGCTTCTGCGTCTTGCCGTCCGAAGTCCTCACCTCCACGAACTTCTCGATCTTCCCAGTAAAGGCTCCGAGGCGCATCGTCAGCTCGATCTCGCCCTTCTCACCGGGGGCATACTCCTTCTTGCCGCCCTTCAGCGAGGCATCCGTGCAATCGCACAGCGGCTTCACACGCGTCACCTTCACGGAGGAGTTCCCCGCATTGGAAAAAGAAACGGACGTGCGGATCTCATCCTGCAAAGGCTCCGGGCGCAAATCCAGCGCCTCCTTTTCCAGACGTATTTCCGCATGCAGCGGCAGAACCGCCATACAGGCCATTACGGAAATCAGGGAATGCGGAATCGTCATGGCAGGATGGAATGAAAGTTGAAGGCAGGTTACGGTTCTTCGGGCAGGCGCACGGCCTCCTCCTTCTCCCGCTTCTTGCGGGCATCAAGAATCAGGCTGCCGATCAGGAACAACCCGGCAGCCGTGCAAATACACGCATCCGCCACATTGAAGGCCGGCCAATGGTAGCCGCTCGGCCACGACTCGCCCTTGATCCACGGGAAGGAAACATCGAGAAAATCCACAACGTACCCATTCATGAGATTCTGCAGAAAGGACAAATGTTCACTTCCCGCCAGAAAGAACCCCTGCGTCAGGCGATCCGTCAAATTCCCGAGAATACCCGCCGTGATAAAGGCCCATGCCAGCCGCAGCAGCTTCGTCTCGAAAAATCCCCGGCGGAACAGCCAGAACAGCCCGATCAACGCCACGACCGGAATCATCAGAAACACATAGCTCGACCATGCCGTACCGTTCCCCATACCGAACGCCACCCCCGTATTGTGTACGCGGATAATGTTGAAGGTAAACAGCCCGAAGAAATCCTGCACCACGGGAACCTGTTCGATCACCAGCCCCACGGGAGTGGACAACGGCTCCTTGAAGTCGAACACGATCCACCACTTCGTCGCCTGATCAAGCAGGTACAACACGGCCACGAGAATGACCAGCCCCTTCGTCAGGGACTGGCGGCCGCCTTTCTTCTGGAGATCTTGCATCTCCGGGGATTGCTGGTCGCTCATGCAGTACTTCCGTAAGAGAGTTACACAGGCGGATTCAAGCCATCACATTGGCGCAGCGTTCGCACACGCCATCGGCATCCGTCGGTTCGTAACGGCGGCAGCGCGGGCACATCTCGAAGGGAGACTTCACGGCCGTGGCAGCCAGAGCTTCGCCCGTACCTACTTTCAGATCGGCAATGATGAAGAACTCCGTCGCGAAGGCGCGATCCATCAGCAGGGCAACCACATCTTCGTTCTCGCCGTTCGGCACCGTCAGCTCCACGGCAGCTTCGTTATTCTTGGCAAAGGCCTTGGCCTGCACCTGAGCTTCGATCGCCACCTGAATCACGGACTTGATCTCCTGCAGGCGGTCGAAAATACCCGTCGCCTCCTGAGACTTGAAATCGGCGAACTCCGCCGGAAAATCCTGCTCGTGCACACTTCCCTCGCGTCCGGCATGCTCCCATGCCTCATCCGCCGTATAGGCCAGCACCGGAGCCAGCAGCAGGCAGAGGGAGTGGAACACATGGTACATCGCCGTCTGGGTAGCGCGGCGGCGGCGGGAATCGCGCTCGTCGCAGTACAGGCGATCCTTCGTAATATCCACATACAGAGCGGAAAGATCCGTCGCGCAGAACTGGTTGATAATCGAAAACGCCTTGCGGAAATCATAAGCCTCGTAAGCGGCGCGCACGGAGGAAATCACCTCGTTCAGGCGCTCCATGATCCAGCGGTCCAGCAGAGGCATATCGGCCGGAGCCACGGCATCCGTCGCAAAATCGAAATCGCCGAGATTCGCCAGCAGAATGCGCAGCGTATTGCGGAGGCGGCGGTACGGCTCCGTCACCTGCTTGAACAGATCTTCGCCGAACGGCACCTCATTCTGCCAGTCCACCGAAGCGGCCCACAGGCGCACGATATCCGCGCCGTACTTATCGTAATAGTACACCGCATCGATCGGCTTGCCGCTCTTCGCATCGGACTTCGAAGTCTTCTTGCGCGTATCCTTGTCCACCACGAAACCGTGAGTCATCACCGCCTTGTACGGAGCCTTGCCGCGCCATGCCACCGAAAGCATCAGCGAACTCTGGAACCAGCCTCGGTGCTGGTCCGTCGCTTCCAGATACAAATCGGCGGGAGCGGGAAGATTCGGGCGGCTGTCCAGCACCGCCATGTGCGAACTGCCGGAATCGATCCACACATCCAGCGTATCGCGGCACTTGCGGTACGTCGTCGGCAGGCCGAGACGGCTGCAAAGCTCCTCCTCGGAAAGCTCGAACCAGATATTGGAACCGTGTTCGGCCACCAGATCGGCCACCTTGCGCACGAGAGCGGCATCCAGCACGGCCTTCCCCGCCTCGTCGAAAAACACCGGCAACGGCACGCCCCATGTACGCTGGCGGGAAATACACCAGTCCGGGCGCGCTTCCACGGTACCGTAAATGCGATTGCGGCCCCATGCGGGCAGCCACGTCGTACGGTCGATCTCCTCGAGAGCCTTCGGACGCAGATTCTCCATCGAAATGAAAAACTGCTCCACCGCGCGGAAAATGATCGGCGTCTTGGAACGCCAGCAGTGCGGATACTGGTGCTTGTACGACTCGGTACCGAGCAGCGCGCCGCGCTCCTGCAGCATCTCGATCACGGCCCCGTTCGAATCGAACACATGCTTGCCCACGAGGGAAGGCACGCCCACCTCATCCGTATACTTGCCGTCGTCGTCCACCGGGGAAATCACCGGCAGCCCGTACTGGCGGCCAGCATTATAGTCGTCCGCACCGTGGCCGGGGGCGATATGCACTGCGCCCGTACCCGTATCCGTCGTCACGAAATTGGCCGTGATAATCAGGGAATCCCGGTCAAGGAAAGGATGGCGCGCCTTGCGGTTCTCCATCGCATCGCCCCGGAAGGCCTTCAGCTCTTCGGCCATCGCCCAGCCCGTCTTCTCCGTAAAGGCTCCGACCAGCTCGCGCAGCACAATGAAATTCTTCGTCTCGCCATCCTTCACGAATGCACCGAGCACATACTCAAGCAGCGGATGCAGAGCGATCGCCACATTGGCGGGCAGCGTCCAGGGCGTCGTCGTCCAGATCACCATCGAGGCATCCACGCCTTCCACCTGCTCCACCAGCGGGAACGCCACGAACACCGTCGTACTCGTCTTCTCCTGATACTCCACTTCAGCCTCGGCAAGAGCCGTATGCGCACCGTAGGACCACTGCACCGGCTTGCGGCTCTGGTACACCGCGCCGTCTTCCACCAGCTTCGCGAACAGCCGCAGGATATTGGCCTCGTAACCGGGATTCATCGTCAGGTACGGATTCCTCCACTCGCCGAACACGCCCAGGCGGCGGAAAGAATTGCGCTGAATATCGATATACTTCTTCGCGAACTCCGTACAGCGGCGGCGAATCTCCGCCGGCTCCAGATCGCGGGCCTCCTGCACCACCTTGAACTCGATCGGCAGCCCGTGGCAATCCCACCCCGGCACATAGGGAGCGGCGAACCCGGCCATCGTCTTCGTCTTCAGCACGAGATCCTTCAGAATCTTATTCAGAGCCGTGCCCATATGCACATCGCCATTGGCGAAGGGAGGCCCGTCGTGCAGCACGAAAAGCGGCGCACCCTGATCCATACGGCGCTTCAGAATACGTTCATAGAGCTTGCCTTCCTCCCACTTCTGCAGCCGTACCGGCTCATTCTTCGTCAGGTCCCCGCGCATCGGGAACGTCGTATCGGGAAGGAAAATCGTATCCTTATAGCTCTTCGCGGGCGTGCTCATGCGCGGGATGCTAGCACAGCAACACCCATAAGTCAATACGTGGAAACGGCCTGACAAACCTCCGCAAGCAAAACGAACCCAGCTCCGCACGCACACCGCACCACCCTCGCCGCCAATGAAAAAGCAGGACTCCCCACACGGGAAATCCTGCCCGGAAAATCATACTTTCAGCCGTTACAGGGAACGGCGGCGGCGCAGACCGAAAGCGGCAAAGCCCAGCAGAGCCAGAGAAGCCGTGGCAGGCTCAGGCAGCAGGGCATTCGTACCGTTATTGGCCAGCCATGCAGCATCGTCGGCAGTCAGAGACTTATTCCAGATCGCGAAATCGGAAAACTGCCCGTCGCCGCGCGCCGAAGTATTCTCACCGTTGGCGCCCAGACGGATACTCTTCAGATTGCCGGCCATGCGATTCCATGCCGATGTCGATGTGGCGAACAGGGAACCGTCCACATACAGGGACACGATGCCCGTGGAAGCCACGCTCACCACCAGAGACTGCCACGGAGCGGAATCCAGAGACGAGAGATCGCCAATCGTCGCTCCCGTATGTGCCGTAATGCTCTTCCGGTCGGATGCATACGTCCAGCTCCCGCCGTAGCCCGGAGTCGACACCGTATTGCCCGTAAACAGGAACGAAGCATCCCCCTGCGTACTGCCGGCAAAATAGCTGCAAAGCGACACACCTGCAGTCCCCATATCGCGCACCTTCACGGAAAAAGCCATACCCTGCGACGCATAATTGATACCCGCGCCCTGCAGATTCTCACAGGAGGGAGAATAGAAATTGGCGGCATTGGACACCAGATAACCCTTCCCCTTGTAACCGCCCGTCGCGGAAAACACATTGGCATTCCCCAAACACGGGTTGAACTGGGAACCCGAAGGAGCGATCACCGCACCCAGACGGGCGGTCGCCCCCGAACCGTTCACGACCGTAAAATCGTAATAAACGGATATATCATCCTTGGACAAGGAAGGAGCTGCCGTTGCCACTCCGCCCAGCAGAGTACCGCACAACAGAATATGATTGATGGTTTTCATGGTATAATTATATTGAGAGAATTGTTTAAACGGCATTTACCGAATGCGTCGACGGCGAAAGCCCAATGCGGCAAACCCCAGAACGGCCAAAGCTGCCGCCGCCGGTTCCGGAATGCCCATGGCCGCCTTCACATCATCGAGACTGTCGGAAGCGGCAAACGAATATACATTGAGATTGCCGACCGTGAGATCGTTCGAACTGCTGATGCCATTGGTTCCTCCCGGACCGAAGCCCAGCATGAACCCGCCGAGCACAGCCTGTCCGCTCGAAAGCCCGGTCTCGGCCACCGTCAGAAAATCCCTGCCGTTGCCGAAAGAAAGCTGCTGATCGCCGGCGAACATGTAAATATTGCCACCCCTGTTGACAATGGACAGCTTGAGAAAATCCGCCGTACTCTGCAGGTTGGATGTCGCCGCACGAGTCGTGCTGCTGTATCCGTTCCACCCGTTGCCGGAACAGAGAGCGAACGTATAACCGTCGGCACTATTCGTCGCCGCAAGAGAAAGGCCGTTTGTCGCATTATTGTTCGACGCGAAAATCTTGGCGGCAGTACCGGTCGTATTCTGGAACTTGATATCCATCTGCACGGCCCAGTTCGTCGTCAAATTGTAGGGAGCCGCACCGAAATAATATCCGCCTGCCTCGGCAACATTGGAGTGGATCACCGCCGCGCCATTGGTATAACTCACGGAGGAAGCCTGGCCTTGCATCGTATAACCGTTCTGCGACGTCAAATTGCTGTCGAACTTGTACACATCCGTCAGGGAAACGGCTGCATCAGCACTTGTTGCCACCAGCAACAGAACAACTGTAACAATAGACTTCTTAGGTTTCATCATTTCATGGGGGGACAGATGCACCTGTCCAACAGAAAATACACGGATTTCATATCCTGTGTCAATCCAAATAAACGATATCTTTGATAATATATTTATTATCGCACTGCCTTTTGGTGCGCGCATCCGGAATGCGACGAAATGCCCTCAAACCCTCCTTACTTGTAAAGACGAAAAACAAAGCGGATATGAAATCCGCCACCTGCAAATAGTAAAACGAATATTATTTAAAATAAATCGAATAAAAACACAAACTGAGAATCACGCCGAACCCGCCTCCTACTCGGTCTTTCGGGGCAAAACATACGCCTGGACAATGCAAATGATATGCATCAGAAGCGGAATCAGAATCAGAACAAACCAGCCGAACAGCGCATACAGCCCCGTCACCGTCACAAACCAGAAGACGGCCCAAAGAAAATACCCCTTGTACAACTGCCCGAGACCGGGAATGACAACACTCAAAATTGCAGCTAAAACGGAACCGCTTTCAGATCTCATACCGAGATGACAAACGTCCCCCCTCCATCGTTCAAAAACAGTTACTCCCCTCATGAGGCAAAAAAACGGGGATAAACGCTTGACCATCCGAACCCTGCTCTGCTACGCTCTCCACTCCGACCATGCTTGACCTCCTCGACCACTGGCTCGCCCGCGGCAACCATTACCTGTGGGGCTACCTCCTCCTCTTCGCCCTCATGGGCACCCACCTGTACCTGACCTGCATCCTCCGCTTCCCCCAGCGGCACCTGCTCACCGCCATGAAACTCTATTTCCGCAAGGAAAACAAAAAACATGGCGAAATCTCGCAGTTCAGCTCCCTCATGGTCTCCCTGGCCGCCAACATCGGCACGGGCAACATCATCGGCGTCGCCCTCGCCGTGGCGGAAGGCGGCCCCGGCGCCGTCTTCTGGTGCTGGCTCACAGGATTCCTCGGCATGTCCACCCGCTTTGCCGAAGGACTCATCGCCATCAAATACCGCCGCATCGCCTCCAACGGAGAAATCGTCGGCGGCCCCATGTACGCCCTGAAATACGGCCTAAAAAACCGCTGGCTCGCCGGAACCTTCGCCGTACTCACCGCCATCGCCGCCTTCGGCATCGGCAACATCACGCAGGGCAACGCCGCCGCCAAAGTACTCGAACACTCCTTCTCCCTGCCCACGTGGGGCACCGGCGCCATCCTCACCGTCCTCACGGCTCTCGTCCTCCTCGGTGGCCTGAAAGGCATCGCCCGGCTCTGCTCCGCCCTCGTCCCCTCCATGGCCCTCATCTACATCCTCGGCTGCGCCTGCATCCTCTGGATGAACTGGGAATACATCCTCCCCGCCGTCGAACTCATCCTGAGCAGCGCCTTCACCCCGCAGGCGGCGGGCGGCGGCTTCATCGGCTCCGCCATCATGCTCGCCATGAGCAAAGGAGTCTCTCGCGGCCTCTTCTCCAACGAAGCGGGCATGGGCTCCTCGCCCATCATCTCCGCCCCGGCGCGCACGCCGAACCCCGTCCAGCAGGCGCTCGTCTCCTCCACCGGCCCCTTCTGGGACACCGTCGTCATCTGCACCCTCACCGGCCTCGTCATCGTCACCAGCATCATGGCCCATCCGGACATCTCCTCCATCGACGGCGAAAAACTCACCTACCTCGCCTTCGGCAAAATCGGCGGATTCGGCGCCCACCTCCTCACCATCAGCCTCACCACCTTCGTCGTCTCCACACTGCTGGGGTGGTCCTACTTCGGCGAACGCTGCCTTCAATACCTCGGCGGCACGCGCCTCATCACCCCGTACCGCGTCCTCTGGGTCATCGCCGTCTTCATCGGCTGCGTCACCCCGAAATCGAACATCGTCTGGAACTTCGCAGACTGCGCCAACGGCCTCATGGCCCTGCCGAACCTCGTCTGCCTCATCGGCCTCACCGGCGTCCTCATCGCGGAAACGCGCCATTACCTCTGGCAGCGCCGCCTCGACGAAGTGGACCGCACCCCCATCCCCAAGGACGACGACGGCAAGTAAAACATCCCGACCACCCGCCTCCCGTCCAACAAACGGCCACCCTCCTCCACAAAACGGTCGCGGCACCGCCTCCGCCAAACACAACAAAACACGGAAGCCGCATCATGCGGCTCCGCCAACAACCCGGTCCATCACCGGACCGGCAACCCTCCCTCCTAGCGCGAACCTCCGCTTGTACGAGGCTGCGTATAGCCGGCAGGCGCAGGCACGCCCATACCGCCGCCGCCCTTGTAAACGCGCTGCTTCGGCGCAGGTGCGGGAGCGCTCGGCTCAGGCTCGTTATTGCGCCCGAAAATCAAATAACCCAGCACGAACACCACCACCAGCACCAAAGCCACCTTTGCCATCATCCATGGCATATCGTTCTGTGGCTTCGCAGCGGGGGTATAAGCCGGCTTCATTCCGACGCGGGACGGCACACCCTTGGCAGCCGCCGGAGAGGCGGCAGGGGAAGCGCCCGCAGGCGCATTCTGCTGCTGCGCCGAACGGAAAGACTTCAGGGTAATGCCCTTATTTGTCAACACCGGCTTATCCGGCTTCTCTGATTGATCTGTTGTATCCTTGAACATACGCGGTATATGGTTGGAACCCAATGAACGTGTAGGCCGCTTCACCCCCTGTCCGGCATGCATCGAAGCAACCATCCGGGCAGACACACCGCTTTGCGGAGCTCTGGTAACGGCATGAGCCCCCACGCTGGCACGGGCCAAGGCACGGCTCTTGTGGCGCGCACTCAGCGCCGGCATCATGAACACGCCCTGCGGCTTGCCCAGATAATCGATCCACGCCCGCGCCGTCGGATAACGATCCCGTATCGACGGAGACAAAGCCTTATCCACCCCCACCAAAAGCGGCTGGGGATACAAATCCTTCAAAGCGGGCATCAGCGCCAGCCTCTGCGTACGGTCGCGCATCGACCGCTGATCGCCCGGCTCCGGAATCCTGCCGCTCAACAAACGGTAAAACGTTGCCCCCAGCTCGTACAAATCGGTCCACGGACCGATCTCGCGGCGAAAACCGGGATAAAACTCGGGAGGAGAATACCCGGGACTCACCTGCACCGCCCCTGCATGCTGCAACTCCCGTGAACGCACCGCGCCGAAATCAATCAGCACCGTCTTGCCCTCGGGCGTAATCAGCACATTCCCCGGCTTGATATCGCAATGGTAAATCCCCTGCTTGTGAACCTTATCCAGAATCTCCAGCAAATTCAGCAAAAGCCCCTTGATCTCCTCCGCCTCGTAATGCTGCCCAAGCTCCGCCCGCACATCCGCAATCTCCTGAAGAGACTCGCCCTCCACATACTCCATCGCGTAATAAATCGTCCCGCGCTCAAGAAAATGATCGTAAAACTTCACCACGCCGTCCACATCAAGCCGCTGCAGAGCGCCGATCTCATGATCCGTATTGGCAATACAAGCCGCCAGCACCTGCGCCGACTCACTCGAAACCGGCCTCACATCCCCCTGGGCATCGCGGCACACATGCCCCGTCGGCATACACTCCTTCACCACCACTTGCCTCACTCCCTCTTCATCCCATGCCAGATAGGTAATACCGAACCCTCCCACACCCAACGTACGGGAAACAATATAGCGATCGTTCAGACGAACACCGGCCAGCAAAGGTAAAGCCTCTTCATTCATGACATAGAAAGCAGGGCGCAAAAGACATGCGCAACCGCGATTATTCTACAAAAAAACAACACGAACCGTCAACAGCAAAGCACGACTGTGCAAAACAAAGCCCGCCTCCTCGGGAAAACGACTTGACAAACACCCCGGCCGCACCCTGTAATAACGCCATGTCACGCTATCATGGAGAACAGGTACTCGTCGTCCCCCGCACCGCATTCGACGCCGTCGGCAGCTTTCAGGGCGTAAACCTCGCCCCCGAACAATACCTCCGCGCCTTCCTCCAGCCCGGCATCGCCCACTACATCGACCGCGAACTCGCCGAAAACTCCCCCGAATACAAACAAATCATCGCCTACGCCATCTTCCGCCACAACGGCCGCATCCTCGCCTACACACGCGGCGGATCCGGAGGCGAAGCACGCCTGCACGACAAAATATCCGTCGGCATCGGCGGCCACATCAACCCTGTGGACGGCCTGGCCGACAACCTCGACACCTACATGGCCGGAGTCGAACGAGAAATCCGGGAAGAACTCCGCATCGAAGGAGCCTACACCCAGAAACTCTTCGCCGCCATCAACGACGACAGCAACCCCGTCGGCTCCGTCCACCTCGGCATCGTCCACTGCTTCGACCTCGAAACGGATCAAATCGCCGCCAACGAAACCGCCCTCGCCAACCTCCGTTTCCACACCCTCGAAGAACTCACAGGCCCCTCCTACGAACGCCTCGAAACATGGTCCCAGCTCTGCGTCGACGCCCTCCGCTGACACCCCTCACCCTCCGCAAAACCTCCCTTACAACCAAGCCCGCCCTTGTGACGGACTTGTGACACTTCCTGTCCCCTTGACCCTTGTTCGACACGGGGCAACCCCGCTAGACTGGCAACCATGAAAACATGGCCCCTGCTGCTCTGCACCTGCCTCCTCCTCTCCCACTGCTGGGAAGAACAATCCACCGCCCCTCAACCGGCGGAACAACTTGACACCCTCCGCCCGGCCATCTTCACCACGGGCATCGCCGCCCAGTGCGAAAACCGCATCCGAGCCGACCTGGCGGCACTCCCCCGCGAACAGGAACTCGCACTGGACAATGCCTACTACCACCAATGGGCGCAAACCGCCCAACAGTGGGAAACCATCCTCAAAAAACTGAAACGGCACCAACACCACCAATCCGCCGACCTTCAAGAAATACTTGACTCGCCAGAAACTCCATGACAGCCTGTCATCATAGAAACCAAACCCCATGCACACGCCCGCCATCTTCCTCTTCGCCGCTATGGCAACAGCCGCCCAGGCCGCAGAACAACCGTCTCCCGTATCTCCTCCCGCCGCACCTGCCGGGCAACAGCAGCCCCTGCCCACTTACCTTGATTATTATCACAACCTCTTATCAGGACTCATGGTTCTGAACGGAATTCTGGCTAACGTCAAGGACAAGGAATCTGCCGACCAATCTGCCGAATTTGCCTTCGCCATCTATGAAAACATCAACGAAATCCCACGGTCAGCAGCTCTCAAACACACATCCGAAGAAGAACAACGCCGTGTGGATGCCCTATATTCCGCAGCAAAACAAGCGTTCACACAAAACTTGCAACAACACATCCGCAACATCGTCCTGCATAAAAACTACTCTTCCGACCACATGGGCGAACTCATCGACAAACTCGCGGAAAGCGACTGGGCCGCCGACCATCCGTCCGACTCCTCCGGCCTCCAAACAAACCCCGCCAAATTGCAAAGCGCCGAACAGGAAATGTCCTCCTTCCTCGACCAAACATTGGAACAAATCGAAAACATCAACACCCTCCTGCAAACCGTACACAACACGGTATCTGCCGATCTGGCGGCCGAAAAACTGGCCGCGTTCATGCAGCAAACGGAAGCCCGCAGAGATCAGCTCAGTGAAAAACACGCGCAAACTCCCCCCAATATGGTGGAAAGAATCATACAATCCCGCATGCAACGGATAGAATCCGGCAAGGCAGCCACGAAAGCCGTCCAGAAAAAATTGGAACAGCAAAACTATTACGGTTCCCAAACTCTGAAAAAAGCCCTTCTGAAATTTGCCTACCGATTCTGACCCGCCTCGCGACTGGGTGCTTCACGCACCTCATCAGAAAAAACACCAGCCACATTCCCGACACATAATCCCTTCCTCAAAATCCGCATCATCCCATGAACAAACCCGCCATCTTCCTCCTTGCCGCTATGGCAACAGCCGCCCATGCCGCAGAACAACCGTCTCCCGTATCTCCTCCCGCCGCACCTGCCGGGCAACAGCAGCCCCTGCCCACCTACGACGAACACTATCGGAACACACTGGCAGCGCTCGACTCCCTCAACAGCATCCTCGCCACCGTCAAAGACAAAGCCTCTGCCGATCAAGCAGCGGAACAGGCCTTCGCCATCTATGCCGAACTCAACAAAATCCCCCTGCCGCCCATCATCAAACAGACACCGGAAGAAGAACAACACCGTGTAGAACAGCAATATGCCGATAGAAAAAATGCAACCATGCAACAGTTTCAACAACACATCGGCAATATCTCTGTGTATGAGGGCTACACCTCCGACCGCATGTGTGAATTCATCGTCAAACTGCAGGAAGACCACTGGATCGATTACAACCCGCCCGGATCCGCCAACACGCAAACAGACCCCGCCAAACTTCAAATCCTTGAACGGGAAATCCCCGCATTCTTCGACACAATGTTCGAAGAAATGGAACACCTCAACAGCCTCCTGCAAACCGTACAAAACACCGCATCTGCCGACGCGGCAGCAGAAAAACTGACTGCCTTCATGCAAACAATGGAGACTGCCCGTGATCAGATCATCGAGAAAAACGGAATGCCGCCCCGCGACATGGGAGACCGCATCATGCAACCCCGCCTGCAACGCATGGAAACCATCACCACCGCCACGGAAACCATCCGAAAAAAACTGGAACAGAAAAACTACTACGGCTCCGAAACCCTCAAAAACGCCATTCAAAAATTCTCCCGACTCCTCTGATTACGGCCTGCAACCAACTCCTCCATCCTCCAAAAAACACTTTTTTTTTCGGACGACATCCCCTTTCAAACGTTATTCAACATAGAACCCTATCGACCCCATGACCATCCGCCAGCATCTCAGCCTCATCCCGGCCACCCTTGCACTCGGCCTCTCCCTCCTTGCAACCGCCACCGCCCAATCGGACGGCACACAGGAACCGGGCTGCTCCGAAACAATCACCTGTCAGGCACAACTGGAAAACCACCTTCAAGCCATACTGGCCCATTATCAGGAACTGGAAAACCAACTATCCAAAGCCACCACCCAGGCAGGAGCCAAAGACATCTGGAATATGATACATCGCGAAATGGGAAACGAGCTGCAAAACAGCTCGTTCATCCGCGACGATCTCCAAGGCATACCATTCAAAGAACAAAAACGCATTCTGGAGCCTTACAGAGAGAAAATGCAAAGCATCGACAGCAAACTGTCCATACAACTCAAAAGACTCGGCTTCGACAAACGCAGTATCGCTTACTACATGGACCAGATAGATCCCATCCATTCATTCATCGAAGCCTGGGAAAGCCTTGTTTATCAATATCCGGAAGAATCCGATGCCGACGAACTATTCCAGCAATATCTTGCACGGCTCGACAATCACGACAAACTTCTCTCCTCCATCCGCACACCGAACGACAGGCAACGCGTCGAAGAAACAATCGACACCATCCGAATTTTGCACGACGAGCTACAAGAAAAGAAGATAACGCGCTTACGACCAAATCATTTTAACAGAATTAAGAATGATGATTGGACAAACGAGCTGCAGGATTTGTTGCAAAAATTGCCTCCCGAAACACAAAAACGTCTCTATGACAAATACCTCCCCCTGACTCAACCCTTCCTCCATCTCCCCTCCGGAAAAGCTTCCGGACAATACCATTACCTCGTCTACCAGTCGGAACCTCTGCTGCAATACCTCTCCCGGCGATACCAAGAACAATACATGCTGCAAAAGGCACAGGAAAACATCACAGAACAAAAACAAGACAACTTCCCTGTCGGCATGCCCGAAAAAGAAATCCTCATTCGTCAAAACATTGCCCTGACAAACCAACTGAGCAACCTTCTCTCCGAAATAACAGGCAAAGCGGCAGCAGCCGCTGCAGGACCACATGCTTATGATTTGAAAAACAGATTACTGGAAAACAGGGAACTACTCATCTGCTCGGATGACGTCTCGCCTGAAGAACAAACCCGCATCGACCGGGCATATGGCGAGCACATGCAACAGGCAACCGACAAACTGAACAGACAAGTACAACGCCTGGCATCGAAAAAGACCTACCGCAACAATGACCTCTCCGACATCGTAGCAGAACTATCTCCCGAACAGAAACCACAACAGCAAAACAACGCCACCCCCGTCGCAGACCAAACGGAAAAAGCCCAGCCGGAAACGGACGAAAATTAACCCCGCACCCGCATGAACGCCAACCTCCTCCTCACAGCCTGCCTGCTTGCGGCCAACATCAGTCATGCGCAGAACACCCCCGGCACGGCACGACAGACGGAACCCGCCACCCCACAAACGGAACGGCAGCGACACGCCAACACCTACGAAACACATGTCCAGGGAATGATCGCCCATAAAACGGCGCTCGCAAACGCTCTGGCACAAGCCACGGACAAAAACACCGCAGAAACGGCAGCACGGAAAGCCGCGCAAACTTACCGGCAAATGCACGACTACTTCAGCAGCACCCTGCCCGGCATCAAAACAGCGCTTGAAGAACTCCCCGTCAGCGAAGTCGACGCGATCACCAGCCGCCACCAACAAGCCAGAGAGACTGCCGAACAGGCTCTCGACAAAGAAGTCCTCCGCATCAGACTCCATGATGCCTTCGGCAACGAACCGTTGGCACACCTCATCACCGACATCATCGCCTCCGGCCTTATCCCCGTGGCAAACCTCCAGCAGGAACTGACCGACCCGGAAGCGCTGCAGAAACTCGAACACGCCATGCGGGCATATTACACCCAAATGATCGGCAACCTTCAAACCCTCCTTGCGGAAATACAGTCCATACACGACAAAACCACGGCCGACGCCGCAGCCGCCCGCATACGAACATTCTTCTCCGAACAGCAAAAAACGGAAGAAACCGCATTCGCCGACATGGTGCATACATACGGAACCCCGCCGGATACCCTCAAACAAAAAATCATGGACGAATTCCTCCCTCAACTCCGGCAATGCCAGACAACGAGCGAAGAACTGAAACACAAACTCGAACAAACAAACTTCTACGGCTCACAGGAACTGCAAAAAGCCCTCAATCAGCAACCTGAAGCCTGACCTCAACAGACAAACGCCACCTCTTCCCCGCCAACAAAACAACCATGAACAAAACAATCAAACACATACGCGCAGCCCTCATCCTTGGCACGGCTGCACTCACCCCCGGACTCCTCCAAGCCGCTCCGGACACTCCTTCCGCCGCACCGTCCGCGGAAAAGAAAACCGAACCGGCAACTCTCGTCAAACAGATGGAAACGGCATACGACGAAATCAAAACACAACTGAACGGCATCCATGACAGGCCAACCGCAGATGCCGCCGCCGCACAGCTGAAAAACGCCAAAACAGCACTCTCAGCCATCGGCGCCTCCTTGAACCAAACCATGCTTACCTCGGGGGAAAAACAGCAGTTGCTCGACATAAGCAGCAACATCGGGAGGCTCCTCGCACAAAACAAGGCCATCCTCGAATCGAACGAATATTACGGATCGGATGAACTCCGGGCAGCCATGCAGGCATTCTTCATCCCCATGAAAAAGAACGCAGACGGAGCCTACATCCTGCCCATGTCATAAAAACGGCTCATTCCGCCTGCCCAGACACCCGGCACCATCCTTTCCATGAGGAAACTCATACGTTGAGTTTTCTCATTGTTTTTTGTCGGACAAATGCGTTTTGCGTGATCGATTGATCTTTTATAGTCAGCACAAAAAAAATATACGAATAAAAACGAAAACACGTTAACAAACAAAAAACTAGAAATATAAACAAACAGAAAGCCGACCATTATTTCAACGCAAAACAATGTATATTTTCGGACGAAGCTCATCTCAAACGTTATTTAATATAAACATACAATCATATGAAAAAACATTCCCATCCCACATCGTGGCCGATCATACTCGGCATCGCCCTCCTCGCAACAGGCACGCAAACAGTCAAAGCCGCACAGCCGGAGCCCACACAACAGGCAGCACCCAGCACCGATCCCTCAGCCGACATCAAAGAACTGGAAACCATGCACCTTGCCATCCAATCCCGGTTGGCTGCAATCCATGACCGAGGCTCTGCCGATAAAACAGCCGAATGGCTACACGCAAACCGCCTCAAATGGGCCGGACTCGTCGCGTCCCTGCGTCGAACCCAATTACCCACGGAACTCGAAAAAAGAAAACTCGACATCCAGCATCGTACCGGCCTCCTGCTCCTGCAATATACTTCACAATTCGCAGCTCCGACAACCCTGATTGTATCGGACAGCGGCGTCACAAATGCCAGATTCCACGGATCGGACAAATTGTTGCACACGCTGTACGCCTGCTTCGCCCCGGTAAACGCAGAAGACACGGGCATGTACCACACGCCGCCATTATACAAACAGCTGCTCATTCATTACGGCATGATGCTACGCGCCGCCGAATCCATGTTCGCACACATCACCAACCAAGAATCTGCAGAAAGCACCGCCAAACGATTGTATACGCTCATGCACACCATGCAAACGCTGCAGGCAAGGATGCAAACACTGGCCCCTTTTCCCCGATGGGAAGACACACCTCCCTTCAATAATATCGGCTACATGCCCCTCATTCGGAAGCACATCCTTCAACTCTCCGAAACTGATTACCATGAATCGTTGGCTCTGAAACTAATCTGCGAAACCATCTTCCTCCCTCCGTCTGGCCTCTCCGTCCATCAAGAACTGCTCGCACAGCAGGAATGCGACCTCTACACGGTCATCCAGCAAGAATTGGCCTCCGTCCATGACAAAGATTCCGCCGAAAATACCCTTCTCCTCATTCGGCCATGGTTGCAAAAACTCGACTCTCTTCATACACATTTCGCCATCAACTGCCACTCCTCGCAGACGATGCCCGCGCGCTGCCAAAAAATGTGCGAATACGGCTCCGCCTTCACCGACACCTGCTTCCATCTGATGCAAAACAATTACTATAATGCACCGGACCTGCAAAAAGTCGTCGAATCGCTTATCCGGAACCTCCCAACACATGCCGAACTCTACCGCCACGATATGAACGACGAAGCTACCTGACAACAAACACCCTCTGAGTCCACACCACAACAACCATCATCTCATCCAAACACATTCATTCCATGCATCCCCTCCGCACATATACAACCCATGCCGCGCTCTGTTGCCTCGGCATCGCCCTCTTCGCGGCAAGCACAGGAAAGGTATCGGCCGAACCGGCTGCCGACCTGAAAACCGCCTTGCAGCAAATAGCACCCGACACCGATCCCGCAGCCAACATCAAAGATATGGAAACCCTGAACCATATCATGCAAGCTCAACTGCAGGGAATCCACGACCAGGCTACCGCTGACGAAGCCGTAGCCTTATTGCAACAGAGCAGGCTCAAATTGCGCACGATACTTCATCTCCTTTACCAACTCGACCTGCCGCCGGAACTCGACCGCCAAAAAATCTCTATTGAAAGCACGATCGGACGCATGCTTTTGACATATCGTGCTGAACTGAAAAATAAAGATTTTTACGGTTCGGACAAGTTGCGGCATGCCATGCATGACTTTTTCACCCCAGCAAAATACATGACGCTTTCTTATTATGTGTACCCTTCTCAATACACCAGATTGCAGAAAGTCTATGACACAACTTTGAAAGACACCATCGCCGCCCTCGCCCAAACGTCCGACAACACCTCAGCAGAAACCACCGCCGAAAACTTGCATTACGCTGCGCGCTCCCTGCGAAGCCTGCAGGCAAGAATGCAAAATCTGGATATCCAATCCGGTCTCAATCCAAGCTGCCCCACAGGCGATCCCTCCCTCCTCCCACAGATACAAAACCATATAAAGCAATTGCAAAGCGTAAAATATTACGACTCGCCGGCACTTCAGCAAACCTGCGAAACACTCTTCTCTCCCGTATCCGATCATTTCGAGTACATGGAAATACTCGCCCAACAGGAATGCGATCTCTATACAATCATTCTGGACTATCTGTCGATGATCGATGACGACACTTCGGCCGAAGACGCCCTCCTTCACACATGGCAATGGACCAGAAAACTCAATCAACTCCACACGAACATGGAACAAATTGCACCGCCATCCAACATAGCACAGCATGCCATACTCTCCCAGCGGAGAATCTCCATGGCACCTCGCTACGATCAAGCACTCTTCCGCCTCATACGCCAAATGGGAAATAAAAAATACTACGGATCGAACGAACTGGAATGCAACATGCAAGACCTCCTGCACTCAATCGGCCAAGGCATCGACCCGTCCATTCGTTGAGAGCCTGCCATCCGCAGCCGACAAACCTTCTCTTCCACTGCAGAGGGGAAGGTTCCTTATTCGAAGCAGAAACGCCACCGCATGGCCCGTACTCCGGAACCATCGTGTAATGCAAGACACCCCCGGCCACCATCCTTGACACCCCGACCTACCCAAGCTATCATCTTACCGGAATGATACGCACAATCTCACTGACGCTCCCCGTCTTCGGCATCTTCACCGCCGCCGGACTCGCCGAAACCGCTCCTGCCTCCGAATCGGCCCAGCCTGAAACTGCCGCCGAACAGACTCCCAACCCCAACCCCGACGACGAACGCATCGAAAAAGCCTATACCGACCTCATCGTCGCCTTCGGAAAACTCGACGCCATCCTCGAAGGCACCACCAGCAAAGCACAAGCCGACCTCATCGCACCGCTCTTCCTCGCAATGCTGGATCAAATCAAAACCATCTTCGCCCATGCGGCCCAATTATCGCCATCCCCTGAAATGATGGAACCCATCATGAAAGTCTACGAACCGGCACTGGAAAAATACAATCAAAGCATCGATACCCACATCGACCGCATCCTCAACAACAAATGCTACGGCTCCGACGCCATGCAAAAAGCTATCGGAGAATATTTCAAACCTGCCCGAAACAAACCGTAACCGCACCACTGCCGGGCAAATCGCCCTCACACAGCCAGCATCCTAAAACGGATATACCCCCATTGATCAACAAGCCGCGCCATGCAAAATGGCGCGGCTTCTCCGCATACGCTCATCCAGCCATACACGTTAGAAAAACAATGCATTCCGAATAACAGTTATTGAACAACCGAACGAACCGCAGGCATCTCACCCGGTGAACGGAAACCTCCGCACCACTCAAACCATGAAAACCACCGAACCGACCCAAACCTTGAAAAAGGCCATGGCCACGGCTACAGGCACCCTGCTTATTGCCGCATCTGCCATCGCCTCGGCCTCCCAGGCGCCAGCCTCCGCAGACAACACCGGCACACAGCAGGCCGATCTCCCGAAATACCTCAACACGCGGCAGGGTTTCGACGTCCACGCCCTGCCCGAAGACCAGGTAAGCCCCAGCCTGCAAAAAGGCATGCCTGCCCACAAACAGCTCATGAAACGCACCAAAGGCGTCTCCACCCCCGACGCAGTCATCCAGCAGAACCGCAAGGACGACTCCGGCAGCCGCCTCGTCTTCTTCCCCTCCACCCCGCCGAAAATGATGCCCTACCTCGACGGCATCTACGTCTTCGGCAACACCTGCATCCAGCCGGGAGCCGTCATCAATGAAGACCCGCTCTCCACAGGCGCGCAAATCGTCAAAAACCGCCTGTCCGACGTAGGCTTCCAGTACTCCTTCAACCACGGCTTCAACTACACCGGCATCACCGGCCCCCGCCCCATCGGCGGCCAGCGCGACTTCACCTCCTACAACGCCTCATTGCTCGCCAACTG